>CAYTOF010000022.1:0-15824 GCA_964439435.1 uncultured Oscillospiraceae bacterium
ATAAACCAAAATGCAAAATATTGCAAGCTCCAAAGCACGACTGACGAGAGCTCTCCAGTGTGAGAGTTCTCCGCAAGGAAAGTGCCGGCAGTGTCCGGGCTGTGCCGGATTTGCCACCTGCATGGGGGCATTTCGGGTAGAGATACGGGCTGTCAAAGAAAAGATGCGGGCCCAATCACACGATTTGGGCCCGCGTCTTGCTGGAGCTTCTAACCGGATTCGAACCGGTGACCTCGTCCTTACCAAGGACGCGCTCTGCCGCCTGAGCTATAGAAGCGTCTTTGTAATGCCTGCGGGCAACTGTTTTTCAGACTGCCCGCAGGCATTGAAGTTTGGCGACCCGGAAGGGACTCGAACCCTCGGCCTCTAGCGTGACAGGCTAGCGTTCTAACCAACTGAACTACCGGGCCAAAAAAGATGCATTTCACATGATGCGTTTTGTATTTTAACATATGAGAGCTTAAACTGTCAAGCGGTTTTGACATATAAACGGCAATTTGCTTTTTCATGTAGATTCTCAAAGTAAGTTCCACATCACATAATGCAAAGCAATGGCCTAGGTGTTTCGAAATCTATGGCCTACCGGCATTTAAAACATTGAAGAAAACACTATTTCATCCCGGATAGAAAATTGGATGTTTTCGGCATTCATCCGATTTTCGCCTTTGAGGTTATTTAGTCTCCTGAATTGTGAAATAAACAGATTATATCATCCCAATTCATTTGAAGTGGTTGTCGATTTTCCTATCGGCGTTTTTCAATCAATACTACTTGATTTTCTTTTAAAGAAAAACAGTTTATATCAATTTTCATTTCAGTCATCATATTATTTTCATCAATCAAATGGGCGGCAATTTTACCGGAAATATCAAGTGTAATTTCGGTGTCTTCGCCTAAATTTGCAATTAAAACCGCTGTAGTTTCACCATTTGTTGCAGAAATGGCATGAACATTTGGGTTGTTGCACACACATTCAATTTGAGTGCCCAATTCATAAAGTCTGCCAAATGCCTTAAAACCGTAATATGCGCAAAACGGTTCATATGTTATCGGATTAAACAATCCGCCATAAATATTTGCACCTATATTTGCATCGTAAAAACACATCACAGCCATTTTTGTATTTTGCATTGCACACATCATGGCAACACTGTTTGCACATGAAACTGACCTGCCGCGAGTTTCTTTGCTTGGACTTGGATTCCACTCGTTTAGATGTATTTCAACATTTTCCAATCCTGCTATTTCAAAATAGTTTTCTACATATTTCTGCATTCTCACTGTGGGAACAACGGTGGAATAACTGTGGTGTGAAAAGAAATCTAATGGAAGATTTTCTTTTACAACCATGGCAATAAATTTTTCAAAAAAGTCAATAAACCCGATTTTTCTTATTTCCCATTTGTCAAGGTCTCGATCTGAGCCCATTGCCATTGCCGATGCTAATTTATCTTCGACAATTGCATAAAACCCACAATGTCCATATCCGCCTATTTTTATTGTATCGCCAAAGCATTTGCGCAGATGCAGTGATGCGACGCGATAGAGTTCAAAAAACTCTTCTGCTGTTCCGTTCCAACAGCCGTTGCCCATTCCGGTGTGGTTTGCATCTGGCTCATTCCAAATTTCCCAATACTTGATATTATAATGGAATCCATCCGCCCACCCTTCGTTATAGTGGCGAATTATATACTCACAAATTTTTGCCCATTTATCGTTGTCGGAAGGGGGGTCTATTCGATATGATTTGATATAATGAAAATTTTCAATGGTTACGCCAAGCCTGAAATATGGCTCGCAATTGTTTTCAAGAAGTGCCGCAAGCAGTAAATCGGTAAATGTAAAATCGTATGAATTGGGGTCTTCCACATCTGCCGAGAAATCTCTAAAAATATTTGGAATATCCACATACATATTGCCGCCAAACCAACCCCCAACATCATGTAAACGAGAGTAAGGGATATTGGCTTCTTTTAAATACTTGATGTAGGAATAATTCATTCCAACAACCGGAGGTTGACCAACCGCATGCATCGGTTTGATTTGACCGAGTTGCTTTTCGGGGTATAATGTAATATTTGTAAGCACACTGACACCGCCTTCCAGCGCCAGTATACAATACGCTCTAGTTGTTGTCAAGAAAGAAATATCTTCTTATTAAACTCTTTTTTCTGCCCTTTTTCTCCGCAGCTTCGGCGCAATGAGGGACTTGCTTTGGGAATTTACAATTTGCTTTTTCGGTTGGTCAAAGTGGAAAAAGGAATGTGAACGCCTTCTTTGCATGGTCATTATTTTGTTGACATTCCTTTTCTTAAAGGTTATACTGAACCCACAAAAAATTCAATACAAAATTTGAGAGGTGAACTCTATGCGCCTTGTCACAAACGGCATTTCTTCACATTCCATTATCTGCGCGGAAAACGCCCCCGCAGCGGAGCGGTACGCCGCAAAAGAACTGGCTTATTTCCTCGAAAGCATGACCGGAGCGGAACTTGCCATCAAAGATGAATTGTCTCCAAAGACAGGTTCTGAAATTTTGGTGGGCCACAGCACGCGTACTGCGACACTTAGGATAGATCCCGCCATGACGCCCTCTGAGGAGGAATATCTGATCCGTGCAAAAGAGGATGACCTTGTCATTGCGGGAGGAAAACCCAGAGGCACGCTTTATGGGGTCTATGGTTTTTTGCAAGATGTGCTCGGCTTTCGTTTCTTTGCGCCGCAGTGCATCAAAATCCCATTTTCCAAAGACATCGAGTTGGAGGACGACCTTTATCTCTCCGACAAGCCCGCCTTTCGTTACCGTGAGTCCAACTACCATCATCTCACAGTCGGCGAAAATGCCGCCAGGGCCAGGCAAAACGGCGCAATCAGCGCTCTGGGGGAAGAGCATGGAGGTCATCACACATATGCGCCGGGCTTTTTTGTCCACACATTTCAAAGCTTGATCTCCGCCAAGGAATACTATGACGAACACCCGGAATATTTTGCCCTTGTGGATGGGAAGCGAGACAACTCACGCCAGCACCAGATCTGTCTGACACATCCCGATGTGTTGCGCATTTGCATTGAGAAGTCTTTGACGGCTCTGCGCAAAAACCCCGAGGCGACGCTGATCTCCATCTCTCAAAGCGACAACGACCATCCATGCGAATGTGAAAGCTGCCAAAAGCTGGCCGATATCGAGGAAAGCCAATCCGGGCCCATCATCCACTTTGTCAACGCCATAGCCGATGAGGTGGCTAAGGAATTCCCCCATGTGACGGTGGACACGCTTTCCTATCTCTATTCGGAAAAACCGCCAAAGCATGTGCGTCCGCGGGAAAATATGCAAATCCGCTTTGCGCTCCTAAACCACTGTCACTCCCACCCCCTGCGCTCCTGCAAATATCAGCCCATCGGCAACAACGGACAAGGGCTTTATATGAAGGAGACCTTTGCGGACATGCTCCTTTCCTGGAGCAAGATAACAAACCGCATCGCCGTTTGGGATTATGCGGTTTACTTTGAGTTCTACTTCATGATGCGCCCGAACTTCCACACGCTGGCCGACAATATGCGCTTTTACAAAGAGCACAATGTGGACAGCATGTTCTATGAAAGTGACGCCAACGCAGGCGGTGAGATGGCGGAGTTGCGCGGTTATATCCTGACACAGCTCATGTGGAATTTGGACTTTGACGTAGATGCGGGTATTGCCGAGTTTTGCCATGAGTTCTTCGGAGCGGGGGCACCTTTTATACTTAAATATCTGGACATTTCAAGGGAAGCGCTTTTGGAGAGCAACTTCCACATGTGCCTTTCTGACTATCCCACCTCCCTTTGGATCTCCGCAGGATTTTTGAAAAAGGCAGACGAGCTCTTTGACGGGGCGGAGCAAGCCCTGGCAGACGACCCGATACGACTGCGCCGTGTGCAAAAAGAGCGGATTGCCGTGCGTTTTGCCAAGTTTTTCTACCCTGCCTTTACATATGAGGACAGAGGTGTCGCCGCCGATGAATTTATGGCGGATTTGAAAGCCCACGGAGCGATCGTGACGAGCACATACTGGGGCAGCCGAAATATAAGACAGCTTTTGTTCCGCGGCATATGGCGTCCTCATGAAGACGATATGGAAGTCTTTCCCGACTAAAAACACAAACCCTCTGCGGCCGATATTTCCCGGTGCAGAGGGTTTGTACTGCACATTGAATGCCGGGGCTTTGTATGCTATACTAATTCCGCAGATGAAAATGCAATAAACAAAAAGAGGTGGCAAAGCGATGGCTTGCAACGGCGACATACGCACATTGGTTCCGACATGTGAAAAGGGGACCCATGCCGAAAAAGATACTGCTTTGATTGTCCATAGGCTTGGCATGAAGCTGCAGTTGGACGAAAAGTGGACGGACGCATTTCTCGCAGCGACAAAGGCTCACCCGGGCTCCATTGATGAGATTTGGTTTGCCACAGACTATGGCTTTCCGCCCCTTGAAGTGTGTAGAGAACATACCCGAATACTCCGCGAAATCAAAAAAAAGTATGAGGAGCCGGGCATACGCATCTCCATGCAGATGAGCAACTCCCTGGGACATGGGGAGTATAACAGCGCAAACGACTGCTCGGGGCTTGTCTATAAAGGTTCCCCCGTTGAAAATACAGTGGGACAGAACGGCGCTTTGGCAAAGTATTGTTTTTGTTATAACGGCCCAAATTTCAAAGAATATATACTGCAATACATCGCAATCTTTGCAAGTATCTGTCCCGAAACCCTCTGGATTGACGATGACCTGCGTCCGGGAAACCACGGCAAAGCGCGTTATTGCTGTTTTTGTGAGAACTGTATCTCTGACTTTAACCGACGGCACGGGCAAATGTTTGACAGGGAATCCCTTGTCTTGGCCATCACAGGAGATCTCGGGTGGCGGGAGCGCTGGGCAGAATTTGTCGAGGAGAGCTTGGCAAAGTTCACCAAGGAGATTGTGCATGCCGTGTTGGCCGTTTCGCCTGATACCCGCTTTGGCTATCAGCATTACAATATGAGTGCATATCCCAGAAGCGGCTATATGTATATTTTTGACGCCTTGCGCGAGGCCTCGGGCAAAGACCCCTATGCAAGGCCCGGAGGAGGCTGCTACAGTGCGCACAATCCCAATGACATCCTATATAAGACCCAGTCTGTGCGCTGGCAAATAGCCAACTATGCCGACTACATCACCCATATCGTACCCGAAATAGAGAACTTGCCCTTTGTGACCTACGGCAAATCGCCGGAGACCACCTGCTTGGAGGCAAGCGCCCAACTTGCTGCGGGGTGTACGGGTCTTAGTTTTTCCATGATGATGTATGACTCCGAGCCGATGAGCTGGCATGAGAGCGAACTTGCAGGTTTTTCAAAACACCGTGCTTATTGGGAGAGGCTTGGCGAGCTCAGCTCAAGGACAAAAGACAGCGGCATCAACCTCTACCTGCCGAAAACCCTATGGAGATCACCGGTGGAAGAGGGGGATTTTTCATGGACACAAGAGCCCTTTGATTCCGGCACAGAGCTTTTACGAAATGCAGTGCCCTATGCCTATGACGACACAGACACACCGATTTATTTTTTACACGACGATGTGGCCAAAAGGCTTGGGTATGAGGAGTTGTTGTATATCACGAGCAAGCCGGTCATCACAAACGCCTCAACGGTCAAAATACTGTCCTCTCGTTTTGACCTTGAACCGGACTATTTTGGTGTGGAAGTGACAGAAAACGACAGCTACAAGATGTTTGAGGTTTTCACTGACCATGAAGTGAACGAAGAACTTGAAAGAAGAACCTGGGATCAGACCTTTTTCACCCCGAAGGGAAATAGCATGCTGGATATCAGGGGAGATGCCGAGGTGATCTCATATTTTGAAACGGCTTCAAAGGATGTGCCCCACATATCGGAAGGTACATATCCCTATGGTATTTCTCTTGCCGTCATAAAAACAAGAGCCGGCGGAAAATGGGCGCTCTTTGGAGGCAATGTGTTTCTGACCTTTATCAGCTATGAAAGGCGAAACCAGATACTTGCCATTGCAAAGTATCTGCGGGGCAAGCCCTTGGCGGCGACATTTTGGGAACGTGCCCAAGGGACTATTTGGCCCAGAGTGGACAGGATAAGCGGCAAAACCGCAGGAGTCTCCATCTTGAACACCTCCATCGGAACCATAGAGACCTCGAAGCTGGAGATTGCAAACCCCGCAGGAGAAAGATTTTCATTTATGAACGCAGATGGCACTGTCCCACTCAGGGCTGAAAAAACGGCTGACGGGGTGATGGTGCAGCTGCCGCCCATAGGTTCTTGGTCTGTGGGGACTGTCTTCATAGATTGACAAAACAAAATAAACACAGAGCCTGCACGGAAAGTTCTCTTCGTGCGGGCTCTGTGTTTATTTTAGCGCGCAAGGGATTTTCCTGCCAAATTGACCTGTAAAGCGATATGCATTACAGAGCTAAAAGCTCCACGGTGTAGGGCAATTGAGCCTTTATTGTTTTTGTATCAGCCAGACTTCGGTGGCACCGCTTCCTCGGGGGCCCTCTTCTTTGCCGATGGTCAAGGAGAGGGCGCCCTCGGCACTGACAAGGCCTTTGGGGATATCATAGAGGTACACCCACTGATCATAGGGCAGTGTGCCTTTGAGCTCCAACCTCTCACCGTCGACGGTTATGATGGCAGGGATGTCAAGTTGGCCCTCCCAGTGAAAGCGCAGGGGGAAGACAATGCGCAGCTCATATGCCGCATGGGGCACCAGGCCGTCGATGTCCAGTACCACATCGGCTTTGTAATAGCCAAGGGCTGAGGATACGCGTTCGAGCAGGATGTTTTCGTGGAGGGTCCCCGCCTTTCCGAAAGCGTGGGGATTCCAGATGCCCACATGGTGCTCTATGCGCGGGATGGTGATGGCTTCGGGCTCATCCCACCAGCTCTTTTCCAGGCGCAGATACTTTTTTGCCCAGGGCTCTCCCAGGGAGATGTATTTGCCGCCCGGGCCTGCGTTGCGCCTGTTTGCAAGCCTTTGGAGGAGTTCAAAGCGCTCCTCGTCCGATTTTTGGTCGGGGAGCTTGTCAAGCCAAGACATCAACCAGTAGTAGTTGCACAGCGGTGTGTCTATCGTGTCCAGGAAACCGCCGCGTGTGTAGTTGGGTGAGAAATGTCTCGTGGTGCTGAGCTTCCAGTTGATCTTTTCGTAGCAGGTGTCTGCCAGCGCCCAGATTTCATCGTAGAGCTCGGGGTCCGGGGAGGTGTGCACGCACTTTAGGGTATCTCGCATACGCTCTGCTATGTCTGCAGGCGTGCCGCCTTTGGATATCTCGGTCATGGCAGCACTCATAGCTTGCGTGTCACGCAGGGCTCTTTTTTGTATGTGCAGATAAAAAGCACTCATGAAGCGGGCCATGAGAAATCTGTAACTGTCTGCGCCGAAATTTTGCATAGATTTCTCGGAAGCCAGCTTTATTTCGAGTTTCTTTAGGTTGTCATAAACCGCGGGTACGACAGCATTTGAAGTTGCGGGGCCGTCAAAGACCTCCTCAAAGGCGAAGAGCACAGAGGCGAATTCGTCGGCATGGTCCGGTGAGATGAACATGGAGGCATAGTCTCGCAGGGTTTTTTGTGCGGAGATGCTCACATCCCAATCCTGATCGAGCCATATAAATTTCGCCACATCGTCGGCAATGCCCTCTGAATAAGCCACGGAACCGATATTTAGCGATGCGTTTAAGTTGTGCATGCGTTTGTGCCAGCGTGGGCGGGGGTTGTAGCACTCGCGACCTGCCGTGACAGCCCATATGGGGTCCATGTCGTGGACGGGATATTGGGAGCAGAGCATGTGGCAGATGTCGGGGTAATTGCGTATGGGCAGTTCGAGGGGTGTGCGCTCCCGACACTCGCTCATGGTGTGGCTGACCCAGGGGGCATGACATATGCCCGATAACCAGGCGGGCTTTTTGACGACTTCGTCATAAAAACGCAATTTGAAGGCCTCGTCACTGCGCATCACCTGGGCCGAAATCCACACGCCCGCATGGGGATGGTGCTTTTTTAAGATGGCGGCGACACGCGCGGAATAGGCAAACAGATCGCCGGGCTCCAGCTTGCCCGGGTCTCCCCCGGGTATCATGATGTGGTCCACATAGGGAACCGTGGAGAAGTCCAGCTCTCTTTGTTCGTCTTCCTCGCGCAAAAGTTCATTTAGTTCCCTTGCTTGGGGGCAGTTCTCCTGCACATATCCAACGGAGGGGATGTCTATGCCCGTCTCATTGACAAAGAGATTTGGATACCAAATCCAGACTTTCAACCCGAGCTCGTGGGCTATCTCTGAGGTATAACAGAGCATTTCCTGCGAGCTGTATTTCATCACCGGGCTTGAAAGCGCGTCATCTGTGCGGCCGGGCATGAACTCGACGCTGTTTGCACCGAAAAGCGCCAAGTCGATGAGATATTGTCTGTAGGTCTCCTTGTCCCAGGCGCTGTAGGCGTTGGTCTTGTTGCGGTAGCCAACCTGACAGCCGCGCATGGATTTGTGCGGGTAAGATTTTATATCCAGCTCTTGGATTTCGAGAAAGCCCTTGCCCCACCTGCACTCCCGCAGGAATTTGCCGGCGCCGTGTATCGCCCCGAGCCTGTCGTAGCCGACTATCTCGACAACACCGCCGCAGGACTTCAAGACATAGCCCTCGGGAGCCGGTGCCCTGCTTTGGCAGATGCTGATATCTATGGGGCCGCCGCCATCGACTGCGCAAAAGGGGAGACCCGTGCGGCGTACCAGCTCGTCCCTGAGAATGTTTGCGGCGAAAAGAGAGTCCGCACATCCGGGAGAGGCGCTGATTTCATATGATTTTATTGGGTTCAAAACAAACTCACCTCCTGTAACATGACTATATAATACATCATTTTTGAACTAAATTAAAGGCCGGAGGCTATAATAACATAACCATCTACGGGGAAACGAGGAAATGCCTTGTATTTTGAGAAATAAATTAGTTTACTAATAAAACATTTGCATTTTTTCTGCTCTGCATTTAAAATAGATATATAAAACAAAAGGGAAAGGTGTGTATGAAGCCATGTGGCATATGAACGAAGAGCTTCGAAAAAAGATGAAGACACCGCCGCCGAAAAATTTGCGTGATGTGCCGCGCTATTTGCGTGAGCTTTTGAGTGGGTTTTTCTATCGGCTATTTTATATTTTTAGACTTGTCTGGGAGACAAAACCGTGGATTTTAGTTGTGATGCTCTTTATGGCACTGATAAGCGGTGTGCTGCCCATTGTCGGCGCCCTGATTGGGAAAGAACTTATAAATGCACTGGTGTCTGCGGTCACGGGAGAGCTTTCCGGATTTAACGTGATTGTGACACTGTTGATAGTCCAATTTGCCTATCTCTTTATGATCAGGATAATCGGGGGGATTGACAATATCATAACACGGGTGGCCGGAGAGCTCGTGACAAATCACATAAGAGTAAAAATCATGATGAAAGCGGAGGAGATTGATCTGGCAGATTTTGACCGCCCTGAGTTCTATGAGCGGCTTGAAAATGCCAACAGAGAAGCCGGGCGACGACCGGTGCAGATCCTAAACTCAACCTTTTCATTTATCAGCACCCTCATCTCCATAATCAGCTTTATTGTAATACTTGCGGCAATCAGCACCTGGGCCTCTGTGATTGTCATAGTGCTTGCCATCCCATCAGCTATCGTTAACTTCATATACAGACGCAAAAATGTCATGTATATGAGATGGCGATCCAAAGACAGACGGCAGATGGATTATTATTCGGGGTTGATGGTAAATAAAGACATTGTCAAAGAAGTGCGCATGCTCGGACTCGGAAAAACATTGCTGGACAAATTTCTTGAAGTGTTTAAAAGATACTTTGCAGGTCTGCGCAGGCTAATACTCGGTGAAGGAGCATGGACCCTGGGGCTTACTCTGGTGACCACAGGAGTCAACTGTGTGTTGTTTCTCTGGATTGCTTACAGAATATATCTCGGTGAACTCAATGTAGGTGACTACACACTGTACACGGGCGCGCTGAACACCATAGCCTAGGGTGTGGCTTCGCTCATCTCCACCACGGCGACCATATACGAGGGCACACTGTTTATTGACAATATGATCATATACATGAAACAGCCAAGGACGATTGTCGCCATGTCCGATAAACCTCGAAAGATCAAACGCGACATCGGCCATCAGATAACCTTTGACAATGTGAGCTTTTCCTATCCCGGCACAGAGCGCCTGGTGCTCAAAAATATCAGCTTTACGCTGGAACCGGGAGAATCAAGTGTACTTGTCGGCTTGAACGGTGCGGGAAAGACGACGCTTTTGAAGCTGCTCACCAGATTATATGACCCTGTGGAGGGGCGTATACTGTTGGACGGCGTAGATATAAGGGAATATGATGTGGAGCAGTACTATGAGCTCTTTGGCATCATATTTCAGGACTTTGGAAAATATGCTGTGTCCGTGCGGGAAAACATCGCCTTTGGTGACACCTTGCGGGAAATCGAGGAAGCTGCCATCAAGCACGCGGCGCTGCAGAGCAATTCAGATGAATTCATCGAGAATTTGCCCGATCAATACGACACGCCGCTCATGCGTTATTTTGAGCCAAATGGCATAGAGCTCTCCATTGGACAATGGCAAAAGCTTGCCATTGCAAGAGCCTTTTATTCAAGGTCAGATATCCTGATTTTGGACGAGCCCACAGCTTCACTGGATGCCATCGCCGAGGAGGAGATTTTCAACCAATTTGACATGCTGCGCCAGGGAAAGACGACAATCTTTGTCTCCCATAGGCTTTCAAGTGCCACCAGGGCATCCAAAATCGTCGTGCTGAAAGACGGAGCGCTCGTGCAGGAGGGTACTCATGCGGAACTCATGCAATCGGGTGGAGAATATGCCAGGTTGTTCACAGCTCAGGCCAGCAGATATATAACCTCCGACGGTGAGATTGCCGGTGTTGAGACACATAAAGAAATATAAATCAAATAAACGCAAGATAAAAACCCTGCCTTTCCATGAGGCAGGGTTTTGGTCTGTAAGGTGTTTTGGCGAAAGCCTATCTGTATCCGTGTTCGGGGTCTCCATCTACTGCTGCGAGCATTTCCATTATACTCTGTGCTTGGGTTGGGTCAATGTTGACATATACATAGGCAGCTTCACTGTCTAAGTCAGAGTAATAATAGTAGTAACCGTATTTTCTGAGTCTGATAAATGCCAGAATGCCCTCTGTGTCGGAGTTTTGGATTTTGTTGTCTTTTATAATCTCGTAAAATGGGCTGAATTGTTCGGGGTTGTAGATTTCAGGTCCGGCAGGGATACCGTAATTCTCCTGTTCTGAGCCTGCTTCCTGCCCCGGGAAGTTGAAAAAGCGGACAAAGATGTCAACATGAAAATCATCTTCATACATCTGTTCATAGCTCTTGTACTCTGCAAGCTTTGTCGCCAATTCGACAAACTTTTCGCTGTATGTGTTGTTGAGCTGATTCATGACAGAAGTCGCGGTCTTTGGGGTCAGCCTTCCCACAGGATAGGTGCCTTTGAATATATTGAGACCATAATAGCCGACCACATCAAAGGAGAAAAAGGCATTGTATCTGTCCTCCAGAGCAAGGACCATCTCCTCGTCGGAGAGAAGCTCCAGTTCCTTGACATAATCCGACCAGGCGGTGAGGGTGTCGAATTTGCCCAGGTTGTACACCTGTATGTTTTTCACTTCGCTGTCTGATGGGATGCTCTCGCGCAACACCTTTTGGTATTTTGGATTGGAGGTTATGACAGACTCCACTTGCTCGTATTCATCCGCCGTGAACTTGATTGTTCTGACTATGGAAGCGACGCCCTTTGAGATGCGAAGGGTTTTGTATCTGTATTCGATGTAGTCCTCTTTGGACATGTAGTCCGTGGGTCGGTCGGCGCGTTGCGCTTCGACTTCTTCAACCGTGCGGGCAAGCGCCTTGGCAACTATGTCATAAAGCTCTTTGTCTTCGTGTTTTATACTTTCGGCTCGCAGCATGGCATATCCCGGCAGATTGTCTTGCCAGGCGTTGTAGCTTTTAACCAGGTAGATGCCTTTTATGTTCTCGGAGGATGGGGTGTCGCGCAACATGCCCTTCGCGGCGGAATATGTGCCAAAATAGGTCACCGTCGGCACCACGAGAACAAGTGCCAAAAACAGCGGTGCGGCACGCAGGAGGTTTTTAAAGCTCTTTGTGGTTATAAGCTCGTATGTAAAATACACTATAACAGAAAGCGAAAGTATGATGATCAGCAATGTCGGCTCGAACATGTTGGCAAAGGATGGGTTTCTGTTGGAGAGCGCATCGGTGGGGAGGATGATGAGGAGCGGGATAATCATGGCGCTGCGATAGATGTGTTGCATCAGCTTGGAGGGAGCGCCGATACCTGCAGTTTCAGAGCGGCGTTTTGTATATAGATATGCGGCAACGGAGAGATAAAACAGGGTAAGGGTTGCCGAATACAAAAAGCTTGGCAGATATCCGATGGGGGATTCCGATGAGCCTGACAAAGTGGCTATTTGTACAAAGAGCGTCAATGGAATGGTTGTGATATTGAATGCGGGATTAAAGAGTATGCCTGTCTGGTCAAAGGGGATCACATTGCCGCTGATTTGAACTATGGAAAATGAAAGCAAGGTCGTGACAAACCGAGGCAAAAACAGTATGAGACTGGTGAGCACAAGGTTTGTGAGCCTTGTACCTGTTATACAGACGGCGATGGAGGCGGCTGCCATGACAAGGAGGGTGCCGATTGTAAAATAGCCAAAGGAGTAGATGATGAAGAGCGGTGTCAATTTGATGCCCGCCAATAAATAGGCAAAATAAGTTACAAGCACGTTTGAAGCCACTGTTGCAACAATCCAAGTGGCACAGGCGGCGGTGAGAGAGGCCCAGGTGGCAAAGGCGGTATTTGGCAAGCTGTGCCAAAAATCACTGGGAGCTCTCTTGTTCAAAAAGCTGAAAGCCGAAAAAACAAGCCCGGCACCGCCAACAAACATATATCCCCACATAACGGGCACAAAGGCGTCCACAGATATGAGGTCAGCTCCTTGGCCATGGGAAAGCACACTCACGAGCACGGGAATCAGTGAGATGATCAGCACTATGATTGCGAGGATAAACCCTGTGAGTTTCAGCTGCCGCAGGGCATCTATATAAAGCTTTGTATTGAAGTGTTTTCTTTTGGATAAAGTCATATTCTCCACCTTCTCTAAATTTTCATTGGTCTTTTAAAAAGCCTACATCAACACATCGCCAAATGCATATCCCAGAGCTTCCATTTCATAGACAAAGACCTCTTCCAGGGAGAGCGGCAGGATATCAAGCAAAGTAGGGTTCATGGCTTCGAGCTTTGCCCTCACCTCGGCGCGGTCGCCGCGCACGATGGCAGAGGAGACAGAGCCTTTTTTGGAGAACTCAAGGAGCTCAATATCCGAAAACACGCCTTTGTCATATTCATGGGAAAAGGCAACTTGCACTTTGAAGAGCGAGGTCTTCAGGTTTTGGATATCGCTCTCAAAGATAATGCCGCCGCGGTGCAAAAGCGCCAGTTGGTCGCAGGTGTCTTCAAGCTCTCGCAGGGAATGGCTGGAGATAACGGCGGTGGAACCTCTTTCCTCCACATCATTGTAAAGGACCTTTTTCACCAGATTGCGCATGACAGGGTCAAGCCCGTCGAAAGTCTCGTCAAAGAGAATGTAGTCAGGCATGGTGGACAGGGACAAGATGATGGTGGCCTGGCGCCTCATGCCCTTTGAAAAGGTGTTTATATTGGCTCTCCTATTTAGGCCAAAGGTGGCGCAGAGGTTTTCGTATCTGGAACGCGAAAACTTTTCGTAGTTTGCGGCATATAGATCTGCCATGCGGTCCATGTGAGCGCCCGGTAAAAAGAAGAGCTCGTCGGGAACAAAGGCAATTCTCTTTTTGACGGCGGGGTTGTCATATACAGGAACACCGTCCACCACGACGCGCCCTTCTTCGGCGCGGTATATGCCCGTCACCAAGCGCATAAAGGTGGATTTGCCGGCACCGTTGGAACCCACAAGGCCGTAAATCGTACCGTCCGGTATTTTGCAATTCAGGTTGTCAAGCGCTTTGAAACTGCCAAACTTTTTTGTTAGATTTTCTGCTTGAATCATTTTGTATCCCCTTTCTTTTCAGGCGCGGTATGGTATGCCGCTTCGATATAGGAAATGATTTTGTTAAGCCCGATTCCGCACAGCGCAAGCCTCTCCACTGCGGAGGAAAGTTCAGAGAGCATGTCGCCGGCACAGCTTTTGAGGTTGTTCAGAGCGTCTTCTGATATAAATCTGCCCTTTCCGGGCACAGCAGTTGAAATACCTCGTCGATCAAGCTCGGCATAGGCCTTTTGAAGCGTATTTGGGTTGATTGAGAGTTCCTGTGAGAGCGAGCGGACGGACGGGAGCTGGCTGCCCGGGGACAGTGCACCTACGAGCACGAGGCGTTCAAAGCCATTTATAACTTGCTCGTAGATAGGAACGGAGGAATATCTGTCGATTTTCAGCAATACATAACCCCCTTTTCATTGGTAATGTAGATTCGACCGGGCTGTGTGTAATAGCATCTATAGTACACACATGATAGCACAAAACCCCAAGCAGTGCAAGGGGTTTTGTGAAAAATTTTATTTAAAAAAACAGTTGCAGGCTATCAAGTGCTGAGTGCAGGCGATGGCTGAGCTTACAGACAGTCCGAGGGTGGCTTATTTATTTGAAGTAGTCGACGCCGCCTTCAAAGATGGGCTGAAATTTGTTCCCCGGGACATTCAAAGCCACATAGGAGCCAAATCTCTCGCTGTGGGTCATCTTGCCAAGCACTCTCCCATCCGGGCTTGTGATGCCCTCAACGGCGTACAGGGAGCCTCCCGGGTTGTGGTCTGACACCATAGAGGGGCTGCCATTTTCGTCGCAGTATTGGAGTGCGATTTGGCCGCCCGCTGCAAGTTGTTCCAGCGTGCTCGAAGGTGCGACAAACTTGCCCTCGCCATGGGAGAAGGGCAAGGTGTGAACCTCCCCGAGGGAGCAGCGTGAAAGCCAAGGGGACAGGGTGGAGGCGATGCGGGTGTGTACATATTTTGAGCGGTACAGCCCAATGTCGTTTTGCACCAGCATGGGACTTGCTGCGCTCTGCGGGGCAAATGTGCCAAATGGAAGCAGACCGAGCAACAAAAGTGCGTGGAAACCGTCTCCTATGCCCAGGGCAAGCCCGGAGTTTTTGTCAAGGAGTTCAAGGGTGGCTTCTTGGAGGGCGGGCCTTGAAAAGAAGGAGGCGATGAGTTTTGCGGCTCCGTCCGGCTCGCCTCCGCCCGACATACCGCCCGGGATTATGAGCATCTGGGACGTTTTAAGAGCTTTGATGAGGGCGGCTTCGGATTTGGCAAGGCACTCCGGGGTTAAGTCTGAGATGATTACGGCTTGGGCTGCCCCGCCGGCTCTTTTGAGAGCGCGCTTTGTCTCATATTCACCGCTTGTCCCTGAAAATACCGGTATTGTGGCGGTGGGGGCAAGTCTCTTGGTGGGTGTGGCTGTGCTGTGTTTTACGCTGTTAATTGCAGGGGCAACAGCCTTGGTGTCGTGTTCATGGGGATAGATGTCTGATAGTGTCTTCTCGTGCAGGGCAAGGAGGTTTTCCAGGGAGATATCCGGACAGTTTTTCATCTTTATGGTGTGCTCTGTTGTTGTCTTTCCAAGCAGAACGCCTCCGCGCAGAGGCATGTCACTCTCTGCTAAGATTGCACCGTAGTTATGTCTGGTCAGCTCAAAGATA
>CAYTOF010000022.1:15834-28982 GCA_964439435.1 uncultured Oscillospiraceae bacterium
ATTTTGTTGCCAAATCCCATTTTCATGACAGCTTCCGAGATGCCCCCCGAGGAGAGCGCAAATGAGGAAAGCACCTCTTCTCGGCCGACGGCATCGAGATAGAGCTCCCAGGATTTTTTAATTGCATTGTATATGGGAAGCCCGTCTTCGCCATAGGGTGCGGCAAACAGGTAAACAAAGCTGCCGGCTTTTTTAAATTCGGAGGAGATGATGGTTTTGGCATCGGCGGTGGCGACGGCAAAGGAGATCAGTGCGGGGGGGACGTCCAAATCCTCAAAGGAGCCGGACATGGAGTCTTTTCCGCCGACGGCTGCCACACCGTAGCCCATCTGGGCGGACAGGGCGCCAAGGAGGGCGGAGAAAGGCTTGCCCCAACGGCGGGGATCCGTGTGCAGCCGCTCAAAATACTCTTGGAAAGTGAGGTAGGCGTCTTTTATGCTGCAACCCACAGCCACGAGTTTTGCAAGGGAGTGTGTCACGGCGATGGCAGAGCCTATAAAGGGGTTTATCTCAGACAAAAACGGATTGTATCCATAGGCCATCGCAGAGCAGGTGTTCATGCCATCGTCGAGGGAGGGCAGCAGGGAGACCATGGCCTGGGAGGGCGTGCGACCGTATTTGCCTCCATAGGGGGCGAGCACGGTATAGGCGCCGGCGGAGGAGTCAAACATGAGCCCGAGTCCGCGCTTGGAGCATGTGTTCAAGTCGGCGGAAAGCACGGCAAGCTGTGCCGCGGGGCCTCCGCAGACATGCGGAAATTCAATTTCGGGGATTGTCTGTGCGTCGACTTTGCAGCTTGCGACTTTTTTGGCGCCGTTGGAGTCCAAAAATGCGCGCCTGAGGTCGACTATTTTTTCGCCTTTGTATTCCATCACAAGATTTTCCTCTGAGGTTATGTGGGCCACAACAGTTGCCTCAACGCCTTCTTTCAGTGCGGCGTCCAATATAAAGTCCACATCCTCCGGGGAGACGACCACTGCCATGCGTTCCTGTGACTCAGAGATGGCAAGCTCGGTTCCCGACAGACCGTCGTATTTTACGGGCAGGACATCGAGGTTGATCCAAAGCCCGCGGGCAAGCTCACCTATGGCGACGCTGACACCGCCCGCTCCAAAGTCGTTGGAACGCTTGATTTTGACCGTCACTTCGGGGTCACGGAACAGCCTCAAGAGCTTTCTCTCTTCGGGGGCGTTGCCCTTTTGTACCTGGGAACTGCAAGTTGAGAGGGAGTCTTCTGTTTGGATTTTGGACGAACCCGTTGCGCCTCCGAGGCCGTCTCTGCCCGTACGGCCGCCCAGCACAATGACGGCATCCCCCGGGGAAGGTTGTTTGCGGACAACATTTGAAGCAGGTGCCGCACCGACAACCGCGCCAAGCTCCATGCGCTTGGCCTTATAGCCATCGTGATATATTTCGTCCACGAACCCTGCGGGGACGCCGATTTGGTTTCCGTAAGACGAATAACCCGCCGCTGCGGTGATGGCTATGCGCCTTTGAGGCAATTTGCCGGGTATTGTATCTGATATTTTTTCCCTCGGATCTCCGCCGCCCGTAATGCGCATAGCCTGGTGCACATAGGCTCTGCCCGAAAGAGGGTCACGGATCGCGCCTCCGAGACAGGTTGCGGCACCGCCAAAGGGTTCCATTTCGGTGGGGTGGTTGTGGGTTTCGTTTTTAAAATATAAAAGCCAGTCTTGCGGCCCCGAGTTTGTGTCCGCGCACACCTTGACCGTGCAGGCGTTAACCTCTTCGGACTCGTCAAGATTTTTGAGCAGGCCTCGCTTTTTCAAAACCTTGGCGCCGATAGTCGCGATGTCCATGAGTGTGACGGGGCGCTCTGACTCTTCCTCGCCATATACTTCGCCGCGCAGTGCAAGATAAGCTTCAAATGCTTCCTTGATCGCCGCGTCTTCTATCTCAATGCTTTTGAGTTCCGTTAAAAAAGTTGTGTGGCGGCAGTGGTCCGACCAATAGGTGTCCAGAACCCGCAACTCGGTTTCCGTGGGGTCTCTGCCTTCGTCTGTAAAATACCTCTGCAAAAAGACCAGGTCTTCGATGTCCATTGCCAGAGAATATTGCTCCGCCAGGCTCGACAGTCCCCCTTGATCGAGGGAGATAAAACCTGTGAGATGCAAAGATGGGGTACCGGGCATGGCATTCAGCTTGAGAGTTGTCGGCTTTTTTATCGCTGCCTTGCGTGATTCCACGGGGTTTATGAGCCATGAGCTGATTTTTTCGAGTTCAACTTCTTCAAGCTCGCCATATAGGACAAAAATTTTCGCATAGGCGACATTTGGCTTCTCTTGTCCCGTTATCAGGCGAATGCACGCCGCGCTAGAATCGGCTCTTTGGTCATATTGCCCCGGAAGAGCCTCGATGGCCAGCACGGTGTGTGGGCGATCAAGATAAATCTGCGGAAAATCCTCATCGTAGAGCTCATCTGTGGCGGACTTTGCAAACACTAGGGCTTTTGCTGCTGCGATGATCTCTTCGCTCAAGCCTTCACAATCGTATCGGTGAAATATTTTAACGCCCCTGAGGCTTGAAAGCTCCAACACATTTTTAAGCTCATTGTAGGCATGGGTGGACTGGCTGTCATACTCTGCTTTTTTTGTGACAAAACACCTGTATACTCTCATCAATTTACGCCCCTAACTGCAAGATTGCACGTGAAAATGTGGGAAGCAGCGCCGGTTTACGCGCAGAACCATGCTGCATTTCGCACTTAATTTTATAATAAGCAAGGGATTTAGTCAATTAATATAAAATTATAAGATATCGCACTTCAAACTTAAATAGCTTGTGTGATTTGTCGTATAAATATTGCATAAGGTGTTGAAATAAGGGTTGGCGCTGGTTTTTTCTGCACTTTGAGCCCTAAAAACGCAGAAGCAGTGCTTTTTAGAGCCCCGACTTGAGAGTGCATTTAAATAAATACAGGCAACTCTTTGCAATTATAAAAAATGCTGTTATAATAAACGCACATCTAAAAATTGGAGATGGAAGCGATATGGCTACAGTAACCGTATATACACAAAACGGAACGTTCAAACTGCGTGCAAAAGAAGGCATGACATTATATGAGCTTCTGGCCGGCGCCGGTTATTACATAGACGCGCCCTGCGGAGGGAATGCCAAATGCGCCAAATGCCTTGTAAAGGCAGAGGGAGCATTGTCTGCGCCGAGTGAAGCGGAACTGAAGCTGCTTGGCAAACGCCAAGGACGCATGGCATGCCTGACGAAGATTTACGGAGACTGCGAGATATATCTCAGTTCAGGAGAAGAGGGTATCTCGGTCAGCATTGAGGGCGAGCCCATTGAATATGCATTTTCACCCTGGGGTGAAACACCGGGGCTCGGAGCTGCGATAGATATAGGCACGACAACGGTCGTGTGCTATCTCTATGACCTCTCCAGTGGCTTGCGGGTGGCGACAACGGGCGGTGTGAACAGACAGCGTTCTCGTGGAGCTGATGTGATATCGCGCATCTCCCACTGTATGACCCATGAGGGCGGCAGAGAGGAGCTTTCTGAGCTTATCTGGTCGCAGCTTTCACAAATGCTCTCACAGCTTGCAGAAAGAGTCGGTAAGAGCGGCGCGGACATTGTGGCCTTGAGTGTGGCAGGAAACACAACCATGAGCCATCTCTTTGCGGGCTTGAACCCCAAAGGGCTCTCAGCCATGCCCTTTAAGCCCGAGAGTATGTTTGGCGAGGATTTTATGCCGGATCTATCAATGGAGCTTGGCATCTCTCCCAGAGCTGAGGTGTTTATCCTGCCTGCTGTCTCCGCTTTTGTGGGCGGTGACATTGCGGGAGCGGCACTTGCGGCGGGGCTTGACAAGGCAACCGGGGACATCGTGCTGATTGACATCGGAACAAACGGAGAGATAGTGCTTGCCAGCGGCGGAAATCTCTACAGCTGTGCCACAGCGGCGGGACCTGCCTTTGAAGGAGCGGACATCTCCTGTGGGATGGGGGGCACAGAAGGTGCCATAGGCAGGGTATATATGTGTGATGAGGAGCTCTGTGTGGATGTGATAGGCGATGTGCAAGCCCGCGGCATATGCGGTTCCGGGCTCATAGATGCCCTGGCTCTAATGCTGGATATCGGCGCAGTGGACGAAACCGGCAGGCTTTTACCCCGAGACGAGGCGCCGCAGGCCGCCTTGCCTTTTTTAGAAGAGGACTCCGCGGGGGATATAGCCTTCGCTTTGACCGAAAATGTCAGACTCACGGGCAGGGATATCAGAAAGCTTCAGCTTGCCAAGGCAGCCATTGCCGCGGGTACCCAGACACTGCTCGACGAGGCGGGTATATCCCCGGAAAACGTTGACAGGATGTATATAGCGGGTGGGTTTGGAAATCATATCAACGCTCAAAGTGCCGGCAAAATAGGGCTTTACCCCATGGGTGTTGAGAGCAGAAGTATTGCCATCGGCAATGCAGCAGGTATGGGCGCAGCTGCGGTGCTTTGTTCCGCGCAGGCGCGCACAGCTATAAGTGAGCTTGCCCGAGCCATGAAATACATTGACCTCTCCTCTGATCCGCGTTTTATGGTGCACTATGTGGAGCAGATGATGTTTTAACGGGATTTAAACCGAAATCGAATAGATAAAGACCTCGACACCGCGCGTAATAGAGCACGGTATCGAGGTCTGTTATTTTTGCGTGGATATTATAAAATCTTTTTGTTGCGGATGCGGTTGATATTTTCCAGGGTACGGTCCATTTCGGCGATGATAAAGGGGTCGGGATCTCCGCCTTCATCGGGCCACACAGGGTTTACTTGGGAGAGGACACCGCGGCGCACCAGCATGTATTTCAAGAAAAACCTCGTGTTGTACACATAAAAATATAGATATGAGAGGATTGTCTCGTAGTACAGGCTGTCTGCCAGGTCACTGTCGCCGGCGAAGAACGCCTGTATGGTGTCATCGTGGACATCGACGCATTCGGTGCCGGTCATAAAGGCTGTGACTCCCAGACGAAGCAGTGTCGGCATGGCATAGCCGCCGTTGCCTCCGATAACCTGAACGCTGTTTCCCAGGGTCTTTGTCAAAGTTTTGGATTTGGGCAGGCAGTTTATGCCCTCGGACTTGACATAGCCGATGGAGGGGACTTTGTCACAGGCCTCCAGGATGAAATCGGCGGAGTACACACCTGTCGAGGCGCCTGTGTCCTGCAAGATGATGGGCAGAGAAGAGGCCTTGCCCACATCAATATAATATGAGAGCAGTTGATCTTTGGATAGGGTGCCGATTATCGGTGAGCAGACCATAATAAGATCAGCTCCTTGATCGGCAGCCTCCTCTGCTTGGCGCAGAGCGGTTTTGCGTGCGACATCAGTGGTGCCGACAAAGACCTTTGCACGCCCGGCCACTTGTTTTACCAAGGAGCGGAGAAGAAGGTCACGGTCCCCGCCGTCAATTTTATGATACTCCGAAGCGCCGCCCATGTGGCCGATGGCAACGGCACCGCAGGAAAGGGCGTATTCCACGAGCTTTGCTTGTGCGTCCAAATCGGGTTCTCCCGCAGGGGTCAGGACGGTGGGCAGGATGGGGGTCATGCCTTTGAAAAAGGGGAATCTTTCTTGCACGGATTTTTGCCTCCTGTTTTTAGCTTTATAAGCAATGCTGTTTTGAGCCATTATATAGGTACCTTGAGCAATAAGCAAGTCCGAGGCGAGGAAAATCTCTAAATTTTTCACGCAAAGGGCTTTGCCGCAGATGTCGGCTGTGGCAAGGATCTGCTCTCTGCGAGGGCTTCTTGTTCGTGCGCTGTTTCATTTGTGCGAACGATCACTCGCTGCGGAGAGCTGCCACAGGGTCGCGGGAGGCTGCAAACATCGCGGGGATAAAGCCGCCCAGCACAGTGAGGGAAAGGCTTACGATGATCAGTATGAGGGCGTGCAGAGGGTTCATCGCGCCGACGTCGGGCATTTCGGAAAACTTTTCAACTATGATATTGGCCGGTATCAAAAGCAAAACGGCGGAGACGATACCGATAAATCCCGAACAAAGGCCAATGATAAAGGTCTCTGCGTTGAAAACCCGTGTGATATCTCTTTTTCTGGCGCCCATTGCCCGCAGTATGCCGATCTCCTTGGTGCGCTCCAGAACAGATATATAGGTTATAATCGCTATCATGAAGACGGAAACGACAAGGGAGATGGAGGAAAAAGACACAAGCACAATGGTTATTGCGTTCATTATGCTGCCGCTGAGGTTGGTGATAATGGCGGCAAGGTCTGTGTAGACGATCCGATCGTCCTGTTCCAGGCCTTGGTTGAAGTTGTCAAGGTGGGAGAGAATCATTGTCTTTGAATCAAAATCGCGTGGATATATCATTATGACAAAGGGGGTGGCATCCGCACCGAGATAGGACAAAAATCTGGATTTTGCCTCTCCCGCATCGTCTTCCGAAGTGCTGAACTTTTCTCCTGTCATCACGTTGAAGTCAGAGGCAAGCTGTTTTTGAACTATTTGGGATTTCTTGGCATTTTCGACCACAAGCTCGACAAGTTCTTCTGTGTATGCAAGGCCGGTCGAGGAGAGGGTGGGTATCTCACTGTCGCTTTTAAGCCGCAAAATGCCACTGATATTCAATTTTATTGTATCTGGGCTCTCATATGCCGCTTCAAGGTCGGGGTTGTGGGTGAAAAAGTTACCATGATCCATGTAGAAGTCATCATTTTGAACAAGGGAGAGCTCAAGACCTATGAAGTCATCAAAGGATATCTGCTCATCTTCCTTGGCATCGATTCCCAGTGCGGATAAGAGCTTTACATCGGCTCTGTTTTTGGCGTCGATTATCAAAACTATATCCCGGCTTGATTCCGGGGAGTTCCCCGCAAGCACGTCATAGTTTTTTTCTGTGACGCCCATATCATCATCAAAGCTTTTAGCCAATGAGGAAAACTCAATGTCCTTTGTGGCGACGGGCGTGACAAGTCCATTTGATTTTTTGAGGAGATTGAAGCCCAGGGCACGGGTGTAGGCAATGCCGTTGATCAGCTCCGGGTCTATGCCTTCAATGTGCTCGACATATGCATCCGAAAGCTTGTTTGTGTGCATGACGCGCTGTGCATCGCGGTCATACGCAAATACAAAAGGTTCGCTTGAGAGATCATGTTGCGCTCCGGGTCGGTTTTCTTGCATATTGTCCCGCATCTGCTCCATGGCTTTTTCACTCATCTCAAAGCTCTGGCGCGAAATCATGACTGGGTATTCCGCAAGGGTGCCGGATTCAAACTCGGATATCTTGATGTCCAGGCCGTTGGAAAAGGACATGATAAGGGCGATGCCGATTATCCCGATGCTTGAAGCAAAAGCTGTCAAAAGAGTGCGGCCTTTTTTGGTTAAGATGTTGTTAAAGGAGAGCTTGAGTGCCGTAAAAAAACTCATTGAGGTCTTTTTTAGACTATAACCTGCGACTTTGTCCTTTTCTTCGGTAAAAGGATTTGAGTCTCCGATCACTTTTCCGTCTTTCAGCTTAACTATGCGCGAGGCGTATCTGTTTGCAAGGTTTTCATTGTGTGTGACCATGATGACGAGCTTGTCTACGGCTATCTCAGAAATCAAATCCATGATTTGGATACTCGTCTCGGAGTCAAGAGCGCCTGTGGGTTCGTCGGCCAATATGATATCGGGGTCGTTGACCAAGGCGCGAGCTATGGCCACACGCTGCATCTGCCCGCCGGACAACTGCCCGGGTTTTTTACGGGCATGGTCTGCAAGGCCGACACGCTCCAGGGCATCGAGGGTCTTTTTATGCCGTTCGCGTCTGGATAGACCGCTAAGTGTCATGCTCAGCTCAATGTTCCCCGCAACACTGATGTGGGGAATGAGATTGTAGCTTTGGAAAACAAAGCCTATACTGTTGTTGCGGTAGGCATCCCATTCTGTTCCTTTGAAATTGTCGGTGGAACGGCCGTCAATAAACAGATTGCCTTTGTCATATCTGTCAAGACCACCGATGATATTGAGCAGTGTTGTTTTCCCCGAACCGCTCTCGCCGAGAACAGCGACGAATTCCTTGGGGCGGAAGGCTATACTCACATCACTCAGCGCCTCTTGGAAAAAGGTTCCTGTTTGATATGATTTGGTTATTTTTTCAAGTCTCAACATTTTATAATATCCTTTCGAAAAGGCTCTAAATATTAATCACCTCTATATTATACAGTTCGTGCAGTGACGGATAAACACACAAATTGTAAACATTTGAAGCAGTTGTTCTTTGCGGTGACAACTAAATTGTCATATGATATAATACAACATATGAAATTAAAAAGAAAGACTGATATTTAGAGGAGGACACACATTTATGCCAACAAACCCCGTGATTGAAAATATATTGTCGAGAAGAAGTGTGCGTTCATTCACAAAACAGGAGATATCAAACGAGGACATTTCTATTATTTTGCAAGCTGCCATACATGCACCGAGTGCCAATAACCGTCAGCTTTGGCGTTTTACAGTGCAAAGAGACAAGGTTTTTTTGAAAAAACTTGCCGAGCAAATAGCGGCGGAGCGGGATATGAGCGACCCTTATGACTTTTATTCCCCCGACACACTGATTTTGGTGTCGGCCCCGAAGGATTATGCCTTTGCCTTGCAGGACTGCTCCTGCGCGATACAGAACATCTTTCTTGCCGCAAGTTCCCTTGGCATTGGTTCGGTGTGGATAAACCAATTGCTTGGGATATGTGACAAAAAGCTGATCAGGGCGCTTCTGGATGAGATGGATATGCCTGCAGACCATGATGTCATCGCCTGCGCTGCCCTCGGATATGCCGCAGAGAAGATATCACAAAAAACAGATAAGCGCACGGATGTGATTTGTTTCGCAAAATAACTATGAGCAAGGGCGAGGAATTGGAGATGAGTAAGACGGGTTTTACAGTGAAAGAAGCTGCGCGAATTTTAAATGTAGAAGAAAAAAAGCTTGTGCGCCATTTCAAAAAAGCCTCAAAAGGAAGAGCCGTTATTGAAGAAAAGGAACTCGTGGAGCTTGCTTCTGTTCCTGAAATACTGGCCTCGTCGATAAAAAACTCGCGAAACAGGGCGTATTCAAAAAACCTCTCTTGGCGACCGGGGGATGTTTCACAGTATAAGACCTTCGCGAAAATTGCCTGTGATGAGGCTTCGAGCAGGGCTTTGGCCGATAAACTGCTTTGCCTCATGCTCGAAAACAGACAAAGTGAACAAGACGAAGACAGCTTTTTTTATGAATACATAGACGAAGAAAGTGCGGCAACATTTGCCTTTTGCGGTAAAAGTAGCTTTATCCAAATGATGATTAAAGAGCTTGCTTTGTTTGAAAATGAGTTGTGCTTGCTACAAAAGAGCGATATGCGGTCAAATGAGAACGGCGAAGAAGGCGAGTGAAATTAAAATGCACAGTATAAAACGCATATTGCGAAGATTTTATTATTTTTTGCGCGGGCAGATGGCAAGACTCGAGGCGAAATCCTTTCTGAAACTCGGACTTGTTTTGTTTGCACTGCTGTTTTTGTGGTATGTCGCAGATGGAGTGCTTGGGAGTGCGGGGCTCACAAGATACGGCATTTTGAGAGATTATCGTATTATTTGGGATACGCTTGAAACGGAGATGCACTCTGAAAGCGCTTCTGAAAGGGTACATGCTGATGCCCTGCGGGCAAAGTATTACAAAAAAATCTTTTTTTGCCCGACGGAAAAGGCGTTTTACAATCTCTGTCAAGAGCTCTTTTCAGAGCTTGGAAACCCCGGCGGCGTGCGGCTTATAAATCCCGGTGAATATGTGTATCGGACCGAAAAATATCTGTCCTTCTATCCGGGAGGGTATAATGGCTATTACAGATTGAAAAACATATACGGGATTCAGGATGCGAGATTTGAAACATTTGCAGATAAAAAAACAATGGACAATTACACAAAATACGCTGCGCAAGGCATCGGAACAGAGGATTTAGCTGACGAAGCGGAACAAATACATGCGGAGATACTGATACCTGACAAAGCGGCAATCATATATATCCCATCCATGAGCGCAAGGCGCATAACTGTTGACAGACAAAAGCTCCTCGTAATCTATAAAACATTGGAACACTTTGAAAATGTTGCCTTTCATTTAAAGGACGAAGGAGACGGAGATCCGAGATATTGGAAGGAACTTATTGTGCGCCCCAATATCTCAAGCGTTCTCTCCTGCAAAATACCGTGGATGTACAAATCCTCGCAGCTTGCCGATGCTTTTATACCAAATAAAGATGAAGGCGAGATTCTTTTTGGAAAAACAATGCAGGACTATCTGAAAAAGGAGAGGACAGAAGCCCCGCCGACGGTCTTTGACAGAGTGTATCTGGAAAAGATTGAAGTATCAAATGAAACAGGGGCGGCTTTGAAAGGAAAGCTGTGGTTTTTCATAGATGAAAACACAAAATATGCCGCAGAGGGCTTTGCGCGCTTTTGCAAAATCACTGACTTTGCCATCTTGCTCGGACAAGATAGCGGAGGAGAAGGGTTTTGCGGTGCGGGAGAAGTGTCTGTATCTTTGCCCAAAAGCAAATTGATAATGAGGTTTTCGGCTCTATACAGTATAAATGACAGCGGTATTCATGGTGGAGGAGAGAATTTTCCGTTACACACAATCCCCGATGTATACACCGATAAATCAGAAAATTTAGATGCAGGCTTTTTAGAAGCGGTGAAGGTTGACGCAAATCAGACAAAGTGACGCTTGTTTATCTATTTAGTATATTAAAGCGCAACAGTAATGAGGTGAGAAAACCTACATTTGGCACATTTGACATAAAAATGCGACATACCGGCGAAAATTTCACATTTAATTTTGTTGCAATTTTAATTATGGTGTGGTACAATATCTGAAAAATGAGACTAAAATAAGGTTTCATAAATAAGGAGGAAAATGGCAAGGATGAAAAAGACATTGGCAATTCTGCTTGTTGCTGTCCTGTTGATTCCGATGGTGCTGTCTGCTTGTTCAAGTGGACCGAAAGTCGGAGGCAAAATTATCGTAGGCAGCACAACAGAGATTTCCGGTGACTGGGGCGAAGCTCAATGGACCAACAACGCCTCTGATGCTGCAATCCGTGACCTTATCAGCGGATACTCACCGGTGGTTTATTCAAAAACAGACGGCTTTATTTTTGACCCTCAAGTAGTCGAGGCTCAAGAATCCAAAGTCAACGAAGACGGTACCAAAACATTCATCATCACACTGAAGAAAGATCTCGTGTGGAATGATGGTGCAAAAGTCACTGCGAAAGACTATGTTGCGAAAGTTATGCTGTTCTCACACGCAGTATCCATTGAGGCGGGGGCTAAAGGCTCCGCCGGCCAGCTCTTGGTTGGTTGGGATGCGTTCAAAAAAGGCGAAGCAAAAGAATTTGCCGGAGTCAGACTGCTTGACGAATATAAATTCTCTTTCCAAGTAGGCGCTGACTACATTCCCTATTACTACGACGTGACCTATGCCTCTGTCACACCGCTGCCCAGACAGATTTGGATGCCCGAAGATGTGGACATTGCAGATGATGGCGCCGGTGCTTATTTTACCGGTAACTTCACCTCTGAAAATGTGAAGCCCTTCATCGAAAGTGCCAGAAGACAGAGTGACAACCGTGTTTCCTGCGGCCCCTACACTCTCAAATCCTTTGACGCGACATCCCTGCAGGCAGTTCTTGAAGTCAACCCGAAGTACAAAGGCACATATGACAATCACAAGCCCCTTGTTGAGACAATTGTCTATGTCAAAGCCAATCAGGACACAATGATTGACGCGCTGAAAACAGGCGAAATCGACATACTCAACCAGATCACAGGCGGAGCGGATATCACTGCCGCACGCGACCTCGTGGAGCAGGGCGGTTTTGACGAGATTCGTTTTGAGCGCAGCGGATACGGCAAATTGATGTTCCAGTGCGACTTTGCCCCGACACAGTTTATCGAAGTTCGTCATGCCATAGCAAAATTGCTTGACAGAGACGAGTTTGCCGATGCTTTCTGCGAAGGATACGGCGCTGTTGTTCACGGTCCTTATGGCTTTGCCATGTGGATGTACAAAGACGCTAAAGATGTCCTCAACGAAAAGCTCAACACTTACAGCTACAGCTTTGACGAAGCGGTTGCTTTGCTCGAGGAGGGCGGCTTCACTCTCGGCGCTGACGGAAATGCCTACACTTCCGGCATTCGCTACAAAGAAGTCACAGAAGAAGAAGCAGGGGATTATAAACACAATATCACCGTTAACGGTAAAATCCTCATGCCTCTCATCATCGAATGGGCATCTTCTGAGAACAACGCGGTTTCAGACCTTCTCGTGACAATGCTTGCTTCAAGCAAATATGTCGCCGATGCGGGCATGGAAATCAAACAGAGCGTCATGACCTTTGACGAGCTTTTGAACTACATGTATCGTGACGCCTCTGAAGGCGATCAATACGGCGTTCCGACATACTGCATGTTCAACCTTGCCACAAACTTCTCAGCTGTTTATGACCAGTCATACAACTTCACATTGGACCCCGAGTTTGTCGCTCTTGGTTATAATGACAACTACATATTCGACGAAAAGCTTGACCAACTGTCCATGGACATGGTCTACAGTGTCGAAGCCGGCGACAATGAAAAGTTCCTCGAGATGTGGACTGAATTCATCCTCAGATGGAACGAACTCCTGCCCGAGGTTCCGCTGTACTCCAACGTCTATTATGACGTGTTCAATGCCAAGCTGAAAGACTATGATGTCAGCTCTCTGTGGAACTTTGCAAGAGCCATCGTCTATGCGAGGGTTGAAGAATAAGCTCTAACCAAAAATCAAAACAGAACTAAACAATGCGCTTTAGGTTGGGGGAGGGACGACAAACGACCGTCCCTCCCCGTTCTGTTATGTGGGTTATTTGGGATTTATTTACTCCGTTGTTCGGCGGGAAACTGGTGAAATATGACAAAATATGTATTAAAGAGAATAGTTTATATCTTCATTGTTTTTTCAATTATCGCTTTGCTCATGTTTTATCTTTACAATTTGATTCCGGGCGACCCTGCGCGCGCGGAGCTTGAGCCAATGAAAAGTGAGCTCATCAAACAGGGCAGATATGAAGAGGAATACCAAGCTGTCAGAGAGAGAATGGGCCTTAATGAC
>CAYTOF010000022.1:28992-30498 GCA_964439435.1 uncultured Oscillospiraceae bacterium
TTTCGGGGCTATTTAAAGGAAAATTCGGATATTCAAACTTTTATCGAGCTGAAGTGATTGATATCATAGGCGGTCCGATAAGGAACACTTTATTCTTAAATATTTTTGCAACAATACTGGGACTTGGCATCACCATCCCACTGGGAATTCGGTGTGCCGTTAAAAGAGGCTCAAAATTTGACAACTCAGTGCAAGTGGGATCAATTGTCGGTTACAGTATCCCCATATATATAATTGCCTTGGTCTTTATATATATATTTGCTGTGTTGCTTCGCATATTCCCCGTTAGCGGTGTAAAGACACCGGGCTCTAACTACACAGGGATTAGGGATGTTTTAGACAAGCTGCGCTATATTGCTCTGCCTCTCACTGTTATGACACTTGCCTCTCTCGGAGGTATGACAAGGTATGTCAGAGCCGCCATGATTGAAGCTCTGAGCATGGACTGTATCAGAACAGCCAGGGCAAAGGGACTGCGTGAAAAGGTTGTCATCTATTCCCACGCCTGGAGAAATGCCCTGCTGCCCGTCATTACCCTTGTGATAGGCTGGTTTATCGGCATTTTCAGCGGCGCTATAGTTATCGAAAATACTTTTGCATTGAACGGCATGGGGGTTTTATATTTTAAAGGGCTTACAAACCAAGACTATCAACTTGTGCTGGCCATGCAAATGTTCTATACAATCATCAGCCTCGTGGGCATGCTATTGACGGATTTGAGCTATGGATTTGTCGACCCGCGTGTACGGATAAATAAATAGAGAGGAAATAGAAAATGAAAAACATCACCAAAAAACTTTCCTCCTGGTTTAAAAGACTTTTCTATGGCCCGCAAAAAGAACTCAGCATATTTGAAGAAGAGCAAATGCAAAGCCCCATGCGGACGATTGCGAGCAACTTTTATCACAATAAACTTGCTATGACGGCTGTCATTGGATTTATTATCATTTTGCTTTTTGTCACCCTCGGGCCGCTGTTTTTTCCGATTTATCTAGGTGCAAATGACGTGACTCAAGTGAACACAGGCCCCGGGTTAAGCATGCTCTCAGTTCCAAAGGAGCTCAAGGCGGATTTGAAAAAGATCTCCTCTTCTTCTAGATTTGGAGTTGGCATCTCCAATGAGGGAAAGGTGTATACTTGGGGCAAGACCCGCATTTCACAGACGACAGATATTTCAAACATACCAAAATCTCTGGAAAGAGAGAAGGTAATTGACATTGCCGCAGGACTTGACCATGTCGTGGCATATACAGAAAGTGGCAAGCTTGTATTTTGGGGAAGCAACAGAAACAATCAGGCTGATGTGCCTATGGCTGTCGAATCTCTTGGGAAAGGCGAGATCAAGCAGCTTGTTGCGGGAAACCAAGCGACAGCGGTGGTGACTCAAGACGGCAAGCTATTTATTTGGGGAAATGAGTTTGTCTTTGACACCGGTATAAAGCCGGAATACCAAGGACAATTTGAAAAAATCGCAATGGCGTCTTACAGCTATATCGCTCTGCTGAA
>CAYTOF010000023.1:0-30101 GCA_964439435.1 uncultured Oscillospiraceae bacterium
GTTCGTCAGCCATATAAAAACCGCAACCGGAACCGAACTTCCCATAGACAAACAACCCACATCCCCCGGTGTGTATATCGGGCGTGCAAGCGACCGTGACCGAGCAGGCATTCTTTACGACGGTTATGCTATCTCCGTTTCGGACGGTGATTTGCACCTCTTTGGCGCTTGCGATCGCGGTTCCCTCTATGCTGTCTATCGTTTCCTTGAAAAATACATAGGTTTTCGCAAATATGAGCCCGGCGTCGGGCGGTTGCTTCCGGGCGATGTCGATATAGCCGAGGATCTTCACTATGCCTCCAACCCGGTGTTCTCTGACCGCTTTACAAACTGGGCAAGCCATGTTCTGGATGCGTCTTATGCTGCCTGGAGCGGTATAACCAATTATCTTCCCGGCGTTGAGGCATATGGCGGATATCCTTTGACGGCAGTGGGCTTTTGCCACACCTTCGATGCCCTCTGCGACTCCAATATTTATTTTGATGAGCATCCGGAATACTTTTCTCTGTGGGAAGGACGCCGTATTCCCGGCGGCAATGCCTATGATCGCCCCGTGGGGCAACTGTGCCTCACAAACCCCGCCGTGCTTGAGATTGTCATTGAAAATGTGCGTAAGGCTCTTCAAAAGAACCCCAATGCCACGATTGTTGAGGTTTCACAAAACGACAACGGCAGATATTGCCAATGCGAAAATTGCGCGGCGGTGGACGAAGAGGAAGGAAGCCCCGCAGGTCTTATGCTGCGCTTTGTGAATGCCGTCGCCTCCGCCATTGAAGACGACTACCCCGATGCCCTTGTGCGCACCTTTGCCTACCAATACACGAGGAAACCACCCAAAATAACGAGGCCTCACAAAAATGTCATCATCCGCTATTGTACCATCGAGGCCTGTTTCCGACACGGGCTTGACGATGATGGCTGCAAGTTCAACACCGGTGCCTTTAAAGAGGAACTGCTCGGCTGGGGGAAAATATGTGACAAGATCTCGATTTGGGACTATACCCGCAACTTTTCCGCATATTTTGCGCCCTATCCTGTTTTTGAAACTATCCGCGGCAACGCAAAGTTCTTCGCCGACAACAACGCCCTCCATGTGTTTGAACAGGATACCGAATCAGCCACATATACCGGTGATCTCGGAAGCCTAAAAGCCTATCTGCTGGCACGCTTGCTCTGGAATCCGTATATGAGCCAAGAGGAATACGATGCGCACACAGATGATTTCCTTGAAGGTTATTATGGCTCAGGATGGAAAAACATAAGGGAGTATATGCGTATCTTGCATGACACCACAAGGCACCGCCATATGAACTGTTTTGAACGCATGGACATTGCGGGAAAAGGAACCGACCCGCTCTCGGAGCAATATATCCCCGAGGCTTATCAGGATATCGCGGAAGACACATATCTTTCAAAATTCATCGAAGACCATCTGGACGAATCCATGGCTCTGTGGGACAAAGCCCTTGCCAAGGCAAAGGAAGCGGGGCAGGCAGAGAGGGTGCGGCGTTCGAGGCTCTCGATGACTTATCTTGATCTCTTCTGCCGTAAGCACGAAAAGGATAAGATGAGCCGGGAAGAACAAGAAAAATATGAAGCTGCGGTTGAGGACTTCTTTGCCGAAAAAGAGCGTTTTGGCTGTCATTACAATCTCTGGACAGCCAGACACGGCAGATAAGCACAATCTATAAAAACCGGAACACAGCATACTTTCTGAAGCTGCTTTGACGCCACAGCTTAGTGCAAGTCATGGGCGAGCAGCCAAGTAATCGCCCATGACTTTTTTAAAAAAAACCAAGAACACTCGAAAGTGTCCTCCCAAGCGAAAGGAGCAATGGATGTATTTCCAAAAGCCCGGACCCGAAAACACCGATACAGTTTTAGAACTTGTTTCAAATACCTGCCTCAAACAGCCCACCTTGAGCGTTGTCGTTGCCTCTTCAACGGGTAAAACGGCACTGTCTCTACGAGAAAAGACGGACGCCGAGATTGTCTGCGTTGGCTATGCTTTTGGCTCCCCGAGTTCCGGTCAAAACCCCATGACCGAAGAGGTGCGACGGGAACTGATGAGCAAGGGTGTGAAAGTTCTCCACACAAGCCATGTGCTCAGTGGAGTTGAACGCGGGATCAGCAATATGGCGGGAGGCATGTATCCCGCGGAGATTCTCTCAAACAGCTTGCGTATATTTGGCCAGGGCGTAAAGGTATGTGTCGAAATCTCCATCATGGCGTTGGATGCGGGTCTTGTGCCCCATGGAGATCAGATAATCGCCATTGGCGGATCATCTTCCGGTGCGGACACAGCCATAGTCATTACTCCCGCTCACGCAAACAGAGTTTTTGAGACCAAAATTCATAAAGTTTTATGCAAACCCGCTCTATAATAAAAAACCTTCTCTGCCTGCTAAATATACTGACTTGCAGAGAAAATTCAAATTGAAAGGAGCATCACCATGTCCCTTATCTTAAAAGACCTCTATCGATTTTCAAGCTATGTCCCTCCCATCGACCTCACTTTCAATCAATATCTTTTGCTGACAGATGAGCCTGTTCTTGTGCACACGGGGACAATCTCTCAGGCAGCCGCGCTCTTACCCGACTTAAAAGCAATCTTGGGCAAAAAAAACTTTCCTATATTTTTGCCGCCCATTTTGAATCGGACGAATGCGGAGGTCTCGAGGTGATTTTAGAAGCTTATCCGGAGGCTGTGCTTCTCTGCTCGGATGTGACCGCCATTCAATGCGACGGCTTTGGCATAAAGACAAAAACTCTTGTCAAAGAAGGTGGTGATGTCTTGAGCCTTGGTAACGGCGAACTCCTGTTTCTTGACTACCCCTCAGAGATGCATCTGTGGGATGGCCTGCTTGTCTTTGAAAAGAAAAGGGGCATTTTGTTTTCAAGTGACCTTGTCTTTGCCTTTGGAAAGGCGGAGGGCTGTGTCGGAAGAGAGCTTGAAAATGCCCTTCAAATCACCCACGAACAGATTCCGGAGGACAAAAGGCGAGCAAAGCTGCAAGAGGAGCTGTTAGCTCTGCCCGCAGACTTTATTGCCACAGGACACGGCCACTGTGTCATGCTTTAGGACATATGTTTTCGTTTTAATTGCATTGAAAGACAAAAAGCTTGTCACTTGGGTTTTGTAATCCCATGATGACAAGCTTTTTTGTATGTGGTGTAGATTGCCTGCTTATATCCTGCAGTTAAACCCCCGCGCAACTTCTTTTATGCGGTTTAAAAAGGCCTCCTCGCCAAAGGTGTTTAACTTGAAAAACACCGCTTGACTGCCCCCTGAGGTTATCGCCGACAGAAACAGCTCGTTTTCACTCCCCATGAGGGTTATGTTCAGGCTGACGCGGTTTCCGCCCATAAACGAATACCTCTCATATACCCTGGTGGCGCAACGCACCCCATTCATGGAGTAGTTGCTGCCATCCTCGAGGCTTGCCGATATGCTGCCTCCAAGTATTTCTTTTTCGATCGTATTCAACACCATGTTGAAATCCCCTGAAATTCTGCACTCAAACTTCGCCATTTTTCTCCGCCTTTATATTGTTTTATTATTTTGTCGTTGTTTTCATATCAAAAGGGACCCTTTAAACTGAACATCAGCGTTTGTCCTTTGTAGGCAGACACGGTGATTGTGTCTGTGTTTTCCCCATAATAACGCCTCTCATAGACTTCCCACGGACTGCAGACGGTCGGTAAATGCAGTGTCCGCTCCCCTGTCGTGCGGGCATGGAGCGTGACAAAACTTTCATTTGCGTAGAGCACATCGTCATCATATCCGTATATATGAACTCCGGCATATGCAGCTATGGAGCGAAGCATGTCCGAACGCAAGAGCTTGCTTGCACACAAGATGCTCGACCAGTTTTCATCTTCTTTGAGTGCCAGGGCGGGCAACTCGTCAACTGAGTATCTGCCAAGGATGGTGGCATCTGCGTCGTCTATATAAAACCCGGGGTTGTTGAATTCCGATTTGATGGGATGTCCCAGCCAAACCGTGCTCTCCACGCGTCTGTCTATGTCACCGTATTGCGAAAGGGGGTCTGCCAGCTTGAGAATGGGATGGTCTCCTACTATGTGAAAGCGGGGGCTGCACGGGCGGTCCATCCGACCTATCTTGAAACCCGTCAGTTCTTCCACATGGTCGTTGGCGAGAGCCGGAGACTTATCCGGGTTGACAAATCCCTGTCCATAAAGCCACAGGGCGACTTTCCCATCTCTTTTCACGCAGGCGGAGATTTCCTCCCTCTCCGCGGTGGTGAGACAAAATGCGTTTATAAACACATACAGTTTGTATTCGGGCATATCTTTGTGGGAAAGGTCGTTGTGGAAATAATAGTCCACAGGTGCGCCGATACGGTGCAAATCCGATGTGCGATAATAATCGCATAGGCGCTGACTGGTCTCCTGGGAGACATAATGGATGGACTCTTCGTCATATATTAGCGCAATCTGCGTGGGTTTCACCCTGTTTTGCTCCATGGCAAAGTGCGCAATCTGCTGCTGGCGCTCTATGAGGCGGAAAATATCCGGGTCATCGAACCTGTCTTTTGTGTGGTCATACCACCAACCGAAAATGTCCTCGCATATATTTCGCCCGAAGTCCCTTTTCATCACATTGAGTGAGTCTGTCACATTGTATGTGCGCATGCTGTCCCTCATGGAAGGGGGGTCTTTGTGTGTGCGCGTGTCGTCCTCCGAGACAAAGATCATGTTGCGGAGACGCAGCGAGTCCTGCATCTCCCGTTGAGCGGTGACACCTCCGGGCCAGCGGTTGTCATAAAGACCCGGGCAGGCGAGAAAATCCACCGTGCCGGAGTTTAAAATCCTCATCGTACCGGCGGCAGTCCCGCTGCAAAAATACTCCGTGCAGCCAAAAGTGCCATAAAAAGCGCCCACCAAGGTCTTTGGATTGCGTTTTTTGATGGCGCGGGCAAAGTGCAAGATGCTGTTGGCTGTGCCCAGGTGCCACGCGCGGAAAAAATCCGCCACATAGGCATATTTGTCCGCGTTTAAAAAAACACCGATATTGGGCCCATCGTCCGGATTTTGAGGATAGTTTTTCCCTCCGAGCAGCAACTTCTCCCTTGTTATATATGTAAATGCCCGCTCTTCAAGGTTTGGGATTATGGGGTTTTCGAAAGAGGCGTCCTCTCTCTTCCAAGCCTCTTGCATGGCCTCCACCGTGCCGTATTTTTCTTTTAAAATCAGTCCGTACTCTCGTCTAAAAGCCTCCGAAAAATCCCCGTACAGACCCGCCTCGGGGTAGTTTAGGGAGTTTTCATAATACCACTCGCTGGTGCCTCCGGCGGTGGGGAAATAGCCGATTATGCGGTCAGCAAAGGGAAGTTTTTCAACTTCTTCCATAAATTTCAAAAGTGCTTTTTCGCCGTCTCTCCTCCAGATATGGGAACAGAGGGAGTATGCTCCGGGGATGAGCTCATAATATATCTCACTTGCCAACCATACAGGCAGCTGGGAACCGTCGTTGTATGTGAATATCTGGTCTTTGTGCACCGCATACCACTCCATGGGGGGATTCATCCCCACGCGCAGGATGATATAAGCATCAGGTACGCAGGAGAGCAGGTTTTTTGCCTCTTTTGTCAAAAGCTCAATGGCATTTGGCGTCAGCCACGGTGTGTTGCAGATGAGAAAATATATCTTTATCCCGGCGTTTCCCAGGGATGTCAAGTAGGAGCGATCTGTGCTTCGTGTTGTCATGGACATGGGTGGCAAAACTTTTCCGTCCACCACTATGGCAGGGCTTCCGTTTATGCTTTCAATCGCTGCGATTGCCATTTGTTGTTCTCCTTTTTCACTGTGCGGATTTCCACTACAACAGTATATCATATAGAGGTATTATTGCAATGGTTTAAATCCACTTAAAACAGTGAGCCAAATCCATCTTTTATGGACTTGGCTCACTGTCAAATTTTAGATCTTAACTGGATTGTCGGGCGTACTGTTTTCCCTTTATTTGAGTTGCGTAAAGTTCTCGGCTTGTTTCTTAAGGATTCAAGGTGATGGCTTCGTCGGCAAAGCGGTCGGTGCCCCAGGAGTCGTAATCATAAACTCTGAGCATAAATTCGATTTCTTCAACATTTTCAATATCATTGTCCTTAAATGATGACTCCGACCATATGACCGAGCCAAAGGCGCTTTTACCGGCTCCGACAGACATCGCATAATATGGGTCTGCCATAAATCCGTTTACGGAGACTTCGTCCATACTGAATGTGAGTTTTTTGTCGGTCTTGTTGACCAAAAACAAGTTGACCGTATATCCCCATGTGCTGTCCGGGTCGTATCCGACAACAATTGCGGTGGCGTGTTCATTATCAACCAGAACAATGTCTGAGCTTTGCGGTTCTCGCACATATGCTTTCGCCTTGTCTTCGCCATAGGGGAATATGCGCGTTGTCGTTTCGGCTACACTGTCTGCAAACCAATCATTGTTATCATAAGCTCTGAAAGAGAGCTCTATGTCCGTGTAGTCTGTTACCCCGATTTCATTGAGTAGTGTGTTTGAGATGTTATAGTCTTTGTTTGTCTTTTTCCCTGCGGCGACATCCACCGCAAAATATACGCTGAGTTGAATGCCATTTACAGAAGTCTCATCTATGGAAAACATGTAGGTTTTATCTTCGGATTTGTTTTCCAAATATAATTTCACCGCAAATCCCCATTTGTCATCCGGGTCGAGACCTGTGATTTTGATTGTGCACTCGTCGTTGTCAACCACAGTTTGTTCTTTAAAGGTGACTTTTTCTTTTTCCGTCTTTTCTGTTTTTCCGGTTTTCGTTGTCTGTTTGCCTGTGCTGTCCGACGGGCGTGTGGTAGAGATACTGCAGGCACTGAGAGCGATGATGAGCACCAGAGAAATGATGATGGTCAGTGTCTTTTTCATTGGACCCTCCTGTTGTTTTTATGTTTCCGACAAGATAAGTGACAAAAATTGCCCGCACAAAGCGTCGGACATTTTGGCGGTGAATTGTCGTGGGTGGATTGCCTTTAAATAAACCCCGCTCTCGGGGCAAGCGCAAGGCAACGGTCTTAAAAGCTGGTGGTTTGCTCATATTTTACACGATAAAATGCCTTTAGTCAATCGTAAAATCAATATGATAAAACGTTTTCCTGTCAATCTCTTTGTGTTATAAATATCTGTGTCGAGCAATGAAAACATAAACAGAAACGACTCATCTTGTCAGCAATAAAACTCTCTTATAGAATTCACACTCAAACCATATCCTACCCATTCTTTTGGGCATATAAAAAATCTTTTACACATTTGTTTGAAAGCAACAAAATACAGCAGGTGATATGAAACGCCATATATATAACAAGAAACACGGTTATCCAAGCAGGGCGGTCACCAATTTGAACCATAAGCAGATAAAATGACAACAGAGCGCCAAGTGCAGATCCAATCGCAAAGAGATACCTCACCCACACAACACCTGCAAAAAGTGCGATTGAAAGTGCAATTTGTATGAGGAGTGTGAAAATATTGAAATTCACAACGGCGGACAAAACGGCAAACAAAATATTTAGTATGGCTATGGTCAAAACAATCAATTTTCCAAGGGCATAGCGCTTGCTTTGCTTTGCCTCAAACTCTGCCAATGCCTGCTCTCTTTGTAAAGCAGTCGTATTTTTCACAATTATTCTCCTCCGCCATAAAGATGTTCCAACTGATACATAGTTTACTATATTATGACAAGAAAGAGAAGCAAATTGTTGTATCTTTTTCCGATTGAATTTAGAATTGATTTCATCGCTTGCCCGTCAATATATAATATGATAACAAAAATCCGAACCCTTTGACTATCGAAGAGATAGCCTGAGCGGTTCGGATTATGTGCCTTTGGTGCCGCTGGCCGGACTCGAACCGGCATGGTATCACTACCCGCGGATTTTAAGTCCGCTACGTCTGCCATTTCGTCACAGCGGCGAGTTTCATCGGAAAATATAGTACCATATCCCAATGCCCCTGTCAAGAAAAATGCATACAATAAAAGCATTTTTCCCTTCTCCGAAGCCGTTTTGGTTTCGGAGAAGGGAAAAAACAATGTCAATTCACCATAAGCTCTTTTGCTGCTATAAAGCGTTTTGAAACTTTACAGGCTCTTTGCCGGCTCTATCTCGAGCTCAGAAAGCACCTTGAACAGGGACTCCGCTGCAATGGTGTACTGTTTCGGACCTCCCGGTTCCATCAGATTTGTCTTGCTCAGGGGTTCAAGGTCGGCAAAACCGTCAAAGTGGCCAAGGTGGGGCTCTAAGGAGAGATAGCCCTCAAATCCTCTTTCATACAGCCGTTTCAAGATGGAGGACATGCCCGCATCGCCATAACCCGAGGGCACTACCTGTCCGGTGCCCTTTTGGGCGTCTTTCACATGCATGTATTTTATATGCTTTTCCAAAAGCTCGTAGGCAAAGGGATATGTATCCACACCGCTTTGTATGAAGTTTGCCGGGTCGAAGATGAGCCCAATGCCCAGAGTTTGCGCCAGATCAAGGCATCTCTCCGCTGTATCCCCGTAGATACCCTTTTCGTTCTCATGTAAAAGCTCAATGCCCTTGCCCGAGGCGGCGGACAAAAAGCGTTCCCAACGGCGCATCACTTCGTCTCTGTGGTTGGCTATGTGCTCTCCCGCGGGTGCATAAAAGCTGAACATGCGTATGTTCTTTGTTTCAAAGATATCTGCAAGGCGCAGGCAATGTTCAAACATCTCAAAATGCGGCTCAAAATCCTCGTCGATTCTGATTTTTCCCACAGGTGAACCTATGGCGGAAATCGAGTATCCTCTGGCCTTAAGTCTGCCGGCCATTTCCACCGCTTCTTCTTTGGAGACCTTTGAGATGTTTTTCCCATCGGCACCCCTTATCTCGATATAGCGTATCCCGAGACCGTCCAAAACATCCATCTGCTTGTCAAGATATGGGTCAATCTCGTCGGCAAAACCTGAAATCACGAATTTACTCATTTTTCTCCCTTTCATATGAAAATATTCTAATCCAAATATCCCGGAACCACGCCCATAGGCATGGGTGCCGGACGCTCGCAGCTTGTCTTAAGGTCTATGCGCTTGCCCTCTCTTGAGCTGTCGCCAAAGGCAAGCATGACATCCAAGGCGTGACGAGCCAATTCACCGCTGGCTCTGTGCTGTCTGCCCGTGCGCAGGGCCATGGCCATATCTGCAACGGCTATGCCGCGGCTGTTTTCTGTGTATCCATGGGTGAGGGGTATCTCATAATACGCCCCCGTGCCTCTGGATATGCGCACAGGTCCGCCAAAGCCGTTGGGATCCGGCACTTGCATGGAGCCCTCGGTACCGTATATCTCTATATAGGGGTGTTCTGCTCTCCACATATCAAAGGACATGATCATGGAACCTATGGCGCCGTTTGCAAATTCCATAACCCCCGTGACATGGGTGTCCACCTCCACGGGTATCACCTTGCCGTATTTGCCGGGGCTTGTTATGGTGCGCGTTTCAAACATTTTCTTTGACATCCCCGACACGCTTTTGACGGGTCCCAAAAGATTTATAAGCGCTGTGGAATAATAGGGGCCCATGTCCAGCATCGGTCCGCCGCCCTCTTCATAATAAAACTCGGGGTCGGGGTGCCAGCTCTCGTGGCCGTGCCCCGTCATATATGCGGCAGCTCCAATAGGCGTTCCTATATACCCATCATCCAAAAGCTTTCTCGCTGTCTGTATGCCGCCACCCATAAAAGTGTCGGGGGCAACCCCCACCAGTAGCCCTTTTGCCTTGGCCAGGTTGAAAATCTCCTGCGCATCGGGCCTGTTCACGCTCATGGGTTTTTCGCTGTGGGTGTTTTTGCCGTATCTCAGGGCTTCCATCGCCACACCGTGATGCTGTTTTGGTGTTGTCAGGTTGACAACGATTTCAATATCCGGGTCTTTGAACATATCGTACATGGTCTCATATATGGAGGGTACACCCCACTCCTCTGACGCTTTTGCGCTGCGCTCGGGGATGAGATCGCACACGCCTTTAAGGTCTATGATGTTGTGAAACACTTTTGTGAGGTTTTTCAGATAAATCGGGCTGATGTTGCCGTTTCCAACGATGCCTGTTGTGACCTTTTTCATGCTTTTGCTCCCCTTTATCAATACATTTTAGCCGAACTGAAATAAGTCGAGGCGTCAAGCCCTCTTTCCAAAGCTATGTCTTTTCCTTCAATCGCCCACAAAAAGCCTCTTCGCATAAGCTCTTGAGCTGAGGGTGAGTCGTCAAACACATTGTCTGTGTGTCCGAGAAAACTGTAGAACACTCTGCCGTGTCCCCATTTTTTTGTCCAAACCACAGGCATGTCCACAGGACGATTTGAGCAGTGATAATACAAGGCGCTTGGGAAGCGGGTGGTGGCCAAAACATCGATTGCCGGATCCACATGTAGATAATATTGCTCGCTTTTCACATCAAAGTCTTCAATCCCCTCAACAATCGGGCTTGAAGAGCTTTTGTTTACTTCAACTTTATAGTCGATGATGCCCCCGGGGTGTGAGACCCAGTTGCCCCCTGTCATAAACTGCCACTCTGTGTTGTTGCGGAAAGCGTCGCACATGCCGCCGTGATTGCCGGCAAGACCGACACCCGATGCCACCGCACCGCTGACATTGCCGCACAACTTGCCGTCAAGTTCTCCCATGGTCCAAACCGGTATTATCAGGTGCAGGTTCATCAAAGCTTCAGGATCTGCAAAGGCTTCGAGATTGTCCGAAAGCGTGACAGAAATCCCTTCGTTTTCAAGTATCTTTTTAAAACGCGCCGACACAAGTTCCGGTTCGTGTCCGTCCCAGCCTCCTTGGACGATCAGTGCTTTCTTTTTGCCCATGTTTTTATCCCTCCTAATTGAATCCGTTTTAAGTCGATTAAAGCATACATCATTTAAGTGGTTTTTGCAAGAATAAATCACCCTGAGTGCAGATAAAACATAAGGTCTCTCCCTTTGCCCCGTCTTTCGCCTTCCGACAGATTACAGGGGATTGCGCTGCGCCAAAGACAAAAAACCGCTTGACATCAAAGGACAACCTTTGTGTGTCGAGCGGTTTTTTGTCTTTATTTAATTGAACATGTTTTTTACTTTGTCAAAGAAGGCCTTTCTTCTTGAGTTGTTGCGGTCACTGGAAATGCGCCCGAGCTCTCGCAAAATCTCTTTTTGATGCACGCTCAGGCTTTTGGGTGTCTCCACCACAACCTTGACAAGATAGTCCCCTCTGCTTTTTGAGTTTACCTGGGCTATGCCCTTGTTTCTCAGCCGAAAAACTGTGTCTGTCTGTGTCCCCTCGGGAATGGTGTATTTGATCGGACCGTCAAGACTTGGGAGTTCCAGTTCATCTCCCAATGCCGCCTGTGAAAAGGTGATGGGGATAGTGAGCAAAAGATTATATCCGTCCCGTTCAAACACGGCATGGGGCTTTACCTGTATGGCGACATGCAAATCCCCCGAAGGGCCGCCATTGGTGCCGTGCCCGCCTTGACCGCGCAAAATGACCACCTGGTCGTTGTCTATGCCTGCCGGTATATTTATCGAAATCGTGCGGGTTTTACGTGTGTATCCCGCTCCTTGACATGTTTTGCAGGGCTCTTTGATCACCTTGCCTCTGCCCTCGCAGTTATTGCACACGGCGGTTGTGCTGACGGTGCCAAGAGCTGTTCTGCGTGTCGCCCGCACTTGTCCGCTTCCGTGACAGATCGGACAATTTTCAACTTTGCTGCCCTTTTCGGCTCCGCTTCCGTCACAGCTTTCGCACTTCTCCACACGGTTGACAGTGACGTCTTTTGAACAGCCGAAAGCAGCCTCTTCGAAAGTGATCGACACTCTGCGTTCGATATCTTCACCGCGTCTCGGGGCATTGCGTGCGGCGGCACCGCCGCCTCCTCCGAAACCGCCACCGAATATGGAGCTGAATATATCGCCGAAATCACCTACGTCGAAGCCTGAAAATCCGCCTGTGTACACCCCTCCGCCGGGTTGGCCGGCGCCGTAATTCGGGTCCACACCCGCAAAGCCAAATTGATCGTATCTGCTCTTTTTTTCCGGGTCAGAAAGTACTTCATATGCTTCGTTGATCTCTTTGAACTTTGCTTCGGCCTCTTTATCCCCCGGTTTCATGTCCGGATGATATTGTTTGGCAAGCTTTCTATATGCTTTTTTTAATTCGTCCTCCCCGGCGCCTTTTTTAACGCCGAGAACTTCGTAATAATCCCGTTTGTCTGCCATTTAAAACTCCAACTCCCAAAAGTCTTTCCGCTTGAATGCGCGGCAGACGCTAGCCCGCCGCGCATTCATAGGAATTTTCCTCAAATCTCTCACACTTTGCCGCATCTGTCGACATTTTTCTTGCAATGCGGCTTTTTGGTAAGATATATTGTACCCCTAAGCCGACATTATGTCAATGCAGCACATAAAGTTCTTGACAGTTTGGACCGTTTGGACAGTTATTGATTGTCGTCGTCCTTCACTTCGTAGCTTGCATCATAATAGCCCTCAGGGTTTTCCCCTTCGCCGCCATCGTGCTCGCCGCCTTGTTCTTGTCCGGGAGCCTGGCCTGTGGTTTGATAAAGCTTTTCGGAAAGCTCATAGAAACGCTTGTTGAGCTCCTCTGTCTCGGATTTGATCAGTTCGCTGTCTGTGCCCTTTAGGGCCTCTTTGACCTTTTCGAGCTGGTCTTTCACACCCTGCTGGTCCTCCTCGGGGAGTTTGTCCCCTATGTCTGTCAGGGTTTTTTCGCTTTGATATACGAGCTGCTCCGCGTTGTTGCGGGTGTCGATTTCCTCTCTTGCCTTTTTGTCCTCTTCGGCATGGAGTTCCGCATCGCGCACGGCTTTTTCCACGTCCTCTTTGCTCATTGTGGTCGACGAGGTGATGGTGATTTTTTGCTCCTTACCGGTGCCAAGATCCTTTGCCGAGACATTGACTATGCCGTTGGCATCGATGTCAAAGGTAACCTCGATTTGGGGCATGCCGCGCGGTGCCGGGGGAATGCCGTCGAGATGGAATCTGCCCAGCGTCTTGTTGTCCCTGGCCATCTCACGCTCCCCTTGCAACACGTGGACTTCGACAGAGGTCTGTCCATCGCCTGCGGTGGAGAATATCTGGCTCTTTTTGGTGGGGATTGTTGTGTTTCTCTCAATGAGCTTTGTGCACACGCCGCCCAAGGTCTCAACACCGAGGGACAGGGGGGTGACATCCAGCAGCAAGAGGTCTTTGACTTCACCGCCGAGAACACCCGCTTGGATTGCAGCGCCCATCGCCACACACTCGTCCGGATTGATGCCCTTAAACGGCTCTTGGCCCGTGTAGTTTTTAACAGCGTCGAAAACCGCCGGTATTCTTGTGGAGCCGCCAACCAACAGCACCTTTGAGAGTTCAGAGGGCTTCAGGCCTGCGTCTTTCATGGCTTGGCGCACCGGCCCCATCGTGGCTTCCACGAGGTCCGCCGTGAGTTCGTTGAATTTGGCGCGTGTCAGGGTCATATCGAGATGTTTCGGCCCTGAGGCATCTGCCGTGATAAAAGGCAGGTTTATGTTGCTTGTCGTCACTCCGGACAGCTCGACTTTTGCTTTTTCAGCGGCTTCTTTCAGCCTCTGCATCGCCATTTTATCCGCCGAGAGATCAATGCCGCTTTCGGCGCGATAGCTCTGAACTATCCATTTTATAATGCGGTCATCAAAATCATCGCCGCCAAGCTTTGTGTTGCCGTTTGTCGCAAGCACTTCCAGCACGCCATCACCCATGTCCAAGATGGACACGTCAAATGTGCCGCCGCCAAGGTCATAGACCATGACTTTTTGCTCGGCTTCTTTGTCAACGCCATATGCAAGAGCCGCCGCTGTGGGCTCGTTTATGATACGCAGAACCTCAAGCCCTGCTATCTTGCCTGCATCTTTGGTCGCCTGTCTCTGGCTGTCGTTAAAATAAGCCGGTACCGTTATAACCGCTTGGGTGACTTTTGTGCCAAGGTAGCTCTCAGCATCTGTTTTCAGTTTTTGCAAAACCATGGCGGAGATTTCTTGAGGCGTATATGCCTTTTCATCGATGTTGATCTTTTTGGCGGAACCCATGTCTCTTTTTATGGATACAACCGTTCTGTCCGGATTTGTGACCGCCTGCCTCTTGGCTGTGTTGCCCACCAGACGTTCCCCGTTTTTAGTAAATGCGACGACAGAAGGCGTCGTCCTTGCGCCTTCTGCATTTGCCATGACAGTCGGCTCTCCGCCTTCTATGACGGCTACGCAAGAGTTTGTTGTTCCAAGGTCAATTCCTATTATTTTTCCCATATTAATTTCCTCACTTTATATTTTAATGGATATATTTTGTCAATTTGCGACTTTTACTGCCGCATGGCGCACTACGCGTCCGCAGGCGGTATAGCCCTTTTGTATGACCTCAACCACCTGGCTGTTGCCCTTTGTTTCGTCTTCTACGTGCATGATGGCATTGTGCAACTCCGGATCAAAACACTCCCCTGTGGGGTCTATCTCGCAGATACCGTTCTTTTCAAGTATCTCGGACAGTTGTTTCATCACCAATACAAGCCCTTCTTTAAGTCCTTGCGAATCCGAATGCTCCAAAGCTCTTTCAAGGTTGTCCACTACGGGCAAAAACATCGCCACAGTGGTGCACATCGCATCACCGAAAATCGCCTCTTTTTCCCGTGCACTGCGTTTTCTGTAGTTTTCATACTCCGCAGCAATGCGGAGATACGAATCCTTTGCCGCTTCAAGTTCTTTTTTTAGGCGTTCAAGCTCTGCTGCATTCTCTTTTGTTTCTGTTTGCTCTTCTGCGGCACTTTCGGCCGCATTGTTTGCCTTTACCTCGGCTGCTTCATTTGTTTTCTTTTCTTCCATGGACATCCTCCAAAACCTTTCAATTTCTTTCTATGGTATCAAAGTTCATCGTCTTCCGGTATTTCATCATCTGAGGTGACTGTTTCTTTGATAACTGAACTGAGTCCTTGAGCGAAATATGACAATCTCGCAGCAAGTCGGGGGTAGTTCATGCGTGTCGGACCGACTATCCCGATATATCCGCGGTACCCTCCGGCAAGATAACACCCCGCCACCATGAGACTTGAATCGTGCAGCTGTTTTGCAAGGTTTTCCTCGCCTATGCGCACCACCAAGGGCGCATCTCCCGGCATCGGAAACCACTCCGCAGAGCGCATGCCTTGGAGAAATCCGAAAAGCTCTCTTGCCTTGTCGATATCCCTGTATTCAGGGTAATCAAGCAGATTTCCCTCTCCTCGCAATGTCAGCTCAACTTCGCCGCTCTCTTCGGCAAGCCCTCGGATGAAGGCAAAGAGCTTGTTTAAAAGCTCAGCACATCCCGCCGGCGCCGAAGCTTCCAGTCTGCGCATGTGAATTGCCGTTATGCTGTCTGTATCCAGACCGCGGAGCTGATCATTGACCATTGTGACAAAGCCGGCCAGTTCGTCTTCGTCGGGCTCGGTGAAGACACGAACAGTGAGGCTTTTGACAAAACCCGCTCCCATCACGACAATCAGAACATACACAAAGCTCTCACATCTGATGATGTCCACTCGGCGAATGGCGCTTTGTAAAAGCTTCTGCGTGACTGTGAGCGCTGCATAATTGGTCAGCTGAGACAAAATTCTCCCGATCTCTTCATTCAACCTGTCAAATCTTGAGATTTTGAGCTGTAGGGCGTTTTTCAGCTCGCCTGCCTCACGGGCACTTAAGGAGTAGGCATTCATCAGCTCGTTCACATAGAGCCTGTACCCCTTGTGTGTGGGCACTCTCCCCGCAGAAGTGTGGGGTTGTTCCAGATACCCTTGAGCTATAAGCTCTGACATCTCGCTGCGAAGTGTCGCCGAAGAGACTTTGAAATCGCGGCTTTCGGCCAGCACCTTTGATCCGACCGGTTCTGCTGTCTTGACGTAAATGTCGATGACAGCTTTCAATATCTGTCTTTGCCTTGCGGTCAGCATCAAATCACCGCCTTTTCGAACCGCTCTTTATTCGTCATTTTTAAATGTTGGCACTCGTCTGTTATGAGTGCTAATATATTGTAAACCCATTCACATTATTTGTCAAGTGTAAAATGACCAATTCTGACCAATAAAAGAAAAAAGTTTGTAAACATGAAAAACAAGCCACATTTCATCCTATAAACGACGCTGTTTTGAGGTTGGGCGGAAATGCCCTCCACATTCGGTTTTGCAGATTGAGATGGTGGTCAGACCACTCCGGGCGAGAGTGTGAAGTTGTTTTTTGTGTAGGTTAGTAAGCCTTCGCTTTGCATTTTTGAAAGCTCGCTTGACATGGCGCTTCGGTCGACGCAGAGAAAATCTGCCAACTGCTGGCGTGTGTACGGTATGGAAAAGCTGCTGCTTTGGTTTTTCTGCGCCTGTTCGGAGAGATATGAAAGGAGCTTCGCCCGCGTTGAGCGCTTTGAAAGGTGAATCAACTTTCGATTCAACAGATAGTTTTTATCGGCCAGAATCATCATCATGTTTTCTATGATGCGCGCATGCACCGTGCAGGAACGCGGGCATGTGTAGAGAAGCTGACGGTAATTGATGAACATGATTTTACATGCCGTCGCCCCTTCTGCGCTCACGGGAAGCCTTTTGACATTGGAGACCGAAAAGGACTCCGCAAAGAGCTCCCCCTTGCCGAACTCAGAAAGAATGGTCTTGTTTCCCGAGAGTTCTTCCTTTATGATATGTACTTTTCCCTGCAGGACAATTCCGGCAGTGATAACCTCATCTCCTGCTCGGTATATGAGCTCCCCTGCATCGAAGTCTCGCACATAGGCCTGCATGCTTTTCAGCAAATTGCCATATTCCTCATATGGTATCCCGACAAACAGCGGAGAGAGGCGCAATAATCCATAATATTCTTCCATTCCCTACTCCTTTTGTTGTTTTAGCAACATACATGATGTGTTTATTATAGTATGATATATGTATAAAATCAAGAGAACGGAGATTATCTTATGGTACGTCAGATGATTAAAATAGATGAAGAACTGTGCAACGGCTGCGGTCTGTGCGTCACCGCCTGTCATGAAGGCGCCATCGCAATGGTGGAAGGCAAGGCAAAGGTCATCAGAGATGACTATTGCGATGGCCTTGGGGACTGTTTACCTGTGTGCCCCACGGGAGCTATCTCCTTTGAGATGCGAAAAGCTCTGCCCTATGATGCGGAAGCTGTCAAGGCGGCTTTGGCAAAAAGAGCGGAGGATGAAAAGAAAAAAGCGCAGACTTCCCCAAAGCCCCGCAGTACCGCCTGTGAAGGTACATGTCCCTCTGCCAATCCGACGGTTTTTTCCGGTTGCCCGGGAAGTGCCGCAAGGGCTTTGAAATCGACCCGCACCGACAACGCACAAGAAGTCCCTGCGCTGTCCAGCGAACTGCGGCAGTGGCCGGTGCAGCTTGCCCTTGTGCCCGCCAACGCACCTTATTTTAACGGAGCCAATCTGCTTATCGCCGCCGACTGTGCTGCGTTTTCCCACGGTGACTTTCACCGCAAGTTCATGAAAAACCGTGTGACCCTCATCGGTTGCCCAAAGCTTGATTCCGATGATTATGCAACAAAGCTTGCCGAGATCATCAAGCGCAACGACATCAAGAGCATTATGGTGGCGCGCATGGAGGTCCCCTGCTGCGGCGGGCTCACAAATCAAGTCAAAAAAGCCCTTTTGTCCAGCGGAAAGATGATACCATGGCGTGTGGTTACCATAACCACCGATGGCCAAGTTCGCGAGGATTGAAATTTTTCCTTGACAAATCGACCAAATCCGATAAAATAATCCTGTAAAGATAAAAATAAAGGAGAACTGAAATGTCACAAATGTTTTGTTTCCAATGTGAACAAACTGCAGGCAGCCGTGCTTGTACGGGTGCTCGCGGTGTTTGCGGTAAAAATGCTCCCACTGCCAACGCTCAAGACGAACTCACCGGTGCTCTTATCGGCCTTGCACGGGCGGCTAAAGGAAAAACACCCGATGCAAAGTGCGATGCTGCGGTGTTGAACGCCCTTTTCACCACGATAACAAATGTAAGCTTTGACGAAGAACGCACAAAAGAACTCGCGGCGGACCTGAATGCAAAGAGGGATGCCCTGGGCGGAGCGGAAGACTATGATATGTCAAATCTCTGGACTGACAACGAGGACATTCGCTCTTTAAAAACGCTTACCCTGCTTGGTCTGCGCGGCATGGCTGCTTATGCCGAACACGCCCTTGTGCTGGGACACACCGATGCGGAAGTAAATGCATTTATATATGAAGCTCTGCGAGCAATCGGCGACGAGGACGACAAGGACAAGCTTTTGGCCCTTGTTTTGGAGACCGGTCGTGTAAATTATCTCGGTATGGAACTTCTCGATCGCGCCAACACCACCACCTATGGCGAACCTGTTCCCACCAAGGTACCCTTGATGGTTGAAAAAGGCCCCTTTATAGTGGTGACCGGTCACGATCTGCGCGATTTGCGCCTTTTACTGGAGCAAACACAGGACAAAGGCATAAATATCTACACCCACGGCGAAATGTTGCCCGCCCACGCCTATCCGAAACTCAAGGAGTTTTCACATCTGAAGGGCAATTTCGGCACAGCATGGCAAAATCAACAAAAAGAGTTTGACTCCATCCCCGCCCCCGTCCTCTTCACCACTAACTGTCTCATGCCCATAAAGCCAAGCTACGGCGACAGAGTATATACCACCGGAGCAGTGGCATATCCGGAAGTGGTGCACATCGATGCCAAGAAGGACTTTACGCCCGTTATAAATAAGGCGTTGGAGCTTGGCGGCTATGAGCAAGACACCCCCCGCACTGGTATAAACGGCGGTGAATACATGACGACGGGCTTTGGAAAACACACAGTGCTCTCCGCGGCTCCCGCAGTCATCGAAGCTGTAAAAGACGGTGCCATCTCCCACTTTTTCCTCGTGGGCGGTTGTGACGGCGCCAAGCCCGGCCGCAACTACTACACCGAATTTGTCAAACAATCCCCCGAAGACACCGTCATCTTGACACTTGCCTGCGGTAAATTCCGTTTCAATGACCTCGACCTCGGTGAAATCCGCGGCCTGCCCCGCATAATGGATATGGGACAGTGCAATGACGCCTACAGCGCAATCCGAGTGGCTGTTGCCCTTTCTGAGGCCTTTGAGTGCGGTATAAATGACCTCCCGCTGACGCTTGTGCTCTCTTGGTATGAGCAAAAGGCTGTGTGTATCCTGCTCACCCTCCTTTGGCTCGGCATGAAAAACATATACCTTGGCCCGACACTGCCAGCTTTTGTTTCACCGGGAGTGTTCGAGTTTTTGAGTGAAAACTACGGTATTCGCCCCATCAGCAACCCCGAGCACGATCTTGCGGAAATTTTGGAAAAATAACACTTTCAACATGAGTTTGGCTTAAATATAAACCTCCGACAACCACAATTTTATACATGGTTGTCGGAGATTCTTTTCCCTCTTTTCTTGTTTTTCCAAATTATCTTAAAAAGCCCGCCTCTCACGCGGTTTTCGCATGAGGAGCGGGTTTTTAAGAGCTCACAATACAGAAATTAAAGGAGCGATTTTACTTGGTTTTACCGGAAAGGGTTTTTGTAGACTGTTTTGAAGCTAAACCCTTACCACATATTTCTTGCGCTGGGCATATTCTTCTTTTTTGCCCTTGTTGAAGTTTTGTACCGGGCGCAGGTAGCCGACAACACGGCTCCACACCTCTGTTTCTTGATTGCACTCAGGGCAAGCAAAGTGTTCGCCTGCGATATAGCCGTGATTTTGACAAATCGAAAAGGTGGGTGTCAGGGAGAGATAGGGCAGCTTGTACATTGAGAAAGCTTTTGAAATCAGCTTCTTTGCCGCTGCGGTGTCTGAAAGCTCCTCTCCGATGTAAAGGTGCAAGACCGTTCCTCCGGTATAGAGGGATTGAAGCTCGTCCTGCAGCTCAAGGGTTTCAAAGATGTCATCTGTATATCCCACGGGGAGCTGCGTGGAGTTGGTGTAGTACGGGACATCCTCTCCTGCGGTTATGATGTCGGGATATCTTTCTGTGTCAGACTTTGCAAGGCGATAGCTTGTGCCTTCGGCGGGTGTTGCTTCCAGATTGTAAACGTGGCCCGTTTCTTCCTGCATATCCTTTATCGACTCGCGCATATATTCGAGAACTTTTATGGAGAACTCCTGTCCGCGCTCTGTGGTGAGGTCATACTCCTCTCCGAACAGATTTTGGCAGGCTTCGTTGGCTCCGATTATGCCGATGGTGCTGAAGTGATTGTGCCAGTAGTTGCCTGTTCTGTCTTTCACATCTTGCAGATAGTGCCTGGAGTATGGATAAAGACCTCTCTCGGTTTGTTCTTCGATGTTTTTGCGCTTGATTTCCAAACTGTTGGAGGCAATGCTCATCATCTGCCAGAGTCTGATGAAAAACTCGCCTTCGGTTTTTGAGCGATAAGCTATGCGGGGCAGGTTTATTGTCACGACGCCGATGGAGCCCGTGAGGGGGTTGGAGCCAAACAGACCGCCTCCGCGTTTGCGCAACTCGGCTGTGTCGAGGCGCAGACGACAGCACATTGAGAGAGCGTCCTCGGGGGAAAGATCTGAGTTGACGTAGTTAGAAAAATAAGGGATGCCGTATTTGCATGTGATTTGCATGAACTTCTCCGTGATGGGGCTGTCCCAGTCAAAGTCTTTGGTCACATTGATAGTGGGAATCGGGAAAGTAAACACCCTGCCCTTGGCATCGCCCTCCATCATGACATCACAAAAAGCACTGTTGAAAAGGTCCATCTCTTCTTGGAAATCGCCATATGTCTCGGGTTTTGTCTCTCCGCCCACCACAACATGTTCGTCTTTCAATGTGCGGGGCGGGGATAGGTCAAAGGTGAGGTTAGAAAACGGGCATTGGAATCCGACCCTGGTGGGTACGTTCAGGTTGAAAACAAATTCCTGCAGGGCCTGCTTGACAGCTTTGTAGTCCAGCTTGTCATATCTTATAAATGGGGCGCAGTAAGTGTCAAAGGAGGACCACGCCTGTGCTCCGGCACTTTCCCCTTGGGTTGTAAATGTGGAGTTCACTATCTGCCCAAGGAACGAGCGCAGATGTTTTGGCGGTTTTGACTCCACTTTTCCGGGCACGCCGCCAAAGCCCAGTGTGAGCAGTTGGCGCAGATCCCACCCGGCGCAATAGGGGCCGAAGAACCCCAGGTCGTGTATGTGCAAATCCCCTTCTATGTGGGCATTTCTGACCGTTTCCGGATATATCTCATGAAGCCAGTAGTTTTTTGTGAAGGCTTCTCTTACGTAGTTGTTGAGCCCGTTTATGGATTTTTGTGTGTTGGCGTTTTCATTTATCTTCCAGTCACGGTCGTTTAGATACTCCGTGAACATATTGATTGTCGCTCCGATGAGCGCATTTGCCTCGCGGGCAGAACGTCTCTTTTCTCTGTACAGGATAAAGGCTTTGGCTGTGCGGGCATGTCCGCGTTCGATGAGGACTTTTTCTACAAGGTCTTGTATCCCTTCAACTTCAGCCACTCCGTCGGGGTATTTTTCACATGCCAGCAATACTACCTCATCGGCAATTCTCTGAGAGGTTTCAAAATCGTTGCCTCCCACCGCATTTGCGGCTTTAAATATGGCCAGCACGATTTTTTCTTTTTTAAACGGAACTCTTTGCCTGTCTCTCTTTATTATATGGGTCAATTTTGTTTTTTCCATTCCCTCTCCTCCTTGGGCTTGTCCGGCGTTTTATCTGAGAAAACACTATATATAGTTATTATTTTCTTTCCGGGCGCAATATATATTATATTGACCCTTGCCTCACTTGTCAATAGCTTTTTCAGCTTTTAAATATTAAATTTTCAAAAGCCCATAAAAAAGCACTTCTTTGCGCAGATATACCTGTCACAGCGCAATTGCATGAGGGGAATTTGGAGCTGTTGTCCGTTTCCGTTTCAATTTAATCCCGATTATATCATTGTAATTCACTCGAAATAACTATATAATAATCGTATGTTATTATAATAAAAGCAAATTACACGCCCTTTTATTTTCAAGCGGCAGTTTCGAAAGGAAGGATTATTGATGAGGATCGGTGTTCCAAAGGAGATTATGCAGGGAGAGGGCAGAGTTTCTGCCATCCCGGAAACCGTTAAGAAGTTTTGCGAGGACGGATTTGATGTGCTCGTGGAGAGCGGTGCCGGCGATGGTTCGCATTTTTCAGATGCGGAATACAAAGAAGCCGGAGCAGAGATTGTCTCCGATGTCTTAGAACTGTATAAAAAGGCAGATATCATACTCAAGGTCAAAGAGCCTCTTTTTAACAAAAAGCTGAATATGCATGAGGTCGACATGATGAGCCGCGGCCAATATCTCATAACATTTTTACACCCGGCCTCCCCGTCAAACCATGAGATGATCAAAAACCTTGCCGCAAAGGGTGTGATTTCCTTCACTCTGGACGGTATTCCGAGGATTTCCAGAGCTCAAAAGATGGACGCTCTCACCTCCATGAGCACCTGTGCCGGCTACAAAGGCATAATCATAGCAGCCGACAAGCTTGTTAAATTTGTGCCCCAGATGTTCACAGCCATAGGAGCGGTAAAGCCCGCCAATGTGCTTGTCCTTGGAGTCGGCGTTGCGGGCCTGCAGGCCATTGCCACCGCCAAAAGGCTTGGAGCGGTTGTCCATGCCGCAGATATTCGGCCCGACGCAGCAGAGCAGGCCAAGAGCCTTGGCGCCAAAGTGATTGACCTTGGTATCCCCGCAAGTGATGCCGTCGGCGAGGGTGGATATGCCAAAAACCTGTCAGAACAGCATCTCGAAAAAGAGAGGGAGATTCTCGCTTCCGTGGTGCCCAACATGGACATCGTCTTTTGTGGAGCCCTTGTTCCGGGCAAACGCGCACCCATCCTTTTAAAAGAGGAAGTCGTCAAATCCATGGCATCCGGCTCGGTCATAGTGGACATCTCCATAGACCAAGGCGGCAACTGTGAGATAACAACACCCGGCGAGACAGAAATCAAGCACGGTGTGTGCATTGTGGGCATAAAAAACATCCCCGGTATGCTGCCCATGAGCTCAACCTGGATGTTTGCCAACAATGTGTATTACCTGGTGGAGCTCATGTCCAAAAAGGGGAAGATAAAGCCAAATTATAAAGATGAAATTCTCAAAAGCTCCCTTGTCACCATGAATGGCAAAATCGTTCACGAAGGCACTTTAGAGGCAATGGGTCTTTAATACACTTATAGAAACGGAGTTAATTTATGCTTTATGCTCTGTATGTCGTCTTATTTGTTGTCGCCACAATTCTCGGCTATAAGATCATCTCGAGAGTTCCGAGCCTTTTGCACACGCCTCTTATGTCCGGCATGAATGCACTTTCGGGCATAACACTTCTGGGAGCCGTCACTGTGACGGCAGCGGCCGTGGGCACCGGTTCCAAAGCCCTTGGCGTCATTGCGATTGTGCTTGCCATGGTCAACGTTTCGGGCGGTTTTGCTGTGACTCACAGGATGCTTAGGATGTTTAAGAAAAAGGAGGAGGACAAATGAGCCCTACTCTTTACTATGTGCTCTCGGGCCTTTTGGTTTTTGGAGTCCTGGTCGGCATCTACATGATGTCAAAGGTCAGAACTGCTTTACTTGGAAACCTGCTCGGAGCCGCTTGCCTGGTTGCCGGTGTCATTATAACCCTTCTCTACAATGAAATCCTATCCGCCACGCTTATTTGGATTGGCATAGCCGTCGGCCTTGTTCTTGGCATCATCTGGGCGATGAGGGCCAAGATGATAAAAATGCCCCAGATTGTGGCTCTTTACAACGGCTTTGGCGGGGGCGCCTCGGCTATTGTCGCCTTTCTGACACTTATCGGCCCCGGCATGGACCTTTTCACCCGATCTAGCGCCGGCATCGCCTTGGCTGCCGGCATGTGCACGCTGTCGGGAAGCCTGGTGGCCGCCGCAAAGCTTGCCAAGTTCTTGCCGCAAAGTCCCACCGTCTGGAAACGACACTCTGCCATCACTGCTGTTACGCTGTTTTTGACCCTGGCATTGGTCGGCATATCAGCCGCGGCCTTTTTGCCTCCCCTGCCTCTGGCCATCGCGCTTGTCGTCTTCAGCTTTTTCTTTGGTGTTGTCTTCACGATTCGCGTGGGAGGCGCGGACATGCCCATAACAATATCCCTGTTGAATTCCCTAAGCGGTGTCTCCGGAGCGATTGCCGGTATGGCGGTGGGCGATATATTGTTGATCACCGTAGGAGGCATTGTCGGGGCGAGCGGGCTCTTGCTGACGCAGATCATGTGTAAATCCATGAACCGTTCCCTTGGAGACATCCTCCTTGGCAGGACATCGGTGAAAAAGCATCAAACAGCACCAAGTGCCGTTGCCCCTGTGGAAGACAACGAGAGTGAATCGACATCTTCAGATGACCCGGCACTGATTTTAAAAACCGCAAAGGACATCATCATCGTGCCCGGATATGGCATGGCATTGGCTCAAGCTCAACACCTGGTGAAGGAGCTTGCCGACAAGCTCGAAGAAAACGGTGCCAAGGTGAGGTTTGCGATACACCCCGTCGCGGGTCGTATGCCCGGGCATATGAATGTGCTGCTCTCCGAGGCGGATATCTTTTATGACAGCCTTTTTGAGCTTGAGGCGATAAATGACGATTTTGAAAAAAGCGATGTTGTCATAATCATCGGCGCAAATGACGTTGTAAACCCCGCGGCTCGGGATGCGGAGGGTACGCCCATATACGGTATGCCCATTTTAAACGCCGACAAGGCCGCCCATGTGATCATATGCAACTATGACTTGAACCCCGGATATGCAGGCGTCGACAACCCGCTTTATAAGAGAAAAACAGGCCTGTCTTTGCTCCTTGGAGATGCAAAAGACTCCCTTCAAAGCTTACTTTCCGCCCTCTGACAAATCCAATCCTGTCCAATTTATCCCGATTAACAAACAAAGCCCCGTATCTTCTCTCCACCGAGATGAAAATACGGGGCTTCTTGTATTCGATTTTATTACAGCAGCTTGCTGACACCCTGTGCCCGCAGGGCATTGAGCACTGCGATGACAGAAACACCTACATCCGCAAAAACTGCGCTCCACATGGTGGCATATCCAAGTGCACCCAGGAGAAGCACAATACCCTTGACTCCCAAGGCCAGCGCCACATTCTGCGCCACCACGCGCTTGGTGTATTTGGACAGCTTTATGGCTTTGGAGATCTTTGAGGGCTCGTCTGACATGATGACCACATCGGCTGCCTCTATTGCCGCACCGGAACCAAGACCTCCCATGGCTATGCCGACATCGGATCTTGCAAGGACCGGGGCGTCGTTTATGCCGTCTCCCGCAAAAATCAATGTTTTGCCCTTGGGCAACCTCTCCTTGATGTCCTCCACAGCTCTCACTTTATCTCCGGGCATCAATCCCGCAAAGACCTTTTTAACACCGATTTGGCTTGCGATTTGCCTTGCCGAGGAGTCATTATCCCCTGTGAGCATGACTATGTCCCTTATCCCGAGCTCTTTGAGGTGTTCCACCGCGCAGGCTGCATCCTGCCTTATCTCATCGGCGATGACGAGGTGTCCCACACTTCGGCCGTCTTTTGCGACATATACAAGGGTTCCCGCCTTTGTGGCGGGGACATACTCTATACCTCGCTCCTCCATGAGAGCCGCATTCCCCGCAATCACCAAACTATGGCCGACCTTTGCCTCCACGCCTCTGCCGGGTATGTCCCTGGCGTCATTCACATCAGAGTAGTCGATACTTCCGGCTTTATCTCTGACCGCTTTGGAAATCGGGTGGTTTGAAAACGCTGAGGCAAGGGCTGCAAGGGATACCAACTCCTCTGTGCTCATACCTTCGGGAACCACTGTCACAACCTCAAAAATGCCCTTCGTCAGGGTGCCTGTCTTGTCAAAAGCCACCGCCTCCGCCCGCGAGAGCGCCTCTATATAATTGCCTCCCTTGATCAGTATACCAAGCTTTGAGGCCGCCCCAAGCCCCCCAAAAAACGTGAGCGGCACACTCAGCACCAGGGCGCATGGGCAGGAAATCACGAGGAAGACAAGAGCTCTGTTGAGCCAGGTTGTAAAACCTTGCCCTGCGACAAGGAGAGGCGGCAGGAGGGCAAGCAACACCGCCGCACCGACAACGGCCGGTGTATATATGCGCGCAAATTTTGTTATAAACTTTTCCTGCGGTGTCTTTCTTGCGGCGGAAGTTTCGACCAGCTCAAGAATTTTGGACACGGTGGAGTCGGCATATTTCCGCTCCACGCGCAATTTTAAAAGACCGTCCAAGTTGACACACCCGCTTGGAACACTCTCTCCCAGTCCGACACTTCTCGGAGCTGTTTCCCCTGTCAATGCCGAGGTGTCCAAAAAAGAGTTGCCCAAAATCACCGTTCCGTCCAGCGGAATTTTTTCTCCCGGTCTGACGACAATAATATCTCCCGGATTCAAAGTGTCGGGGAAGACGGAGATTATCTCTCCGTTGCTCTCGATATTTGCATATTCCGGATTTAAGTCCATCAGCCGCGTGATGGACTTCCTTGATTTGCCCACTGCAAAGTCCTGAAACATCTCCCCTATCTGATAAAAGAGCATGACCGCCACCGCTTCGGGGTATTGTCTTGTGGCAAATGCGCCTACTGTGGCAATGCTCATCAAAAAGTTTTCGTCAAACAGCTCTCCGTGGAGCAAATTGGAAATTGCGCGCCACAGGACATCGCCACCCACCAAAAAATAGGGAAGGGCAAATGCTAGCAGCCTTGCGTATTCATTTTCAATTTTTATGACAAGGACAATCGCAAACAGCACGGCGCTTGCGGCCACCCTCCAGATGCGTCTTTTATTTGAATCCATTGCTTTCTCACACCTTTTTGATTTTCGCCCCGCGCATAACCCTTGAAACAGCCTTGCTCGTACGATTTTCCAGATCCTCAGCTGCTGTTTCATCGACTTTGACAATGAGTTTTTGAGTTAAAAAGCTCATATTGGCTTCTTTCACTCCTTTTATTTTTGAAACTGCACGCTCCACTTTTGCTGCACAAGCGGCACAGTCCATATTCGTTACCATAAATGTCATCTGCATAGTACTTCCACTCCTTTGCCAAACTTATTCTTCCAAATGATCCAGACCTTCATGCAGTATGGATTTCACATGTTCGTCATCAAGAGAATAAAACACCGCCTTGCCTTCGCGGCGAAATTTCACAAGCCTGCTTGTCTTCAACACACGAAGTTGGTGTGACACGGCTGACTGTGACATGTCTATCAAAGCCGCTATATCGCAAACACACAGCTCCGTATCATATAGAGCATAGAGTATCTTCAGCCGTGTCACATCTCCAAAGACTTTGTAAAAATCCGCAAGGCCGTATAGTGCTTGTTCCTTTGGCATTCTTTTGTTGACCTTGTTGACGATGTCCTCATGGGCATGCATATAGCCGCATACCAGTGTTGAATTTTCCATCACAAACTCATCCTTTCGTATGAACATGTGTTCATATGTATATTATAAAACACCAAATGCCTGTTGTCAATACCCATGCCAATAAAATTCGTGTTTTTTCAAGTTTTGAGTTTTGCTTTGGTTTTCTCACCTGTTTTGCGGCTGATTTTTTAATTGAAACAGATAAAAGTGGGCTCAACCGGGCAATTTTATGGTATAATCTGTGGTATAATACTATCTGTCCTTGGCCTCAGATAACTGTCCTGCCGTATTCTCCGTCTTTTTTATGACACACTCTAAACTTTTATATATTTTTTAAAAAAATCAAGGAGGACATGAGTGGTGGTTTTAAAAGATTTGTTCGATGTCTTTATAAGAAGCGCGGAAGGTTCCTTTATACAGGTAACCGTCTTCGTCGGCATTGTCCTTTTGCTTTTTGGCTACATTGATTACAAACATCAGGGAGCTTTCATAAGGGCGATAGAAAACGCTCGAAAACTCCAACCCTTGGTTGGTGCACTGCTGGGAATCATACCCGGCTGCGGCGGGTCTATTTTGGTGATGCCTCTCTACATCAAAGGCTCTGTTTCCTTTGGTACAGTCATTGCCACATTGATCGCCACGGCGGGTGATTCTGCCTTTGTCACACTTACGCAAGCTCCCAAAGACTTTATCATTGTCACCATTGCCGGCTTGATTATCGGTGCTGTTTCCGGTTATATCGTGGATTATACCGGCATTGGCGAATGGGTAAGAGCCCGCTCTGCAAAGAAGAAAACCGACACATTGAAAGAGGAACACGAAAGTGCGGAAAAGCTTATTGATGAGCTTTACTCGGATCACCCCGATACATGCAGGTCCTGCAATTTAAAACACATAGGCCATGAAGAGGGCGATGAGATTGACATGGCTCTGCACCACAAATCGCCCTTGAATGTGAACCGAATCGGATACAAAGTGACCCACTACACCTTTATTGCCTTTTGGGTGATTTTGACCATAGGTTTTGTTCTCGGTGTTCTGGATTTGATGCAGGTGGATTTGAACAATCTCGGAGGCATAAAAAACCTCGGAATCATTGTAGGCCTGCTTGGAACCTTTGTCACAGTTTTCTACATGATCTGTGCAAAAAAATTCACACAGGCGCAAAGCCATGAGGATGTTGAGCATAAGCTGTTTTCACTCAAAGAAACCTTCATACACAATGCAGAGGAAACCGCTTTTGTAGGGACATGGGTGTTTTGCGCTTATCTGGCATACGAACTGCTCGTTTATCTCCTGGGAGGAGACCAGGTCATAGCAGGTCTTCTGACATCCACAGGCTTTGTCTCCGTTCTCATCGGTGCTGCCATCGGCATCATACCTGGTTGCGGGCCACAGGTTATTTTCGTCTCCCTTTACCTAAAGGGCATGTTCCCCTTTGCCGCCCTCCTTGCAAATGCCATTTCCCAGGACGGAGACGCTCTTTTCCCGCTGATAGCCATGGACAAAAAAGGAGCCTTTTGGTCAACGGTGATAAACACCATTGTCGCCTTGATTGTCGGAGCAGCTGTATATTTCCTTACCAAGCCGCGATATTTTATATAGCACTTCCGGCTACATATCACAGGACTGTCCATTTCACACAGAAGAAAAAGGAAAGCCGATATGGAAAAAATTTCTCCGAGAGATCTCACTTTGCTGCGTGGCCTCGCTGCCAAACAAGCTGAATATGCGCTTTCTCCTAAAAATCTGGACGTTCTCAAAAAATGGGAAAGCCTTGCCAAGGGTGAACGCAAATTCCCCATAGTCAGACTGCTGCCCGGCAATTTTCTAGGAGAGGTCATCTCTCCGCAACAAAGATGCGAAGGCGAGTTTGCTCGCGGTGTGGAGTTCGAGCTTTTACGCACGATGACGGGGATAAACCTGTTTTCGGATGACACCCCCATTTCCGGCACTTTTGACATCGGCTGGAGAACATGGGTCTCACCATATGGCGCAAGGGCGAAAACCACCCCCAATAACGGAAGGATGGGTTATCACATAGACCCGGTGATAGAGGACCTGGAAAGTGACTTTGACCTGCTCAGAGGTGGTGGTTTCGGTGTGGATAAAGACGGCACTTTAAAATATTTCGAAGCCATCTATGAGCTTTTTCACGACATATTGCCTCCGCGCATGACAATGGGCAGCCTTAGCGGTGCTATGACAGGCCCTTTGGTACACCTGACGGGTTTGGAAACACTTTACTATTCCCTGTATGACTATCCCGAGAAGGTGCATGAAGCCATGGAGATGGCTTGCTCCCTATATGAAAAATACTATGATTTTTTAGAGCGGGAAAGGCTGCTGCTCCCCACCATGGGAACAAGCCCCGTGGCTCAGGAAAGCTTTGCCTATAACGACGAACTGCCAACGGAGGATGTTACAAGTACCGCCCAGTGTTGGGGGTTTTTGGAGTCTCAGGAGACAACGGCGGTTTCCCCCGAATTGTTCGGGGAGTTTGTTTTTCCGTATCAGGATCGCTTGGTCAAGCGTTTTGGCCTCCTGTCCTATGGCTGCTGCGAGAGGATTGATGCCATCTATGAGAATTATCTCGCCAAATGGGATAAGCTGCGAAAGCTGTC
>CAYTOF010000024.1:0-11055 GCA_964439435.1 uncultured Oscillospiraceae bacterium
ACAACACCCCACACCACAGAAACTGCCGCTGCCACGACTTCATCCCAAGCATCTAACACCGCCACATCAACGCCTCAAACAGAAACGACAACGGTGCCTCAAGCAACAGAAAAGCCCGAGCCGGAGATCGCCCGCTTACCCCGGACCTTGACAAAGCCACCGTTTTATCAGAGAGTGAGTGCATGTTTCTCCCTTGGGGCACAAAGGCAGAAGAGCTTGGTTTTGTCGAGTATGTTCAAGACAAGGCAATTTCGGGGCCCGAGTCATTTACAGTGGGCGACGATGAGACTTTTTACATTTATGACACATGGAACAGCTGCACTCTGAAGACTTTTAGAAACGGAGAGCTGATAAATCAGATGCCCATAATCGGCAAAGCTGACTTTGTGGACAGAGGCTATTTTAAAGACATGTTCAGAGACATGATTTTTGTAGACGGCAGTCTCATCGCCTATTCAGAACAGAAAAACGCATTCTACAAAATCACCGACAATGCAGTGGAAAAGTTTGACATCCCCTGTCAAGAAGGTTGGCTGATTACCCTATATCCCACTCTTGCCGCACTTTCAGACAGCACTTTTTTAGTCAAAGACTATCCAAACGACTTCCCCCATATAACCGACATGCAAGCCCGTCGTCGCGCTTATGACCTTGGCGGAAGTGTGGTTTTAGAACCTTCCATGGAATCAAACCCATATGCTTGTATGACAAAACGAGTTATAAGCGACGACGACATGGAGATGGTCATCAGATATGCCCTTGTGGATTCGAAAAACAACGCTGTGAACAGTGTGGATCTCGTTGTCAAAAAAGACAGCCTCACATTGCCCTCAAATAAAAAAGGCATTCTCAGTGAGGTCGATGTATACGAATTGGGTCAAGACAACCAAGGCTATGTGTACATATGCATTTCGAGATTTTTCTTGGAAGAAGGAAAAGACGATTATTTCGACGCATATCAACGGTTGAACTTTGTCAAGCTCAACATAAAAGAAGAAATCTTGGATGTCGGCTTGGTCGAAGCCTTCAACTATCGCGGTGATGGCAGAATAAATGACTACGGTATGCCGCTTTATCTGCACACTGTTTTATATGCATCATGGACCATCACCCCGGAGGGAGCAATTTATCATGCGCTGCCCCAAGATAAAGGGATAAGCTTTTTGCGATACACTTTTGACTAAATGAACGTTTCAACCGACACCAAGTGCCTAAAACTGTGATATACTCTGTATATCGAAAAATTGATCTAAAGGGGGCAAGTATGGCAAAAATATTACACACAACGGTCGGCTTGTTGCTGCTGCTTGCAGTGCTGCTTACCGCATGCGGCGGCGAAACAACACCCCACACCACAGAAACTGCCGCTGCCACGACTTCATCCCAAGCATCTACCGCCGCCAAATCAACGCCTCAAACAGAAACACAATCGTCCCAAACAAGTCCATCGACAACGACATCTCCGAAAACAGAAAAGCCTCCATCGGAGATCACGCGGTTTTCCCCGGATCTTGACAATGCAAATGTTTTGACAGAGGATGTGCTTTTGTCCGTCTTTTGGGGAAAATATTCCGGGGAGCTTGGTTTTGTTTTGACACCTGACGATGCCACTGTTCGAGGCCCCGAGTGCTACACAATGGGCGAAGATGAAACAATTTATATCTTTGACACCACAAATGAGAGGACTTTCAAATCCTTTAAAGACGGAAAGGTTTCAACATTTTTCTCCTCTATCGGCAGAACCGACTTTGGCGACAACGAGTTTATCAGGGAGATGGTCGCTGTTTCGGGCAGTGTCATTGCTTATTCATATTCGCCTGAGAAACACGGTATTTATAAAATAACGGGCAGCGAAGTGAAAGAGCTCAACATTTTTTGCGAAGGGGCCACGGATGACAACGCCCTGACCTCTTTTCAAGACGGTACCTTCATGCTGCAAGACAAAACCAAAAGCGGCAAGCGTTGGCGTGTTTTTGATGTCGAGGGAAATATGCTGGAGGAGTATTACAACGACTCCCATCCCTTTGGCTATGTGACCATCGACAATGTGATATATAATAAAGACGAGTATGTCGTGGGCATTTCACAAATAGACGAGAATGACAATCTTATATACATTGTGGAGCTTGCCATCGGTCTGAATCCGCCCGGGTCAAAAGGCCTCACTTGCGATGCCTATATAAGGGAAATCGGCCAAGACAACAAGGGCTATGTGTATTTTGAAATCCAGCGAATCTGCCCCATCCCGGGGGAAAAAGAACACTATGATGCCCCCCAATGGCGAAACATCATCAGGATCAATCTCAAAGACGAGAAGATGGATGTCGGCAAAATCGATCTTTCAAATAGCAAGCCGGAAAGAAAAATCGGCGAAGACGGGAGATCCTATATCTACAAGTTTACAATGAACAAGAGATACACCATTACACCGAACGGAACAGTGTATTACGCGGCGACGCCTGATGACAAGGTGAACTTTTACAGATACAGGTTCGACTAAAAGACAACAGGCTCGGTCTCATATACAGAAAACCCCTGAGATATACAGACAAACTATGTCCCCCCTCTTTTATCCGGATGGAAAGAGGGGGGATTTGTTTTACAGATATGCAAAAACTGAGATTTGCATTGTCATTTAGCTGTCTCGGTAAATCCGCGCCAGATTTGCGGCGCTCATATTTATGGCGGCTTTTGCATCGCCTCCGCCGCAATACTCCAGAGAATAATAGCCTTGATAGCCCGCATTTTTGAGTATTCTGAATATTTTCGCGAAGTTGACAACACCCATACCCATGATGCAGTCTTTGAGATAGTCGCCATCTCTCGTCATCAACCAACCCTCTCCGGGATGGTATGCCCGCCCGTCATGGAAGAGATAGTCCTTGACATGGACATGCTCGATAAAAGGGGCAAAGCGCCCCACAAAGACCTCCGCCCGCTCCCCGACAAACAAGCTGTTACCCACATCGGCAACTATGCCAAAATCAAAATCCGCGGCCTCTATAAGCCTTTCAAGACGGTTGCTGCCGTTGAAAATATAGCCTTGGTTTTCATACATGCATTTGACACCGCGCTCTTTGCCATAATCTGAAATCTCTTTCAGAGCTTCCACCGCTTTTTGCAACAGCGCACCATAGGGCATGCGCACAAATTTGTGGGAGAGCCCCGGGGCGATTGTATGGTGTAAATACGGTGAACCCAGGGCTTTGGCGACATCAATATATTTTTTCAATCTGTCTATCTCTGCACGGCGGTTCTCCCCCACAACGCTGACAGCTATGGAAAAGCAACTGATGCTGATGCCCTTGTTCTCCGCATATGCTCTGATTTGCTTTGCCGCTTCTATATCGGGCGTGGCAAATTCGCGGTCACAATACGGTTCTATGGCTTCAAAAGAAGCCTCCGCCGCAAAGTCCACGGCCTCTTTATAGGATGTAACGGAACTTGGCAGGCTGAAAATAGAAAATTTCATCTTAGACCTCCGTATAGGTTTTGTCTGTGTCGACATATATTATTCTTCAAAAACACAGCTTTGTCAATACCTGCCGTGAGAGTGCGCCGCATTGTACATCGCAATCACATTTTCTGTCGGTGTGTTGTCCTGAATTGCGTGGGTGGGCGCAAAGTGATAGCCCCGTTTCTCCATCATGATGTCCAGGGTGTCACGGCAATACTCTGCTGTCTCCTCCGCCGAACCGTATGCCAGCGGCCCTGCCGTGGATATGCAACCGCGAAAATTGAGCCTGCCTCCAAAGTTTTCTACCAAATATTGCGGGCTCATGTTGGCCGCTTCCGGCTGCAAGGTGTCCACGCCTTTTATGCCCATCTCTATAAAATCCTCATAAACCCAGCTTGAAGAGCCGCAGGTGTGTATCATCACGGGCAGGCCATATGATGTTGCGAGGTCCACAAAGGCCATGTGAATGGGTTTGAACGTCTTGCGGTACATTTGGAGGCTGATCATCGGCCCAATCTGTGTGCCAAGGTCTTCTCCCAACCAGACAAAATCTATGAGATTGCGACATGCTGCGAGCAACCTCTCCATGTGTCCAAGGGCGAATGCCGCCCTCCGCTTTATGAAGTCCATGGCGGGTTCGTGTTCGCTTGCCAGGTGGATGAGCACATCCTCCATGCCCATGATGCGCCCGTTGGAGTTTATGATATCAGGTGTGCCGGCTCCCCCCACAAAGAGGGCAAAGTCACCACTTGATTTTGCCCATTCCTTTGCCATATCATAGTCAAAGTCATCGGGATTTGGCACAGGATAGGTGTAAAAGAGCTCATCGGGAGCATCTTTCAAAGGGAAATCACAAAAATCCCAGTATCCGCCGCTTTTGTGCTCCACCCAACGCATGTAGCAGCCCTCAAGGCTGTCAACTCTGCGATCGGGCCTCTGCTCAAACAGTTCCGGCCCCGTATACGGTGCACCGACACCCCGTGTGTCCACACCCAAAGCCATGTAAAGCGCCTCATTGTCTCCGCTCTTTACGCCGAGGGCAGTGCAGAGCCTTGCGTGTATTCCGGGATTTGACTCATATCCTATGGGCACTCTGTCTGTCTTTTCAAAGTTAAAAGTGCGCATGACACGCTGTTTGGAAGTCATTGTTTCGGGAGCTTTATTGATTTTTGGCATATAAAACCTCTTTACATTGTTTCATTCACACACTATGTCCATGGCTATGTCGTTCCATTGCTTTAGTCTTGAGGGATCGGAGGCAACTGTGCTGATGTCCTTTAAAATAATCTCCAGCGGCGTATTGTATCTCCTTGCGATTTGCACCTTCTCTTTCAAATCACTTTTCACAAGCTCTTTGTCAAACACATCAAAGGCAAGATATGCGGGATTTGGTTTGCATGAGGCGACATAATCTGTGCCGATGGCCATACAACCGCGCTCAAAATCCGCCAAGGGTGAAAGGGAGATCTTTCGCACATTTGGCAATTTTCTCACTATATCTATCTTTGTGTCCAGGGGTTCGCAGCAGCCATAATATCCGAGCCCGAAACGCTCATACCAGGATTTTACAATTTCTATTTCAAATTCATCGTGCATGGCCACAGATACACCCGAAAAGAGCTGTGCCATGCCCATTGTCCAGATGTCCTTTGCCCGAACACGATCGGGGTCAAAGCCTGCCGCGGGCAGCTCGTCGGAGAAGGCACCCGTGCAGTGTATCCAGCTCATGGGCCCTCCGAGCAGGCCCTGTTCTTCCAGTTGGTCGAGGGCGCTGTGGTGGTAGTTCGAAAAGATTTCGAGGATTGCATGTATGAGTTCCGGGCGGTCAACAAGGTCAATATAGCTGTTTTCCACACCATGCAGCTCACAGATCCAGTCCCAGTATTGACAACCCACTTCGGCGCCGTAGGCAATGACCGGCACAATGCCGTCAAGCACCTCGTTTGCAAACTCCACTCTGCGGGCACTCTCCTCGGGTAGAGCTTCTATGACAGGCTTTTTCTGCAATTTTTCAAGGTCTGCCTCTTCTTTGAGCTGGTCGTAAAAATACTGACCATCCACCCCATCCGTGGTTCGGAGGCGCTTTTTGTCCACAATGACATCCAATCCTAGAAATGTATCATACCCTCTAAATGCTTTTCCCACTTTATAAAAGGGCTCCAAAACAAAGTCCGCTCTGAAGTTGTGCCACTGAAAAAGCATGCGCCGAAGCTGTCTCTCCATGCCCCGCATCGCTCTGTCGGTGCATTGGAGGGTCATCTCCGGCAGATTTTCGAATTGTTCCCAGCAAACCTGGTCAATCATCACCATGGGGCGAAGGGGTTTTAATCCGTTCAGCGCCTTCCAGAGCTTGATCTTCTCTGAGTTTTCAAGTTCAGCCGCCGCTTCTTTGTAGTTCTTTGCAAGCTCTCTGATAATATACAGATCCTTTTGGTACATTGTGCCGCCTCCCCCTATTTGATTTCTAAACTTATTATATGTCGGACACGTCACGGTGTCAACGACAAATGATATTCAAAGGCAAAAATATAAAGGGTATTATCCCAATGCCTCTGACTTGGGACAATACCCTTGTTTCGCTTTTACGCGGGCCGATTCGGCCTATTTAGATTTCCCTAAACAAGCTCGATGATTGCCATCTCTGCCGAATCCCCTCTGCGAGGACCTGTGCGCACTATGCGGGTGTATCCGCCGTTGCGCTCGGCATATTTCGGAGCTATCTCATTTATAAGCTTGTACACCACGTCTTCTTTTGTTATGTAGGAAAAAAGACGGCGTTTGTTTGCAAGTGTGGGGTTTTTTGCAATTGTGATCATATTTTCGGCAATGGGGCGGACTTCCTTAGCCCTCGTCACCGTGGTCTCTATTCTATCGCTTTCAAGCAGATACGTCACCATACCTCTAAGCATCGCTTTGCGGTGATCGGTCGGCCTGCCAAGCTTGCGTGTGCCGGGCATTGTCTGTTCCTCCTCTATGAGTTCTAATCTTCGCTCAGTAGCGCAAGGCCCATTGCGTCGAGCTTGTTGACAACTTCTTCCAGAGACTTTCTGCCAAGGTTACGGACCTTCATCATGTCCTCTTCGGTCTTGTTCACAAGGTCATCGACCGTGTTTATACCGGCTCTTTTGAGGCAATTAAATGATCTCACCGATAGGTCAAGCTCCTCAATGGTCATGTCAAGCTGTGTGGTCTTGTGCTCGCTTGGCTTGTCAACTACAGCTTCCGCTCCGCCGTTTTCTTTGGACAAACCGGCAAACAGTGCAAGATGGTCTGTGAGTATGCGAGCAGCCAAAGATATCGCCTCCGCCGCACTGATTGTCATGTTTGTCCACACTTCGAGGGTGAGCTTGTCGTGGTCGACAGCGGCACCAACACGTGTGTTTTCAACAGTGTAGTTGACCTTTTGCACCGGTGAGTAAATCGAGTCTATGGGTATAAGCCCGATTACCGCCTGGTGCGGCTTATTTCTCTCTGCAGGCACATATCCTGTGCCGTGGTTAAAGGTGAGCTCCATGGACAGTCTTGCGTCTTCGGACAGTGAGGCTATGTGCAACTCCGGGTTCATGATCTCGACTTCTGAATCGCCGATGATATTTCCCGCTGTCACGTCGCATTTGCCCGATGCTTCTATATACATGGTTTTGGGTCCGCTCCCATGGAGCTTCGCCACAACTGATTTCAGATTCAGTATAATCTGTGTCACATCTTCTTTGACGCCGGGTATCGTGGAGAACTCATGCTGAATTTCCCGTATTTTAACTGCGGTTATAGCGGTGCCGTCAAGTGATGATAGCAGCACTCTGCGCAGTGAATTTCCAAGCGTCGTACCGTAACCCCTCTCAAGGGGCTCAACGATGAGTTTGCCGTAGGATCCGTCATCGGATACATTTATGCTCTCAATCGTCGGTTTTACAAAGTCCATAAATACCCTCCGTTTCATTGCCGGCTTGCCCGGCTATTGATGCCAATTCGCGTGGAGAAGGGCCAACGCGTCCCGCGGAACATTGCCGCGAAATCGCGCCTTTACTTGGAGTAAAGCTCGACTATCAGATGCTCCTCAACCGGTAGGTCGACATCGTCACGCTCCGGTAAGGCAAGAACCTTCGCGATGTAGTTGTCGGAGCTTTTTTCAAGCCATTTGGGCGCGGTCCTCGAAGCGTTAGCCTCGATAACCCCAGCGATTTTGTCAAGGCTCCTGCTCTTGTCTCGCAGTGCCACAACATCGCCGGGCTTTACAAGGTAAGATGGTATATTGACTTTTCTGCCGTTCACGGTGAAGTGGGCGTGGTTGACAAGCTGACGTGCTTCGGGTCTTGACATCGCAAGTCCCATTCTGTAGACGACATTGTCAAGCCTTGATTCAAGAATTGTCAGCAGGTTTTCACCGACAATGCCCTGACGTTTTTCAGCCATCAAAAAGTATTTTAACATCTGACTCTCGGAAACTCCATAAAACCTCTTGGTTTTTTGCTTTTCCCTGTGCTGCAGCGAATACTCCGACGCTTTACGCGTGCGAGCTTGGCCGTGCTGTCCCGGCGGGTATGCTCTTAGTTCTAACGGGCATTTTGAGCTGAAGCATTTATCTCCCTTTAAAAAGAGCTTTTGATTTTCTCTGCGGCAGAGACGGCAAACCGCCTCAGTGTATCTTGCCATGTCTTATTTTGCCTCCTTAGCAATGTGTGCGCTTATACGCGCCTTCTCTTGGGCGGGCGGCAGCCGTTATGCGGGATGGGCGTAACGTCTTTTATCATGACAACCTCAAGCCCGGCTGACTGCAGTGCGCGTATCGCGGCTTCGCGCCCCTGACCGGGGCCTTTAACATAGACTTCGATCGTCTTCATGCCATGTTCCATCGCGGTTCTTGCCGCTGCCTCGGCGGCGGACTGTGCCGCAAAGGGTGTGCTCTTGCGTGAGCCTTTAAATCCAAGGCCACCCGAAGATGCCCACGCCACAGCATTGCCCGAAAGGTCTGTTATCGTGACAATGGTGTTGTTGAAAGTAGACCTGATATGAGCCGAGCCTTTTTCTATGTTTTTACGTTCGCGGCGTTTGCGTGTGACCGTTCCCGCTGCTTTTTTGGTCTGTGCTTTAGCCATTCAAATCCTCCTACTGCCTCTTATTGGCGACGGTTCTTCTGGGACCCTTGCGTGTGCGCGCATTGGTCTTTGTCCGCTGCCCTCTAACGGGCATGCTTCTTCTGTGCCGAAGACCGCGGTAACAACCTATCTCGTTGAGGCGCTTGATGTCCATGGCGATGTCCCTGCGCAAATCTCCCTCAACTCTGTAGTTGTGGTCAATTTGTTCACGGATACTGGCGACCTCATCTTCGCTGAGATCGCGAATGCGTGTGTCGGGATTTACCCCGCTTGCCGCTAATATTTCTTTTGAACGCGTTCTGCCTATGCCGAAAATATAGGTGAGACCAATCTCCACCCGCTTTTCTCTTGGCAGGTCTACGCCGGCTATACGTGCCATTTAACGTGCCTCCTTAATCAGCCCTGTTTTTGTTTATGCTTGGGGTCGGCCGGACAGATGACCATAACCTTGCCCTTGCGCTTTATGACTTTGCATTTGTCACAAATTGGTTTGACCGATGGTTTAACTTTCATTTTGTTGACCATGCCTTTCCGTGATATGAACGCATCTATTTAGTGCGCCAGGTTATTCTGCCCTTGGTCAGATCATATGGGGACATCTCAATTGTCACCTTGTCACCGACCAATATCTTGATATAGTTCATCCTGAGTTTTCCGGATATGTGGGCCAGTATTTTGTGCCCGTTTGTCAGCGTGACGCGAAACATCGCGCCCGGCAACGCTTCGGTAACAACACCTTCAACTTCTATAACGTCTTCCTTGGCCATTTTCGCTACGCCTCCTTTTTAAAATAAAACTGATAACAGTTAAAATAGCAGTGATTCACAGTGTTAAAAGCTCCGGTTCTCCCTTTGTTATCAACACTGTGTGTTCGTAGTGTGCGGACAACTTGCCGTCCGCCGTTTTGACGGTCCAACCGTCATCCATAAGTCGCACCGCGTGGGTGCCTGCATTTACCATGGGCTCTATGGCAAGGGTCATTCCCGGTTTCAATCTGTGGGTGGCAAAAGGTCCTGCCAATCCGCTCGGGGCCCTGTAGTTTGGAATATCCGGGTCTTCGTGGAGTGCGGCACCTATGCCGTGTCCGGTGAAAGCTTTTACAACCGAAAACCCGTTTTGCTCCGCATAATCCCCGATTGCCCCCGATATGTCTCGCAGCCTGTGCGCGGTTGTAGCTTTTTTTAGCCCTGCATAAAAGCTTTGTCGCGTGACTTCCGCAATCAGCTTTGCGTCATCACTTACAGCTCCCGCAAAAAATGTGCCCGCGGTGTCCGCATGATAACCTTCTATGAGTGCTCCTACATCGATTTTGACGATATCGCCTCCTCGAATTCTGCGCCTCCCCGGTATGCCGTGAATGACCTCGTCATTGACGGACACACAAGCCGCTGCGGGAAAACCGCGATACCCAAGAAAACTCGGAGTTGCACCATATTTTTTGAGTGTTTCATGCACCATCTCGTTTATCTCGGCCGTACTCACACCGGGCATGACGCAAGCTCCGCCGGCTTTTCTTGCCGCACTTGCCGCTTTCCCTGCCACACGCATGATTTTTATTTCTTCGTCCGATTTAATTGTTATCATTTTTATCAAAAGCTTTCAATCCGGCAAGTACGAAGGCTGTGGTCTCGGAAACTTCGCCTTCTGAATTTGCACGGTGTACCTTGCCTGCTGCCTCATAATAATCCAACAGCGGCTGCGTGCGTTCGTGATATATCCGAAGCCTGTCGCGCACAGTTTCGGGTCGGTCGTCGCTGCGCAGTGCGAGCTTGCCGCCGCACTTGTCACACAGACCTTCCGACTTCGGGGGGTTGCTGACAATATGATATGTCGCACCACAATTTGAACAGACTCTGCGCCCCGTCATGCGCTCTTCGATAACTTCGTCGGATGACTCCAAGGAAATCACGATGTCGATGTTTATGTCCATTTCATCCAGCGCCAAAGCCTGAGCCATAGTGCGCGGATATCCGTCCAGTATAAAGCCATTTGCGCAGTCGGGTCTTGAAAGACGGTCGCTGAGCATCTCTGTTATCAGTCCGTCCGGCACAAGATCGCCCTTTTCAATAAATCCGATTGCGGCCAATCCGGCCTTTGTGCGTGCCGCGGCTTCCTCTCTGATTAGGTTTCCCGTGGAAATGGCAGGGACATTATATCTTTGTGCAAGCTGTGATGCTTGGGTTCCCTTGCCCGATCCCGGCGCTCCTATCAATACGATGTGCATCTTTTCCCTCCGATATTATAAATCAGCCAACGCTTTAGTCAAGGAATCCCTTGTAGTGGCGCATGACCATTTGAGCTTCCATCTGTGTGACTGTCTCCAGCGCAACACCGACAATAATCAACAGTGTCGTGCCTCCCAGTGCCAATCCCCCGAGACTCGGTGAAAACGCACTGATTATGATGGGTAAAATGGCGATGAATGCAAGGAAAACGGCTCCGATGACTGTGATGTTTTTCATCACTTTGTTGATGAAATTGGCAGTGGGTGTGCCCGGTCGC
>CAYTOF010000024.1:11065-29935 GCA_964439435.1 uncultured Oscillospiraceae bacterium
GCAAACCGGGAATGACCCCGCCGTTACTTTGCATGTTGTTGGCAATTTCAGTTGGGTTGAACTGCGCATACGCGTAGAAGAAAGAAAACGCGATAATCATTAAGAAATAAAGAAGCATATAGATAACAGACGGTGCTTGGGTGTATTTTAACAAATAAAACCAAAATGAGCCGTCTTTGGGTTTGTTGAAAAACGAGGCTATAATCGAGGGCATGCTGACAATGCTTGAGGCAAAGATGATGGGCAAAACACCCGTCATATTCACTTTAAGCGGTATAAAGCTCGACTGACCTCCGTAGACTTTGCGCCCGACAACACGTTTTGCATATTGTACGGTCAACCGCCTCTCGGCATTGCTGACCCAGACGACAAATCCGATGAGTACAAGCGTGGTTATCACCAGGGGAACAAGCACAAATATGCTGATTGTCCCATCCCGCACAGATTCAATGGCTGATTGGAATATGGCGGGAAATCTCGAAACGATACCGGCAAAGAGGATCATGGAAATACCATTTCCTATACCGCGCTCGTTTATGAGCTCTCCTAGCCACATGATGAGGGCAGTACCCGCGGTGAAAGTGAGCACGATGATGACCGCAATGAGAAAACCATCGCCTTTGAAAAACACTTCGGCATCAATAACATTGTTGCGATACAGTGTGAGATAATAGACAAAACCCTCTATTATACCCAAAGCAACTGTGGCATATCTTGTGATTTTAGCCTGTTTCTTTTGTCCTTCTTCCCCACCTTCTTTTACCATGCGTTCAAGGGCGGGTATGGCCATGGTCAAGAGCTGCACGATAATCGACGCTGTGATATACGGGGTTATCGATAGTGCAAATATTGTGGCCATCGTAAACGATCCGCCTGTCAGCAGGTTGAGATACCCATAAAAGGCATTCTCGCCCTGACCGGCAAACATCTGTGCAAGGGCATCCGCTTTGATAAATGGAATGGGTATGACGTTTCCAAAGCGGTAGATAATCAATACTAACGCGGTAAACAAGATTTTTTTACGAAGATCGGCTATTTTCCACGCATTGATTATCGTTTTTAGCATCTATATCACCTCGGCATTCCCGCCGCGAGCGACGATCTTCTCCTTGGCGGTTTCCGAAAATATGTTGGCACGGACAGTCAGCTTTTTTGTAAGCTCCCCGTTGCCGAGTATTTTAACGCCGTCGTATAGTTTTTTGACAAGGCCTTCGCCTTTTAAATCCTTAACCTCTACTATTGCGCCTTCGTCAAAAATGTTGAGTTCCGACACATTGACTATGGCGTAGCGTTTGGCAAAGATATTCGTGAATCCGCGTTTGGGGATTCGTCTTTGAAGGGGCATCTGTCCGCCTTCAAAACCCGGCATTGCTCCCTTGCCCGAACGTGCATTTTGTCCTTTGTGGCCTTTGCCGGATGTCTTTCCGCTGCCCGAGCCTATACCGCGACCAACACGGGTCGCTTTTTTGACAGATCCCGGGACAGGTGATAGCTCATGTAATTTCATGGCCAAACCTCCAATCAAACCTGCTCAATGCTGACAAGATAGTTGATTTGGTTGCATTTGCCCCTCGTCACATCATCGTCCGCTTGAATGGTTGAATCGTTTATTCTGCGCAGCCCCAATGAATGCGCGGTTGCAATATGCTTGTCATGCCTGCCATTGAGGCTTTTTATCAGCGTAATTTTTAACTGTTTAGTGCTTTGCGACATATGCGCCTCCCTAACCTCTTATCTCTTCGACAGTTTTGCCGCGCAGTCGTGCTACTTCTTCGACATTTCTCAGGGATTTTAACCCGTTCATCGTAGCATGGACAACATTGAGCTTGTTGTTTGAGCGCAAAGATTTTGTCCTGATATCGCGTATGCCGGCAGCTTCCATAACCTGACGCACCGGGCCGCCCGCAATAACGCCTGTTCCTTGCGGTGCCGGCATCATGAGCACCTCGGCTGCGCCGAACTTACCTATGGTTTCGTGTGGTATTGTTGTCCCAAGCATGGAGATGCGCACGACATTTTTCTTTGCATCGGCAATGGCTTTGCGTATGGCATCAGGTGTTTCATTGGCCTTACCTGTTCCAAAACCAACCAGTCCGTTGCCGTCTCCAACGACGACAATTGCGGCTTGTTTCATGAGTCGGCCGCCCTTGACTGTTTTGGCAACGCGTGTTATGCCAACGAGGCGTTCTTGCAGCTCCATATTTGAGGTGTCTATTTTATGTGGCATTTTTAGTTTGTCCTCCCGGTTAAAACTCAAGGCCGCTCTCGCGCGCGCCCTCGGCAAGTTCTGCTACACGGCCGTGGTAGAGATATCCTCCGCGGTCAAAAACAACGGTGTTTATACCAGCTGCTTTTGCGCGATCCGCAACAATCTTACCAACTTTTCGCGCCGCTTCTTTGTTGCCGCCGCTGCCTTCGAAACCTTTTTCTGTGGTCGAAGCGCTGACCAGTGTTTTGCCCGTACTGTCATCGACTATATGGGCATAAATATGGTTGTCACTTCGAAACACACCGAGCCTGGGCCTTTCGGGCGTGCCTTGCACTTTGCCGCGCACTCTTTTGTGGCGTCTTTTACGCTGCGCGTTCTTGTCTATGCGTGATACCATTCAATTCCCTCCTTGGCCTTATGATTTCTTGGCTGCGGTCTTACCGACCTTACGGCGAATGACCTCGTTTGCGTACCTGATGCCCTTGCCAAGATACGGCTCAGGTGGGCGCACGTTGCGTATCTCGGCGGCAAGCTGACCGACGGCCTGCTTGTCAGGGCCGGATACTACAATTTTAGTGGGCGAAGGCACGTCAATTTTCATGTTGTCGCGTTCGCTCACGAACACTTGATGAGAATATCCGACATTGAGCACCAATTGATCGCCCTGTTTGGCGGCTCTGTAACCGACGCCGCCGATTTCAAGCTCTCTTTTAAAACCCGTTGTGACGCCTTCAACCATGTTGAACACAAGGGAACGAGACAACCCGTGCAGAGCGCGGGTCATGTTCTCATCATCGGATCTGGAAAGGACAATGCTGTCACCTTCCACTGCCACTGATATAAGAGGGGATATCTTGTGCGAAAGCTCCGCACTGCTTCCCTTGACAGTGACATTGTTCTCGCCGTCGACACTGATGTCTACACCGGCGGGTATTTTTATGGGCATTTTTCCAATTCTTGACATTTTTATTCCTCCTACCAGACAAAAGCCATGACTTCGCCTCCGACATTCAGGCTTTTGGCCTTTTTGTCGGTGATTATGCCTCTTGATGTGGAAATAATCGCAGTTCCAAGGCCTTTTAAAACACTTGGAATGTTTTCCACACCGGCATAAACGCGCAAGCCCGGTTTGGAGACTCTGCGGAGACCTGTTATAGCGGACTCTCTGGCAGAGTTGTATTTAAGCGTCACACGGATTATGCCCTGAAGTCCGTCGTCAATAATCTGATAGTTCTTTATATAGCCCTCTTCGAGCAATATCCCTGCAATCGCCTTTTTGGCATTAGATGCAGGAATGTCGACAGTTTCGTGACGATAAGAATTGGCGTTTCTTATTCTTGTCAGCATGTCGGCAATAGGATCTGTTGTTACCATCTTGGAGCCTCCTCACTTAACTTGCCAATCACTCTACCAGCTCGCTTTTCGCACGCCGGGAATATGCCCTTTGTGCGCTAGCTCGCGAAAGCAGATGCGGCAGACACCGTAATTGCGCAGATAGGCATGGGGTCTTCCGCAAATCTTGCACCTATTCCTGTGACGCGTGGAAAATTTCGGATCCCGATCCTGTTTTACAATCATTGATTTTTTGGCCATTGTAATCTCCCTTTAAGCATGTGAAGCATGTGAAAACGGTGCACCCATGTGCTCGAGCAGTGCCTTTGCTTCCTCATCGGTTTTGGATGTTGTGCAGATGACCACGTTCATGCCTCTGATCTTGTCTATTTTGTCGTAACTTATTTCGGGAAATATAAGCTGCTCCCGTAGGCCGAGCGAATAATTTCCCCGTCCGTCAAAGGCATCGGCGTTTATACCGCGGAAGTCACGCACGCGTGGCAGCGCCACGTTGAAAAGCCTGTCCAAAAACTCGTACATGCGGTCTGAGCGCAGAGTCACTTTAGCACCTATAGGCATTCCTTCGCGCAGCTTGAAGTTGGCTACGGAACGCTTTGCCTTTGTGACAATCGCCTTTTGTCCTGTAATTACAGCAAGATCATCACATACAGCGTCCAGTGCTTTGGTGTTTTCTTTAGCTTCACCACACCCAACGTTTATGATTATCTTGTCAAGGCGCGGCACTTGCATGGGGTTTTTGTATCCAAACTGCTTCATAAGTGCAGGGACGGCCTCGTTTTTATACATATCTTTAAGTCTCGGCATTCTTGCTCAAGCCTCCTTAGCACTATATTTCCGCGCCGCACTTCTTGCAAACAACGAACTTCTCGCCGTTAACAAGCTTGTGCGCGGGACGTGTCGTCTTGTCGCATTTAGGACAGACTTTCATGACCTTGCAAGCACGGATGGCACTTTCAACTTTAACAATTTCGCTCTCTTCGTTCTGTTTACGCGCCTTTTTGTGCTTTGTCACTATGTTGACGCCCTCTATGATGACCAGGCCGTCTTTGGGCTGTGCGGAAAGGATTTTCCCACGTTTGCCTTTATTTTTCCCGGAGATGACTTCAACGATATCTCCGCTTTTTACATGCATTTTGCTCATTTACATTCCCCCCTTACAGAACTTCGGGAGCAAGCGAAAGGATTCTCATGTATTCCTTCTCGCGGAGCTCTCTCGCCACAGGCCCAAAAATTCGGGTTCCTCTGGGGTTTTTGTCTTCTTTTATCAAAACGGCCGCATTGTCATCAAATCTGATATACGTTCCGTCTCCTCTTTTTTTGCCGTAGGCCGAGCGAACAATAACTGCTCTCACGACTTCACCTTTTTTAACGGCTCCGCCCGGCTGCGCTTTTTTAACGGAGGCGACAATAACATCGCCTATGTTCCCGAATTTTCGCGCGGATCCTCCGAGCACTCGGATGCACTTCAGCTCTTTTGCGCCGCTGTTATCAGCGACTTTGAGCTTGCTCTCCTGTTGAATCATGTCAAGTCCTCCTATTGTGCCTTGCGGACTACTTCAACAAGGCGCCATCTCTTGTTTTTGGACAAAGGCCTTGTCTCCATAACACGCACCATATCACCGACACCGCACTCGTTGTTCTCGTCGTGGGCTTGCAGCTTATATGTGCGTCTGACCGTTTTTTTGTACAGCGGGTGGGAGTATGTCTCAAGGACAGCTACCACTATTGTCTTATCCATTTTGTCTGACACAACGGTGCCGACTCGTGTTTTACGAAATGATCTTTGCTCAGCCATTCTTTACCTCCCCGACTTGCTCGCGCTTTGCGAGATCTCTATCTCACGTAGAACTGTCTTGGCGCGCGCTATGTCTTTTCTGACTTCCACAATGCGGACGGGGTTTTCCAGCTGGTTTGTCGCGTGCTGAAACCGCAGGTTAAACAGCTCCGCCTTTAGCTCAGAGATTCTAGTGTTGATCTCAGCGGGCTTCATATTACGAAATTGAGTTGCTTTCATTGCGTTTCACCGCCTGTCCCAGTGTCGCCCTTATTTCCGACAACAAACTTTGTCTTGATGGGCAGTTTGTGTCCCGCAAGCCTCATGGCCTCCCTTGCTGTCTCCTCGTCAACCCCATCGATTTCAAACATAACTCTTCCGGGTTTAACAACGGCTACCCAATATTCAGGAGCTCCTTTACCGCTTCCCATCCGGGTTTCGGCGGGCTTTTTTGTGACCGGCTTGTCAGGGAATATTTTAATCCATACTTTTCCGCCACGCCTTATATATCTGGTCATCGCAACACGCGCGGCTTCTATCTGATTGCTTGTTATCCATGAGGGTTCCAATGCCACCAGGCCGAATTGACCGTAGGTGACTGTATTTCCACGATGAGCGCGCCCCTTCATGCGCCCTCTGTGAACTCTTCGGAATTTAACTCTTTTTGGCAGAAGCATTTATCTGTTGCCTCCTTCTCTTCTGGGAGGTCTGCGGTCTCCCTGGCGTCCTCCCCTGTCATATCCGCCATCGCGACGATCGCGGCGATCGCGTCTTTGCGGACGTGAGCGCTCTTCGGCGGCTTTCTTTTCTTGACTGAGCCTGTGCTCTCTGGGGCTGGCTGTCAGAACCTCTCCCTTATAAATCCAAACTTTTACGCCTATGCGTCCAAAGGTTGTATGAGCCTCGGCAAAACCATAGTCAATGTCAGCACGCAGTGTCTGCAGAGGTATTGTACCCTCATTGTAGTGCTCAGAGCGTGCAATCTCAGCCCCGCCCAATCTGCCTGCGACAGACACCTTAATGCCCTTGGCGCCAAATCTCATAGCACGCATCATGGCTTGCTTCATGGCTCGCCGATGCGACGTTCTTTTTTCCAGCTGTGAGGCTATGTTTTCGGCCACTAGCTGTGCGTCTGTATTTGGTTGACGAATTTCAACTATATTCAGCGCAACGGGTTTGCCCGTTATCTTCTCCACGCTTTTGCGGTGCTTTTCAATATCAGCTCCGCCCCTGGCCAAAATAAACCCAGGCCTTGCGCAGTGGATTGATATGCGAATACGTTGCGGATCGCGCTCAATCTCGATTTTTGAAATACCGCTGTCATAGAGCCTCTTTTTCAGATGCTCTCTGATCTTATAATCCTCGACGAGCAAATCGCCGAAAACATTTTTCTTAGCATACCAACGCGAATCCCAGTCATGAATAACGCCTACGCGTAATCCGTGCGGATGAACTTTCTGTCCCATACTTTGCCTGTGCCTCCTACTCTTCCTTTTCGGTGACCGAGATGGTCACGTGCGAGGACCTTTTCAATATACGAAACGCCCTACCCTTTGACACGGGACGAATGCGTTTCATCGTCTGCCCCGGAGTCACGTAGCATTTGCTGATATACAGCCTGTCAACATCCAGCTCCGCATTATTCTCAGCGTTAGCGACCACGCTCTTTAAAAGCTTTAACAGTGGCTCCGCCGCAGCTTTGGGCGTGTTCATGAGTATCGCAACCGCATCTCCCACCGCTTTTCCGCGAAGCAGGTCACAGACAATCTTGACCTTTCTCGGGGACATGCGGAGGCCTTTCAATACTGCTGTAACTTCCATACTGATGTCTCTCCTTTACGGGCTATCTGCCGGTGTTCGAGGTCTTGGAGCCGGAGTGTCCGCGAAATACCCTTGTGGGCGCAAACTCACCCAGCTTATGACCCACCATGTCCTCGGTGATGTATACCGGGATGTGCTTTCTCCCGTCATGAACGGCGATTGTGTGTCCAACAAATTCCGGGAAAATCGTGGATGCTCTCGACCACGTCTTCAGCACTCTTTTTTCTCCGGCTTGGTTCATCGCCTCTATTCTTTTAAACAGTTCAGGGGCTACAAACGGCCCTTTCTTTACACTTCTGCCCATTGATCAAAGCCTCCCTTGCGCTACTTTGTGTTTCGGCGTTTGACGATAAATTTGTCTGTACGGTTTTTCTTTTTCCTTGTCTTGTAACCAAGTGTCGGCTTGCCCCAAGGCGTAACGGGACTTGGCATACCGATAGGAGCTTTACCTTCACCGCCCCCGTGGGGATGGTCGACGGGGTTCATCGCAGAACCGCGTACTGTCGGGCGGAATCCCATATGGCGCTTGCGTCCGGCCTTGCCTATCCCGGCGTTCTCATGGTCGATGTTGCCCACTTGGCCGATTGTCGCTTTGCAGTTTGCTGAAACATATCGCACCTCGCCTGATGGCAATCTGACTTGAGACATATTCCCCTCTTTTGCCATAAGCTGAGCCGCAGTGCCCGCTGCACGAGCCAGCTGGGCGCCTTTGCCCGGATGAAGCTCTATATTGTGAATAAATGTGCCTGTGGGGATAGCGGATATGGGCAATGTGTTGCCGGGCTTGATATCTGCACTTTGTCCCGATACCACGGTGTCGCCAACTTTTAAGCCCACAGGTGCTATGATATATGCCTTCTCACCGTCATCATATTGGATGAGGGCAATATTGGCCGAACGATTTGGGTCGTATTCCAAGGTGAGGACACGTGCGTTCTCATCCAGGCGAGTTCGTTTGAAATCAACGATACGGTATTTACGCTTTACACCGCCGCCGCGATGGCGAACCGTAATCCTGCCCTTGTTGTTGCGTCCGGCGTGGTTCTTGCGCTTTGCAAGCAGTGCCTTTTCAGGCTTAACCTTTGAAAGTTCCGTGACCGCGACCGACATCTGGCGTCTTGCCGGCGACGTGGGTTTGTATGTTTTAATAGCCAATGCTTCTCTCTCCTTTACACGCGCAAGCTTTACATGAGGCTGTCAAAGAATTCAATGCTCTTGGAATCGCTTGTAAGCCGGACGGTAGCTTTTTTCCAGTCGGAGGTATAACCCACGCGGCGGGACTGTGCCCTAACCGTTTTCTTGCCACTTACATGCATGGTGTTGACAGATTCTACCTTCACATTGAACAGTTCTTCAACCGCTCTGCCTATATCTATCTTTGTCGCGTCTCTTGCGACTTCGAATGTGTACTTGCGATCGGCGCTTCCGCCCATCGTTTTTTCGGTTACGATTGGTCTTATAATAATATCAGTTGCGCTCTTCATTTAAGCGAACACCTCCTCGATTACCGAAAGCGCCGCCTTGTCCAGCACCAGCGCATCATGTTTTACGATGTCGTATGTGTTTATCAGGCCGGCCATAGTGGTTTTGACACCGCTGAGGTTTCTGCCGCTGAGAGCGACATTTTTATCTGCGGCAGCTGTCACCACAAGCGCTTTTTCTCCGGCTCCCACTGCGCTTAAAAACGCAGCAAAGGGTTTTGTCTTTGGTTCTTCAAATTTGATATCGTCGATAACGATAATACGCTCCGCAGCATATTTTGCAGACAAAGCGCTTTTGAGCGCAAGGCGCTTCACTTTTTTGTTCAGTGTGTAGGAATAGGATCTGGGTTTTGGAGCAAAGGCCACGCCGCCGTGTCTGAAATGCGGCACTCTTATGGAGCCCTGCCTTGCTCTGCCTGTTCCTTTTTGGCGATACGGCTTTGCGCCTCCGCCTCTGACCTCTGCTCTTGTCAGAGCAGATTGTGTGCCCTGGCGTCTGTTGGCAAGGTGATTTTTAACAACCTCGTGTACTACGCCGGGATTTGGTTCCACCCCGAAGATATCCTCGGAAAGCTCGACCTCGCCGACTTCCTTGCCGGCCATATCGTAAACAATTGCTTTAAGCATCCGTATGTCCTCCTATGTTTCCGCGGCTATCTGGCTTTGCTCGTGCTTTTGATTGACACGATGCCGCCCTTGGGGCCGGGAACCGCACCGCGCACTGCGATGAGATTCAGATCCGCATCAACTTTAACGACGTCCAAGTTTTGTACGGTGACACGCTCTCCGCCCACCCGACCTGCCATTTTCGAACCCGGCATGACTTTTGAGGGTGTTGCGGCTGCTCCGAGTGAGCCTCTGTGTCTGTGTATCGGACCACCGCCATGGGAGCGGCGCTGGATGGCAAATCCCCAGCGTTTGATAACACCTGTGGTGCCCTTTCCTTTGCTGACGCCCGTCACATCAACTCTGTCACCTTCGGTAAAGACATCAGCTTTTAAAATGTCGCCCACCGAAAACTCCGAACTGTCTTCAAGTTTGAATTCTTTCAGTATTCTCTTCGGGGCTGCATCCGCTTTAGCCAGATGGCCTGCCTCACCTTTTGAGAGCTTGCGCTCAGCTATGTCTTCAAATCCGAGCTGTAGTGACTCATATCCTTCTTTTTCTGCGCTTTTCTTTTGAACGACGACACACGGGCCCGCTTCTATTACCGTAACAGGGATAACTCTGCCGTTCTCATCAAAGATCTGCGCCATACCGACTTTTTTGCCGATGATAGCTTTTTTCATACTCTCCATCCTTTTATAGGTTATTGGTTGGGCTCTCCGAAAGGGAAAAACCAACATGACCCGCCCCGCTCCGCGGGACAAATTGCGGGCATATTATACTTTTGTTTCGATTTCGACTCCCGAGGGCAGGTCAAACGTTGTGAGGGCCTCGATTGTTTTGGCTGTTGGGTTCAAGATGTCAATGAGGCGCTTGTGGGTTCTGCGTTCGAATTGCTCGCGGCTGTCCTTGTACTTGTGCACGGCGCGCAGGATCGTGATGATCTCCCTTTGTGTGGGAAGCGGGATTGGTCCCACTGCTTTTGCGCCTGTTCTTGTGGCAGTTTCAACTATCCTCTCGGCTGTCTGATCGACGAGCTGATGGTCATATGCCTTCAATCTGATTCTGATTTTGTCTGTTTTAGCCATTTTACTTCCTCCATAGTGTTCGTACGCATAAGCTCTGTTTATTTCGCCACCGTTTACGGCACTTCGCCGAGATAAGCTTATGGTGTGCGTACGGACTGGCATTTCTCATATACCCTGCCAAGCGTTTCATGCTTGGTCATAATAATGACCGGTTTTCAAAGAGGCTTTCGCTGTGGGCGACACAATTGCCGCACATTTACTGCGAAACCTTTGCAAACCGGTAATCCTTACACATAAGTCTCTAAAGAAGGGGACCATGCTAAAAGACCTGGCAAATGAGAAACATCCAACCGCCCGATTGTGAAAAGCTTTGAGATAAGTGGTGTCTCAATCGCTTTTCCGGACATACTCCGCGGAAAAACCCGCATATCTACGGCCTGTAAATATGGCGGCAACCTCCCGCATCATCGCAGTTCCATGGTGACGCTCGAATATCATACAGTACTTAACCGAGTTTGTCAAGCATTATTTTAAAGTTTTTGGGGAAAAGTTGATTTTTGCCCATTTCCCGCTCATTTACCAAATCAAAAAACCATTTGTTCGAAAAGCACGGGGTTATTCTTCCTTTATATAGAAGCAAAGCCATGTGCAGAGTGGGTTTTCACTCGTGCTCTTCACTCTGTGTCTTTTTCCGGGCGGGATGTGCAACCACTCCCCTGCGCTGAGTTTGCAAATCTCTCCTTCTTCAAACTCTATCTCTCCAAAACCTTTAAGCACCACTGCAAATTCGGCCTCCAGCTGTTCGTACCAGAAATCTGGCGGAGAGACATGGGCATTGGACACTATTTTTTCAACACGCCAGCTCTTTCCGCTCACCAGCGGCAACGACTCCTCTTCTCCCAAAAACGGAATGTTGTGATGCTCAAACAGATTCATGTGTTTTGGCTCCTTTTTGTAATGTATCTGTGGGTCGAGGTTGCAAATAGTCTCTCCTGATTGACAAGGCTCCCCTTTATCAATATAATAGTTTCATTAAACGACAAAGCGCGATTAAAGAGGGGCGATTTTGATGAAAGCATGCGTTATTGTCGGCGCAGGAAGCTTTTTTGGCTTCACTCCTGATTTTCCAAGGGATGCCTTTGTCATCGCGGCGGACGGAGGATATGAACGCTGTGCTGAAAATGGCATATTGCCGGACTTGTTGGTGGGTGATTTCGATTCCCTTTCATTTGCTCCAAGCAATGTGCAGATAATACGGTTACCTGTCCAAAAAGACGAGACAGACACCGCGTTTTCCATAGAGACCGGCCTTTCTAGGGAATGTGACGCATTTTATATCTACGGCGGCACGGGTGGCAGGTTGGATCACACCCTTGCAAATATCGCAAACCTTGCAGCACTGGCTAAAAAGAAAGCTCGCGGTTATCTTTTCGGCAAAGACTATTTTCTAACCGCAATTTGCAACGAAGAACTGCACTTCTCCGCTGAGGCCCTTGGCAATCTCTCTGTGTTTTCCCACAGCGACAGGTCAACAGGTGTCGACATCAGAGGGTTGAAATACGAGCTTTCCGATGCGGTGCTCGCAAGCGACACTCCCCTTGGTGTCAGCAATGCCTTTTCGGGCAAACCCTCATGCATAAGCGTGAGGGAGGGGACGCTTTTGATATATGCACCCCACGGAGCCTTTCCTCCTGTGTAATTTTACCACGAAGGACCTGCCCCGTGCAAGAGTGCAGACATGGATTAATTCCGTGCCGTCAAAGTCCGCACTTTATAAATATCTTTCCTCATTATATAATATACAAAACACATCCAAAGCAAGGCCTTTCCCTGCGAGCAATGTTTTTAAATTTATCTCGTTGGGGAAAGTCCGGCAAATACAAACAGAGTTGAGGCTATTTTTGGAACACACTATCTGTGCCATTGCAACCCCTCCGGCGGCAGGTGCCATCGGTATAATCAGATTGTCAGGCATCGACGCGTTTGCTGTTGCAGACGCGATATTTTCCGTCCCTTCCGCTACTTCCCTCTCCTCCCTTCAGGCAAGGACAGCACATTACGGCCGCATTGTCGACACCGACGGAAAACCTCTGGACGCGGCGCTGGCTCTTTTGTTCCCCGCGCCCCACAGTTACACGGGAGAGGACTGCGCCGAACTCCACTGCCACGGAGGTCTTGTGCTCCTTGACAAGGTGATCGAACTTTGCATTCGGAACGGGGCACGCCCGGCAAATCCCGGCGAGTTCACAAAACGCGCTTTTTTAAACGGCAAGCTCGACCTCTCCGGTGCGGAGGCGGTGGCAGATCTCATTTCCGCCCGCAGTGTGGAAGGGGTTAAAAATGCGGCTGCTCAGCATTTTGGAGTGCTCTTTACAACGCTTGTGCCGATAAAGGACAAGCTGACAGACATCGCCGCCGATTTCACCGCATACATCGACTACACCGACGAAGGAGTTGAACCTCCAAGTCTTGACACCGCCCTTTCAGATTTGGAGTTTTGTGCAAAGGCCCTTGAATCGCTTGCAAGCAGCCATCAAAGGGGCAGGTTGTTTTCTGAAGGGTTGCGCTGTGCCATCGTCGGCAAGCCGAATGTGGGCAAATCCTCACTGTTCAACGCTCTGGCAGGTTTTGAACGCTCCATTGTGACCGACACCCCCGGCACAACGCGGGACACTGTGGAAACCGGCATAGAACTTGGAGGAGCGATCTTCAACCTGTGTGACACAGCCGGGCTGCGCGAGGCAAGGGACGAAGCCGAGGCGCTGGGCGTTAAACGCTCCTTGGCAGCGGCAAAAGTATCGGCTTTAGTGCTGGCTGTTTTCGACGGTTCTTCACCTTTTACACAGGAAGATCAAAAAACGCTGGAGTTGAGCTCGGGAGATGAATACGAAACTATCTTCATAGTAAACAAAAGCGATCTGCCTCCCCTCTTCGATGTATCTGTTTTACCGCATCCCCATATACAGGCCAGCGCCAAAAGCGGCGACGGGCTTCCCGAAATAAAAGAGGAGATCATAAAACGATATAAGCTGTCAAACCTGGTGCCCGATGGCTCCATCATCACCAACAGAAGACAGGCTGAAGCCCTGTCTCGTGCGGCTGCCCATACCAAGGATGCGGCAAATGCAATGCGCTCGGGGCAAACTCCCGATGTGGTCTGGGTCGATACAGAAGCCGCCCTTTCCGCAATCAGCGAAATCACCGGAGAGAGCGTGAGCCATGAGGTGCTCTCCCGCGTATTTGAACGTTTTTGCGTCGGCAAATAGAAGACAGCACTCACAGACAGAAAGGAAATTCATGAAGTTTATTGCAGGTAAAGTGGATATAGCCGTAATAGGTGCGGGGCACGCGGGAGCGGAAGCTGCCCTTGCCGCAGCACGTCTCGGTGCAAAAACTGCGATATTTACATTAAATCTCGATTCCGTCGGCAATTTGCCCTGTAACCCCTCCATAGGCGGCCCCGGCAAAAGCCAGATTGTACGCGAAATAGACGCTCTTGGCGGCGAAATGGGCCGTGCCGCCGATGCATGTTGCATCCAATACCGCATGCTCAACACAGGCAAAGGCCCCGCCGTGCAGTCCATCCGCGCTCAAGCCGACCGCAGAAAATACCAGGAGTACATCAAGCACACCTTGGAAAAATGCGAAAACCTCTCCCTTTTTCAAGCTGAGATAGTGGAAATTTTGGTCGAAGACAGACATGTGCGGGGTGTTGTCACCGCCACCGGGGCGATTTATGAGGCAAAAGCCGTAATCCTGGCCACGGGCACATTCCTAAACAGCCGCATAATCATCGGCACATATACCCGAGAGAGCGGACCGGACGGCTTGTTTTCCTCTGTACCACTGGCAAAAAACCTTAAAAACCTCGGCATCGAGCTACGCCGTTTCAAGACAGGCTCCCCTCCGCGCATTTCCAGGTTGAAGGTGGACCTCAAAGATGCCATTGTGCAGCCCGGAGACCCCATACCCACTCCCTTTTCCTTCTCCACTGCAACACCGCCGGAAAACTCCGCTCTGTGTCATCTGCTCTACACCAATGAAAAAACGCATGAGCTGATACGCCAAAACCTGCACCTTTCACCGATGTATTCCGGCGATATAAAGGGCACAGGGGCGCGCTACTGCCCCTCCATCGAGGACAAGGTCGTGCGCTTTGCGGACAAGCCCCGCCATCAACTGTTTTTGGAGCCCACCGGTATGAATACGGAGGAGCTCTATCTGCAAGGGCTTTCTTCCTCTCTCCCTGAGGCAGTGCAACTTGAAATGTTGCGCACTCTGCCCGGATTTGAGAGGGCAGAACTCATGCGCCCGGGCTATGCCATCGAATACGAGTGCATCGACCCGCTCATGCTTTTGCCCTCATTGGAGTTCAAAACCATTGGAGGTCTATATGGTGCGGGGCAGTTCAACGGCACTTCCGGATATGAAGAGGCCGCAGCCCAGGGTTTGATGGCCGGCATAAATGCAGCCAGGGCTCAAATCGGCGTTCCTCCCGTAGTCATAAGCCGCGGAGAGGCTTATATCGGCGCCCTTATAGACGACCTTGTGACAAAGGGCACCAACGAGCCTTATCGCATGATGACCTCCCGTTCGGAATACCGCCTCTACTTGAGACAGGACAATGCCGACATACGGCTGCTTGAACGCGCAAAGGAGATAGGCCTTGCCTCAAAGGAAGCTCTTTCCCGCACCGAAGAAAAAATCTCACAAATACAAAAAGAGATTTCACGCCTCGAGGACACGATTTTACCCCCATCGGATGAGCTCAATGAGCTTATCTCCGACAGAGGGGAAAACAAGCTCACCACCGGAACGAGCCTTGCAAATCTGCTGCGCCGACCCGGAATCCACTACGACACACTCACTCTCTTCGACACTTATCGCCCGGGGCTTTCCCGCGAGGTGGAACAGCAAGCAGAAATCTCCCTGAAATACGATGGGTATATAAAAAAAGAGCTTTTAAAAATCGAAAGATTTACGCGCATGGAGGAAAAAGAGCTGCCACCCAATATAGACTATCTCCAAATCCCCGTACTCAGACTGGAGGCTCGCCAGAAATTTGACAAGATCCGCCCCCGCTCCTTGGGGCAGGCTTCACGCATATCCGGTGTCAGCCCTGCAGATATGGCGGCTCTGATGATTTGGCTTGAATCAAGAAAGAAACAAAATGATAATTGAAAGCTTTGACCGAGCTCTTGCCTCTCTCGGCATCAAAATCGAGCATGTTTTGACCTTTAGGCGTTTTGAAGCGTATTTTAACGCCCTGGTTGCCAAAAACGAAGTTATGAATTTGACTTCGATTACAGACGAACAAGGTGTCTATCTGAGGCACTTTGCCGACAGCGCAGCGGCGTTGTTGGCACTACCCCATTTAAATCGGGAACAAAACGGCACTTTGAGCATAATCGATGTGGGATGCGGCGCCGGATTTCCCGGCTTACCTCTGAAAATCCTGTGCGACGATAAGGGCGAGGAGAGCACAAAGCTTGTGCTTTTGGACTCAACTACAAAGAAAATCGAGTTTTTAAAAGGTTTATGCGCAGAGCTGCAACTGTCCAATGTCAGCTTTATTTCGGATCGAGCGGAGATCGCCGCCCGCAAACCACAATACAGGGAAGGTTTTGACCTTGCCCTGTCCAGAGCTGTTGCCGACATGCGCATCCTTGCGGAGCTTTGCCTGCCCTTTGTGCGCAGAGATGGGATTTTTGCGGCACACAAAAGTGCTCGTTCTGAAACAGAGATTTCTCTTTCCAACCACGCCTTTGAAGTCCTCGGAGGGCAACTTTTCGATGTGCTACCCTATCAATTTGAAGATATGCCGCCAATGGGCTTGGCGTTGATAAAAAAAGTGCGCCCAACTCATAAGACATACCCCAGAGCATTCCCACGCATTAAAAAAAGGCCACTTTGATTCAAGGATGAATCAAAACGGCCTTTCCTGAGTACTCTGCAAGTGTTTTGTTACATTGTGTTTTATAACAGCTCTCTGCGGTTATCGCAGGGGGCTTTTTATTTGCAGTTGATACAGCTTAAGTTTAAAAAAAGGATTGAGCCATAATTGGCTCAATCCTTAGTGTGCCATATTTGCACAAAACAGAAAAATAGAAAGGAGGGGGTTAGAGCAATGGTCAATCCATTTACTCTATGACTCTATTTTAACCCCTATTTGTGAATAAACTCCCTTTTAAATGTAAACAAATTTAAAACACCGATCTTTTTGCTCATTTGTCTTGCTTTTCATACCATCCGAGCATGAGATCCACCATGCGACCGTAACTTTGAACGCCATCGGACTGCCCTTGTACTATGAGAAATGCGTTGTTCACCTGAGTTGAGATCTTTGCGGCTTTGCCCTCAAATTGCGACCAATACTCCCTCTGGAATGCAAAGTCCTTTGCGATGTTGTCGTCGTACAAGGCATATATGCGCGCAAACTCCTCATAGTCGGCCGAATACAGTCTGTTTTGGCTGTATTTCAACGCTCCAAGATAAGCGCAATACGAAAGTAGCGGATCTTCGGCATCGTGCATTGTCAAAAAGGCCATGAAGTTTGCCTCATCTTCGGGGGCAACACCATATCTGTGGGCCATCTCATGGGCCATACAGAACACATTGTCCGGAGTGGGGTTGTCGACATTCACATTGGCCTCCGCGGTGAAGGGTATGAAAATACCCGTGATGCGGCCTTGACTCATAAATGCGGAGGCCAGCACCGGCTTGGCCGGGGTTTCGGTTTTCCCTGTAAATCTGCCAAACTGCCCTGCAACCGCTCGTGCTGTCTCTTTGAAGTCAATGTCCACCAGCTTGCCCTTGGCATCTCTGGGGACAAGATGAGACAAGCTGTTTGCCTTCTCCACGAGATATTCACAAAGACTCGAGAGTTCCTCGCTGCTCCGCGGGTGCACGCTTATTTCCAGCTCTGCGGCCAAGGGGGAGGCATGGTAGTTCATACCCCACAGTGCGTAAAAAGCGGTTCCAAAAGAAGCGGCGATTAGGATAATCACGGAGACAAATCGGGCAAGATACATAAGCTTTCGTTTGCCTGTCACCATGACATAGATCAGGCGCAGCAGTGCTATCAAGAAAGTAAGAGTTATAATATAGAGTCCGATTTCCGCAACGGAAAAGGGCAAAACCCCTGTCACGACAGCGATAATGCGCAAAATTCCGCGGGAAAAAGCCTTGTAAAAACCATCCACGCGCAGAGTCGAAGTGCGAAAGACGATGTAAATGGCAAGCCCTGACATGGAGACAGTGCCTATGGCAGCCCAAAGCTTACAAAGGCTCTTCAACTCAACTCTATGAAGTTTTTCGTTTTTTGTACCTTTTTTCACATTTTCCTCGGTCTGTGTTCTTATGATACCGACAGAGCCAAGGTCTCAAGATATCAAGGCTTGGCAAAGCCGGATATTATGCTTCAAGACCTTTGGCCAACAAGCCTTCAAGGATTTCTTTGGCAGCGAGTATGTCTTTTATCTGCCTTTCCCCTGAAATTTCACGCTCTATCGTCATCGGGCCTTCGTAGCCAATTTCCAAGAGTTTTTTAACAAGGGCAGGCCAATCCACCTTGCCCTCACCCAAGGCTGTTTCTTTTCCAAGATGTCTCCCGTTGGTGGGATAAAGCCCGTCTTTGCAGTGGAAATCTCGCACATATTTGCCAAACACATCAAGAGCATCCACAGGGTTGCCTTTGCCGTACAATATGAGATTGCCTGTATCGAAGTTTATACCCAGGTTATCACCGCCGAGGTCCTCAATCGTGCGCAGAAGCGTCGTCGGTGTTTCTTGGCCTGTCTCAAACAAAAAGTGCATGTTGTTCTTTTTGCAGACTCTCAAAATCTGTTTCAAAGCAACCAAGGTTTCGGGATATAATTTGTCATTTGGGTCCTCGGGAATAAACCCTGCGTGAGTCGCCACCTGATATATGCCGCACTCATGGGCAAAGTTGACACCCTTTATAACTGCTTGTGTCCTCACATACCTAAATGATGCCGGTACAAAGCCAAGTGTCAGCGGGCCGTCTGTAAAGTTCCACGCCGCGGGGCCGGGCCAACCGCACCAAAAAGTTTTGACCTCGATGCCTGTGGTTTCAATGGCATTGCGTACATGGGCGGCAAGCTCCGAGGTGAAGCTGTCTGTGTTCCATGAAACTATCTGTGCGCTTTCAAATCCATGACTTTTGGCATTTTTAAGATTTTCTTCGATATTGTCAAGACCGACTAAAATTCCTACTTTAATCACTGGTAAGTGCCTCCGATTTCTATGTTTACAAGTATTATATAGAAATATCGCTTACAAATCAACTCAAAAAACAAACTGTGCTTGGAAATCTCTTCCAAGCACAGCGGCTATTTGAGAACTATGACCTCCGTTTGCCTTAGTCTTGTATGACTTCCATGTCTTCGGGCAGAGGCGGCCACACACCTTTTGTGGCTATGCGACGGGTGTTTGTTGTGCCCCACTTGGTGGAGAGCTTTGTAAATCCCAAGGCCTTTGTTTCATTTATAAAGTCATCCACTTCATTGTCACGATTTTCATCGGGTTTTCTGTGGAAAAACCATGTGAACCTGATGCCTATGCGTTCTTTTTTTATTC
>CAYTOF010000025.1:0-23750 GCA_964439435.1 uncultured Oscillospiraceae bacterium
GAATGGAAAGCCCCGCTCCGCCGGATTTGATGCCTTCAACCAAGACAAGAAAAGGCGCTTTTCTTGCATTGTGTCTGACAAAATTCAAGCGCTTTGGCTCGAGCCTGTGCTCCCGCATGGAGCAGAGCAGATCACAGAGACGGGCGGTTGGAAAAGAAATATAAAATGAGCCTTTGTTTTTGAGGGCAAAGGCGGCAGCCTTGCAAAAATCTGAGATGTCGGCTCCGTTCCCGCTCTTTGCCAAAGGCGATCGGGAATTCGTGCGACCGTCGCCGATTTTATAATACGGTGGGTTGGAGATGACCGCATCAAAGGATTCGGGGTTTAACAGGGCCCTGTGGTCTCGGACATCACCTGTGATTCCCTGAATACTGCGAGAAAGGTTGTTTTGCTCTGTGTTTTGTCCGAATAGGGCAGAGCAGTGAGGGCACAATTCCAGTCCGACAGCTCTGATGGGGTGCTTGCTTGCCAAAAGCAGGGAAATCAGTCCTGCGCCGGCGCCAAGGTCGAGCAGAGCAAATCTCTTATTTGAGGTTCCTTCGCAATCTGTCTTTGGGCGATGGGAAAGTTTTGGGACACGAAAAAAGGCCGCAAGTAAAAAGCTGTCGCAACTTGGAGCGGCGCACCTATCGTCATAATCGTATTCAAGGTTATTTTCATCAAGAGAAAGTTTCAAAGTCGCTCCTAGATATACCAAAAAGGGCAGCCATGGGACAGGCGCTGCCCTAATCTTTATGTTGCGGATTTGCCCTTTGAGAACTTGTGCTTATTCTTCGGGTTTTGGAGCATCTACCGGGCAAACATCGGCGCATGCGCCGCAATCGATACAGAGTTCCGGATCGACAACATAGATATCGTCACCTTCAGAGATAGCGGATGTGGGGCATTCGGGTTCGCAAGCACCGCAAGAGATGCAATCTTCACTGATCTTATAAGCCATGTGTTTAACCTCGATTCATATTTTCTATATTGTACCATAAAAATATTAAAAATCAACTATTAAAACAGCAAACAGATGAAAAAACAATCTCCGGGAGGTAAATCATAAAAGATGCCCTGTCCAAAATAAAAGCCGAGAAATCGCACAAGACTGCCTGTAAATGCATGTCGGGTGCGGCGACAAACCGAAAAACAACAGGTAAATCAAAAACTTGAGATAAACGAAACTACACTGAGCTATATGAAGCATTATAGTCATAAATTAAAAATATGAGTGTATTGGCGAGAGAATATAGATATACTGCAATTGAATATTTAGTCAGAACATAGTATCATATAATGGTCAAAGTAAGTCAAAGACAAAGAGGGTGATGGGATGCGAATCAGTGACATAATAGCAAGATTCATAGAAGAAGAGCTGGAAAAACGAAAAGGCAGCGTAAAGCTCTCCAGGAGCGAACTGGCAGAGCAGTTTAATTGTGTCCCGAGTCAGATCAACTATGTATTGATGACAAGGTTTACACCCGAACACGGATATTATATTGACAGCCGCAGAGGCGGCGGAGGGTATATAAAAATCTCACGCATAAAGATGGACAAGGGTTTGCTCATCATGCACATCATCAACACCATTGGAGACAAAATTGACTCTGCGACTGCCGCAGCTTTCATTTCCAATATGCTTGCGGAAGAAGTTATTTTGGAAAACGAAGCGCTGATAATTGCGGCTGCCACATCAGACAAGGCGCTTGCCGCAGCAGATAGAGACATACGCGACGAGCTGCGAGCAGCTGTACTGAAGCGATGCCTGCTTGTGCTGGCGTAGGGGAGGGAAAATGATGACATGTGAAAGATGTAAAAATAAAAATGCAGCCTACCATTTCAAAAGCAGCGTAAACGGCAAGCTCTCGCAGTTTCACCTGTGTTCGGAATGTGCTGCGCAGCTCGGATTGGCAACAAGTGCAACGGGGACGTTGGGTGGCATATTTGGCGGATTTTCCCCAAAAACAACGGAGAACGGCTCCGCTGAGCGCAGGGTGTGTCCCGAATGCGGCACTCATGAAAGCGATATTGCCTCATGCGGTTATGTGGGATGTGCAAACTGTTACAAAACATTTTCTCCCTTGCTCTCCCCGTATATTGTCAAGCTGCACGGAAAGACCCACCACACGGGCAAAGTTCCGCTGGGATATTCTAAAATTGCTTCCGAGCAGAGGCTGAGAGAAAAGGAGATCACATCCTTGAGAACCCGTTTAAAAGAAGCTGTGGCGACAGAGAACTACGAGCTGGCGGCAGAGCTGCGAGACGACATCAATGCTCTTGCCGCTTTTGAAGAGGAACATGAAAAAGGCGGGAAAAACGAAAATGACAAACAATAAATGGTTTTCACACTGCGGCTCAAATGGAGATATCGCAGTCAGCACCCGCGTACGCCTGGCAAGAAACATAGAAAATATACCCTTTGGGTCCAAGATGACCCAGGGAGATTGTGAAAGACTTGTCAAATTGTGTTCACAGCCCATATTGGAAAACGCTGTGACAGCGGGTGAATTCAAGTTGATAGACGCAAATGAGCTTGACGCACCGGAGATGTTTGAGCTCGTTGAAGCTCATCTCATATCCCCGGAATTTGCACGAAGCGACAGAAAAAGAGCCCTGCTTCTATCCCATGACGAAGGCATTTCACTTATGATAAACGAAGAAGACCATCTCAGATTGCAGGTTATAGGCAGCGGACTCTGCGGGGAAGAATGCCTTTCCAGCGCGCTGCAAATAGACAGCCTCATAGATGAGGGGCTTTCTCACAACAGGGCACGATATGCATACGATGAAAATCTGGGTTATCTCACTAGGTGTCCGACCAATCTCGGAACGGGATTGCGTGTCAGTGTCATGCTCCATTTGCCGGAGATAGAACGCGGCGGAGGTATAGAGAGACTCACCTTGCAGGCGGGGAAACTCGGCCTTGCGGTTCGCGGTTTCTACGGAGAGGGGAGCGGCGGAAGCGGAGGGCTCTATCAAATATCCAACAGATTGACCCTTGGATATGATGAAAAGGAGCTTTCGAACAACCTTGTGCAGGCAGTTGAAAGCATTATTGAGCAGGAAAAGCTGATGCGAGAAAAAACCAAGGAGAGAGAACCCAAAAAACTGGAAGACAAGATCTACCGTGCGGAGGCGGTTTTGAAGTCCGCCAGACTGATGACCACAGCTGAGGCCATGAACTTGTTTTCCGACTTCAGAATGGGGGCTTCCATGGGGATTGTCGACGGTGATATGTTGAGATTAAATTCTCTTTTAAGGGAAGTTCAACCGGTGTCCTTGGCGCAAACCGCAAAACGCAAAGGCTTGAGCTTGAACACCGCAGTGGACAGAGATGCATACAGAGCAGAGATAATACGCAATGCCATGGTTTGAGTTTTAAATCAGCGTGGCAATATATCAATATAATAGATAGAAAGGGCACATATATGATGGACAAGAGATTTACGAGAATGGCCAACAAAGCGATAAGTCTCGCCTATGAGTCGGCTGTCTCCATGGGTCACAACTATATCGGCAGCGAGCATATCCTGATGGGCTTGTTGCGCGAAACCGAGTGCATCGCCGCCAAGGTGATGACAGAGTCCGGTGTGACCGTTGAAAAATTGGCCGAAAAAATAAAAGAGTATTCAGGCGAGGGAGAACCCGGGGCGGCACCTCAAGATCTGACGCCGCGGTCCAAGCTGATATTGAAATACGCCTCGGAAGAGGCCGTGCGTCTGGGCCACAGTTATATCGGAACCGAACACATCCTTCTTGGCATGATAAGAGAGGGCGAGAATGTGGGCATTCGCATTCTGAAGGATCTCAGCGACGTGAACAAGCTCGTCTCGACGCTTTTAAAAGCCATCGGAGCGACCATGGGAGAGGCGCAGTCCGGTGGGGTTCACCCTGACCAACAACCCTCCACCGCGTCAAATCAGGGAGGGGCTCCCTCCAAGTCCGGAGAGCCAAAGCTGTTAAATGAATACGGCAGAAATCTGAACGCAATGGCGGCGGACTCCAATTTGGACCCCGTGATCGGGCGCAATGAGGAGATCAATCGGATTATACAGATTCTGAGCCGCAGGACAAAGAACAACCCTGTGCTCATCGGTGAACCGGGAGTTGGTAAAACCGCTGTTGTCGAAGGTCTGGCTCAAAAAATAGTGCTGGGGGACATCCCTGAGAATTTAAAAGACAAAAAAGTCTACACCCTCGACCTGCCGGGCATCATTGCCGGCACAAAATACAGGGGCGAATTCGAAGAGAGGATTAAAAACATCGTCGACGAAGTTAAAAATGCAGGCGATGTGATTCTCTTCATAGATGAACTGCACACGCTTATCGGTGCGGGTGGAGCAGAGGGCGCCATAGATGCGGCCAATATTTTGAAACCTGCTCTGGCTCGGGGAGAAATGCAGGTGATAGGCGCCACAACCCTTGACGAATACAGAAAGCATGTGGAAAAAGATGCTGCTCTTGAACGCAGGTTTCAGCCTGTGCAGGTTGGCGAGCCCGGTGAAGAAGACAGCATACAGATTCTAAAGGGCTTGCGCGACAGATATGAGGCACATCATAAAATCAAAATCAAAGATGAGGCGATAGAGGCAGCTGTGCGCATGTCAGCTCGTTTTATAAATGACAGGTATCTGCCCGATAAGGCCATCGATCTGATGGACGAAGCCGCGGCCAAGACCAGACTTTCGAATCTGACTCCTCCAAAGGATTTGAAAGGCTTGGAAGACGAGATAGCCCAACTGACTGTGGAAAAAGAAGAGGCAGTGCGTTCGCAGGATTTCGAAAAAGCCGCGACCCTGAGAGACGAGGAGAGCAAAAAACGCAAGGCACTCGAAGAGAGCAGGGCAAATTGGTCAAGCACAAAGGAAAAGACAGATTCAATAGGGGAGGAGGATATAGCCGAAATCATATCCTCCTGGACGGGTATCCCCGTCATGCGCTTGACGGAGAGCGAAAGCGACAAGCTGCTGCGCATGGAGGAAGTCTTACACGAACGAGTCATCGGTCAAGAAGAAGCTGTCAGCGCCGTATCCAAAGCCATCAGACGCGGCCGAGCGGGTTTGAAAGACCCCAAAAGACCTATCGGGACATTTATTTTCCTGGGACCCACGGGTGTGGGAAAAACGGAGTTGTCAAAAGCTCTGGCGGAGGCGCTCTTTGGCGATGAAAATGAGATGATTCGAGTTGACATGTCCGAATACATGGAAAAACACTCTGTTTCCAGACTTGTCGGTTCGCCTCCGGGATATGTGGGGTATGATGAAGGTGGACAGCTCACCGAAAAGGTGCGCAGAAAACCGTACAGCGTCGTGCTCTTTGATGAGATAGAAAAGGCCCACCCCGATGTTTTCAATATCCTGCTTCAGATCATGGAGGATGGCATATTGACCGACGGACAGGGCAGACGAGTGGATTTTCGCAATACTATCGTTGTCATGACCTCAAACGCAGGCGCTACCAGCATAACCGGCAAATCAAGCCTTGGGTTTATGCCCGGGGAGAAAACACAAGAGAGCATGAAGTCTGTCCTGCTCGATGAGCTGAAGAGGACATTCAGACCGGAGTTTTTAAACCGCGTGGACGACATCATCGTGTTCACAAAGCTTTCCGAGGAGGATATCTCCAAAATAACGGTCAACATGCTGCGCTCGGTGGCGAGCCGTGCAGAGGAACTCGGAGTGACCTTAAATTGGGACGAAGAGGCCAAAAACTTGCTTGCACAGGCAGGCTATGATCCTGTATATGGGGCAAGACCGCTAAGACGTGTCATACGCTCCAAAATCGAGGACCTGCTGTCGGAAAAGCTGCTTGAGAAGAGTGTAGTAAAGGGCGACAGTGTCCTTGCCGTTGTAAAAGACGATGAAATCGACCTGGTTCAAAACTGACTTATTTAGTATCGGGGGAGGCGCTTGCAAGGCGTCTCCTCCGAGTGACATTTTAACGGGGAAACGGCTTGCCATATACTTGATTCAGGACATAAGAGCTTGAAGTTTGTCGGCTTTTAAAATATAATATTAAGAGAATGTTTTTAGCCGAGATAAGACAAAAATACAGATCAAGAGGTATGCGTCGTTGAAAAAGAAAATATTATTGAACAGCTTGGGCGTATTCGTTTTAACAGCGGTATCGGCGATGATCACCAGTTTTTTGCCTCTGTTCCTTGCCTACATGTTCACCCCCTATGTGACCGAATGGAAACACACCCGCGGTGAGGGCTATGTTCAAACCCTCTTGAGCATAGCGGGATTTGTTCTTTTCGTATTGATGATGTCCTGGGTTGCATTTTTGCGGGGAAAGAGAAGGACAAAAAAAGGAAAACTGACAAGCATGCAATACAACCAAGCCTCTTCGATGGCAATGGGAGCTTATATCTTGTCGGCGATTATCATTGCCTCTTTGGTTGGAAATGTCGAAGCCACAATCAGAATCATCGCATTTTACCTTCCTTTTCTGTTCTTAAAGGGCGTTTTAGTCCATGCACAGCTTTCGATAATATTGCTCGGATTTGTAAGCTGGGCTGCTCAAGCGGGCTCGTATGCCCTTGGGAGGATTTTCTGGGAAAAAAGCAAGGATAAATATTGATCACACACCCTGCAAAGACTCTGTGTGAGGGAGTTTTAGATGTCAATCGTTGTAAATAAAGACAATGATTGACATTTGCAATCAAGACCGAACACTTTCATTAACTTGGAAAATATGGTATAATTATGTGTACCGCAAGGAAATGCTTAGACTGATTTCCTGTGTATGTTTTATCATTTCAATCTATGGAGCGTGAGCATGGGGATACTTTTGGCGATGTTATTTGGTGCGGTACAAGGATTTACAGAGTTTTTGCCTGTATCCAGCTCGGGGCATCTTGCCTTGCTGTCCATGTTGACCCTTGAAAATTCGGATTTGTTTTTTCCGGTGTTTTTACATATTGCAACCTTCATAGCCGTTTGCATTGTGTACCGAAAGGACATAGGGCAGCTTATCAAGGCGGTATTTTTGTTCATACCGCGAAAGATAACAAAAGCCAAATCCTCCTCGCCGACCCATGAGCACATGGTAGGCATGCTCATCCTTTCAATATTACCCCTATTTGCCATCTTGCCCTTTAAAGACACCGTCGAAAAGCTTTTCAACAGCCCCCTTGCGATAGGAATAGCCCTGTTGGTGACAGCGGCACTGCTTTTTGTGGCAAACCGATACGGTGACGGCAAAAAGACTGTCGCGGACATGACCGTGACCGATGCTATCATCATCGGCTTTGTCCAACTCATAGCCGTTGTGCCGGGTCTGTCCAGATCCGGAGCGACACTGGCAGCGGCTCTCTTTTGCGGCTTGGACAGAGAAAATGCCGTGCGCTATTCTTTCATCCTGAGTTTGCCGACAATAATCGGCGCAGCGCTGGTGGAGGGTATCGGTGTTTTACGGGGAGGAACTGTGGCTTTTGACACAATTCCGTATTTAGCCGGTTTTTTCGTTGCAGCCGTAACCGGGTTGCTGGCCATCGGGCTGGTGAAAAAACTCATAAAAAGTAGAAAGCTCAGCATATTTTCCATCTACACAGCGGCTCTGGGAATTGGCCTTTTGATAACGATCGCTTTGAAATAAAACCATTTAAATGCTGGAGTGCACTTATAAAACATTAAAAGGGAAAGAGATATACTTGGCGAAAAAGGTAAAAAAGAAAAACACAAAAAACCCGACAAACACCACATCGACCAAAAAAACCGAACAGGGCAGAGTGGAGGCCCTGATTGTGGTGCTGATAATACTGGCGGTGCTGATGTTGATTGGGCAGTTTGTTGAAAATGCGACGCTGCTCAGATTCTTATGCGATGCGGTGGCATATCTCATCGGAGCGGGCTTTTTTATCACACCCTACATCATGCTGATAACAGCTGCATATCTGATAATGAAGCTCCACAAAAGCAAGAACAAAAAATGGCTTGCCTCTTTGTGGGCACTGCCTTTTTTCACGGGCGCCATCGCCCATATATTCACAACCCCGGGTTATCCGGAGAAAATCCTTGCCGCCCTCGGTCCCGATGGCACCCAATTCATAAGCGGAGGCCTGATAGCGGGAGGCATCTCGGAGCTTGCCATCAAAGCTTTGTCAAAACCGGGAGCCGGTGTGTTGTTTTTTGCTCTTTTGGGCCTGAACCTTTTGGCTTTCTTTAAAATCAAACTGTCCAGCGTTTTAACAGCCCTCAGTGCGAAGATGGAAAAGGCACGGGAGAGCGCCGCAGCTAAGAGGGCATGGGCAAGGGAGGAGAAAGCGGCAGAGAAGGTAGCCGAGGAGATTTCCACGGTGAGCACCGCGACTGAGCCCGGGCCGCAAAGCAACAGATTCAACATAGATATCCCCCTTAGCGGGAAAAAATCAAATATAGACATTCCGCTGGATGATTACTCAAATCAGCCGGAGGGTGTCTTTAGTGCCCCCGAAACAGTGTATGAAAAGAAAGAAGAACCTCCCGCAATAGTTCCGACAACGGCGGAGGAGACAAAAATCACACTGCCGAAAAAATCCATGACAAAACAAGAGGTGGAAAAGGAGATCTCCCAAGTCTCCACCCAAGCGGGGACGACTCTGCAGGCAGAACAATATATATATCCGCCCACAAGCTTGTTAAAAAGAGAACCACCCGCAAACCCTGAAAACATAGAGGCGGAAATAAGGGCAAATGCGGAGAAACTCATATCTACACTCAGCAGTTTCGGCGTTGAGGCCTGGATTATAAATGTCACCCGCGGCCCAGTTGTCACAAGATACGAGATACAGCTGGACAGCGGTATCAAAACCTCACGCATAACATCTCTTTCCGATGATATAGCATTGGCCCTCGCCGCCCAGTCCGTCAGGATTGCGCATATTCCCGCAAGGTCGGCAGTTGGTATTGAGGTCCCAAATAAAAACCTCAGCATTGTGAATCTGCGCGATGTGTTGGAGTCCAAAGAGTTTATTGAAAGCCAGTCAAAGGCCACATTCGCACTGGGCAAAGACATCAGCGGCAAGCCCGTTGTCAGCGACATAGCCACATTGCCCCATCTGTTGGTAGGCGGAACGACAAACTCAGGCAAATCGGTCTGCATAAACTCCCTGCTCATCAGCTTGCTCTACAAATCCAGCCCCGAGGATTTGAGGCTCATATTGATTGACCCCAAGATGGTGGAGTTCATCTCATACAACGGCATCCCCCACCTGCTCATTCCTGTGGTGACGGACACAAAAAAATCTGTCGGCGCATTGGCATGGGCTGTGATGGAGATGATGCAGCGCTATAAAACCTTCAATGAAGTCGGTGTCCGCAACTTCACCGACTACAATGAAAAAGTTAAAAACGAACAAGAAGCTGCAAAAACACCGGCAATTGACGATGATGAGCCAAGGCTTGAAAAAATGCCGCGCATCATAATCGTGATCGACGAGCTGGCCGATCTTATGCTCGCCTCGCCTGCGGAGGTTGAGGAGTCCATATGCCGCATAGCCCAGATGGCGCGGGCGGCGGGGATGCACCTGATTGTTGCGACACAGCGCCCTTCCGCAGATATTATCAAAGGGCTCATGAAAGCCAACATCCCATCCCGCATTGCCTTTTCCGTGGCGAGCTCCCTTGAATCCCGCATTATTTTAGACCAACAGGGTGCCGAAAAACTGCTTGGGCGAGGGGATATGTTGTACAATCCGATCGGCAACACAAAGCCCATGCGAGTGCAAGGCTGCTTTGTTTCAAGCCAAGAAATCGAAGCTGTCGTTGAGTTTATAAAGGGTAACAGCCTGGCCCAATACAACGAAGAGGTCATCACACAGATTGACAAAAACGCCCAAAATGCAGGCAAGGGAAAATCGCGAGCGGGTATTTCGGGAGACGATGAAAATGCCGCTGCGGATGATTTCGACGAGCTCTTTGACGACGCCGTGGAGATCATCTTTGACATGAAACAGGCATCTACCTCCATGCTCCAGCGCAGACTCAAACTTGGATTCACAAGAGCCGGGCGCATCATGGATCAGATGGAGCAGAGCGGTATTGTCGGACCGCCTGAAGGGTCAAAACCCAGACAGATTTTGATTTCGAGAGAAGAATGGGCTGAGATAAAATACGAAAGAGAATCACTTTGATAAAACACATATAAACTGAGAGGTAAAAATGTCATTTGAAAACACTTTGATGTACAAAGAAATCATGAGCGAAGCGGCGGGATTAAAGGCAGCAGAGGAAAAAAACACCGCTGCGCTGCAAGTGATTTCTTCGGCTATGAAAGAGAAAAAACCCGTTGGAATAGTTATCGCCGCCCGCGGTACCTCGGACCACGCCGCGCTGTTTGCAAAGTATATCTTTGAGACTTATTGCGGAATTGGCGTTTCTTTTGCCGCACCGTCGGTTTTGACTGTATATGGCGGAGCGCCGTCTCTTGAAAACTATCTTGTCATCGGCATATCCCAGTCGGGCAAAGCGGCAGATGCCATGGAAGTGTTAAAGCATGGGCGCTCCTGCGGCGCTGCGACACTGGCCATCACCAACGACGCAAGCTCCCCGATGGCGAAGCTATGCGATTTTCATCTTGACTGCGCCCAGGGCGAGGAAAAGAGTGTTGCCGCCACAAAAACCTTTACGGCTCAGCTCTATCTGGTGCTGTTGCTTGCTGCGGCCATATCAGAAAACGAAAAGCTGAAAAAAGCCGCAAAAGCTGCACCCACCCAAATAAAGAGCGTGTACAAGTCAGCAGATCTCATAGAACACGCCGCTATGCGTTACCGTTTTGCGCAAGAGGCTTTTATGCTCGGACGGGGTCTTGCCTATCCCCTTGCCCTTGAATTTGGGCTGAAAACCATGGAAACATCCTATGTCAGAAGCAGAGGCTATGCCACCTCCGATTTTTATCACGGCCCTATCGCCCAGATTCCCGCGGATATGCCTGTGTTTCTCTTCTCTATATGCGATGAGTTGAAAGAAGATACAGAAAAGATGATGGCAAGGCTTGTTGAATTCGGAGCGGATATGTTTTTGTTCACAGACAATATGTCCCTCCTGGCAAAGGCAGATGCAGGCATTTTGCTGCCCGAAGGCGGGGAGATAGAAAATGCTTTTGCCGCGTGTACCGCTCTGCAGTTGTTTGCGTGTGCCCTGTCGGTGGCTAAGAGATTGGATCCGGACAAGCCCAGAGGCCTGAATAAAGTCACCATCACAAAATGAACCGCTTTAACTTTAAAAAAATCAGCTTGAAAGGTGGAGTAGGATGGAAAGCATATGGATTTCTGTCTTGATTGTGTGCGTGCTTTATGAATTCATGTCACTCAATCTGTATACGATTTTCGGTGCTGTCGGCGCTCTTGCGGCTTGGATTATGACATTGCTTGCGCTGCCGATTTGGATAGTGGTGCCGTCTTTTGTGGTATTGACAGCAGCCTTGATATTGCTTGCGCGTCCTGCCCTGGCAAAGTGGCTGCTTCCACCCAAGATCACTTACAGACAGGATTCATATGAGACCACCGGTCATGTTAAAGATGAGTGATTGATCGTATCAATATAGTGCAAAAGAGGAACAGTGGATGCTGAAAAGTATGACAGGCTATGGGAGAGCGCAGTTGCTTGAAGGCGGCAGAACAATAACCGTTGAAATGCGCTCCGTCAACAACAGATATCTAGACTGCAATGTGCGCTGTCCCAGGATGTACAACTACCTTGAGGAGCTCATAAAAGCGGAGATAAAAGCCGCCGGTGTGGCGCGAGGTAAAGTAGACATATATGTGTCCATAGAGTATTCCGGCGGCGACACGGAAATAAACCTGAATAGAGACCTTGTACGCTCCTACCTGAGGGCCTTTGCTGAGTTGCGAGATAATTACGGTCTGCAAGGTGAGGCAAGCGTTGTGGACATGGCACGGATGCCGGATGTTTTCACTGTCGAAAAGATAGAAGAGGACAGGGATAAATTGTCCCTAGATGTGATTTCGACACTGAAAGAGGCCATGGAGGCATTTGAAACAATGAGACGCCAGGAGGGGACCTCTCTCTGTGAGGACATCTCCTCACATCTGGAACTGTTAAAGGTCCATCTTGCCGTTATCAGCGAGCGCTCACCTCAGATTATAAGGGAATACAGGGAAAAACTGTATGCCAAAATAAGCGAAGTATTGGAAGATACAAGCATAGACGAAAGCCGAATATTGTTGGAAGCGGCAATCTTTTCCGACAGAACAGCGATAGACGAGGAGATTGTGCGACTGGAAAGCCACTTCAAGCAAATGCGGGAGATACTCAGCCAAGAGGCTGTATCGGGCCGCAAGCTTGACTTTCTCATACAGGAGATAAATCGAGAGATCAACACAATAGGCTCGAAAACAAGCGACATAGAGATGACGAAACTTGTGCTTGAGATGAAATCAGAGCTGGAAAAAATAAGAGAACAAGTACAAAATATTGAATAATTGCCGAGGGAGTACAATGAACACATTAAAACTTTTGAACATCGGATTTGGAAATATGGTATCGGCAGGCAGGATTATAGCGATTATCAGCCCGGAATCAGCGCCCATAAAACGCATTATTTCCGAAGCGAAAAACAGCGGCAGACTCATAGACGCCACATATGGCAGACGCACCAGAGCTGTTATCGTGGTGGACAGCGACCATGTCATACTCTCCGCGATTTTGCCGGAGACGATTGCCAACCGCCTTGAAAACAAGGAATCCGAACAGGACGATGTATCCGAGTCTTAAATCAAATCAATTCTCAACTACCATGATATTGTCTTTACTTGGACAAAGTGTCCAATACGATATGTTTTAAATCCGAGGGAAACTATGGATGGAAATGGACTGCTGCTCGTAATATCGGGACCATCGGGTGTCGGTAAAGGGACAATTATAAATGAGCTGAAAGAAAACTGCAAAAATCACCTACATAAGGAATTTTTCGTGTCTATATCAGCAACGACACGCGCTCCGAGAAAGAACGAAGTCGACGGTATACACTATCACTTTGTCACGATGGATGTTTTTAAAAACATGATCGATGACGGTTTGTTTTTAGAATATGCCACCTATGCCGGGAATTTGTACGGAACGCCGTATGCGGAGATTTTACAACATTTGGAAACCGGCAAAATCGTTGTATTGGACATAGATATACAAGGGGCATTGCAGATAAAAAACCTGATGCAAGAAGCCCTGACGATATTTGTCATGCCACCCACAGAGGCTGAATTGATAAGGCGACTGAAAGGGAGAGGCACAGAGACCCATGCGAATATGAGAGACCGTTTGAGAATAGGCAGAGACGAATGCAGGCGGGCCGATGAATTTGATTATCTGGTTTTCAACGACAGCCTTGAAAATGCCGTAAAAGAGATTTGCGATATAATAAAAAACAGACTTTTGTCCGTAGAAACAGAGGGAGAGAACTAATGCTTTATCCAAAACTTGATGACCTGGTGAAGATAATCGGAAACAGATATCTTCTCGTGAATGTGATAGCCAAAGAGGCAAGGGAGATTGCCGACAACGCAGCGGACGAGGGCATAAAGCTGGAAGACAAGCCGGTGAGATTGGCCGTGCAAAAAATTCTGGATGAACAAAAGAGCAGATACAACTATAAAGACTATCACAGCGAAGAGGATGATTGAGCAAGCCGGGTCCCAAAGGGGGTAGAACATGGGAACAAAATTTGTCCGCGTAGCCGTCAGAGCAGAAAGCTATCAGTATGACAAACCCTACACCTATATTTTACCTGAAAACCTGGCAGAGAGTGTTGTTCCGGGTGTGCGTGTGATTGTGCCTTTTGGCCGCGGAAACAGACAAGTGCAAGCCCTTGTCCTTGAAACAATGGATAAAGTTGACGAGGAGCGAAAACTGAAGTCCGTGCGCTATGCCCTGGACGAAAAACCTCTCATTTCGCAAACCGACTTGAAACTTGTTTTGTGGATTCGCGACAAATATTTTTGCACATGCTTTGATGCCCTGCGGCTCTTTATCCCCGCGGGGTTGGACTACAAGAAAGACACCGTGTATTGCACAAATGCGGAGTGTGAAGAAAGTGTATCCTCTGAAGGTGCAGCCGCCCGCATATATGCATTTATATCAGAACAGGGAAAAGAAGTGAGCCTTGACACCATTAAAAAAGCTTTCCCGGACGTTGAAACCCAAACCCTGTTGGCCGCCCTGATACGAAAAAAACTGATAACAGAAAAAAATAAGCACATACGAGAAATGGGAGACAAAACAGCGAAGTTTGCCTCCATATGCGGAGACTACAGCGGTGCTCGGCTTGGAAAACGGCAGGCGGAAGCGCTGGAATACCTGGAAATGGCTCAAGGAGAGGCTTCCGTCAAAGACATTTCTTATTATACAGGTGCATCCATGCAAACACTGCGTTCCTTGGAAAGAGCAGGTGTTTTGCATATTTATGACAAACACGTCTTGCGCCTTGTGTTTCGCAGGGAAGAAGAACCCGTTTTAAAAAAAGACCCGGAGCTGAACCCGGAACAGAGGGCAGCATTTGAAAGTTTATATTCAAAGACCCTGGATGAAAAACCAAGCGCTGCCCTTTTATACGGTGTGACAGGCAGCGGGAAGACCTTTGTCTACATAAAGCTGATACGAGAAGTTTTGAAACAGGGCAAAACAGTTATAGTGCTTGTTCCGGAAATCGCACTGACACCTCAACTGCTGGAACGCTTTTATGCCTATTTTGGCAATCGAGTGGCGCTTATGCATTCGGGTCTTGGTCTGGGAGAGCGAAGTGACGAATGGAAGCGCGTCAAATACGGGCAGGCAGATGTCGTGATCGGAACGAGGTCCGCAATATTTGCTCCGACAGAAAACTTGGGCTTGATTATCATAGACGAAGAACAGGAATACACATACAAATCAGAGCGCAGCCCCCGCTACCATGCGCGAGATATAGCAAAATATCGGGCGGTGCAACACAATGCCCTTTTGTTGCTTGGCAGCGCCACCCCCTCTCTTGAAAGCATGCATGCGGCGAGAGGCGGGAGATACTCTCTTTACACACTGCAAGAGAGATACGGCGGGATAGCCCTGCCTGAGGTGAGCTTTGCAGATATGCAACAGGAGCTGCGCTCGGGCAATGCCGGACAGATAAGCACCCACCTTGCGCAATTGCTCAAGGAGACAATAGACAAGGGAAAACAGAGCATATTGTTTTTAAACAGACGAGGAGACAGCAGATATGTTCTGTGCCACAGCTGCGGGTGCGTGCCAAAATGCCCCAACTGCTCCGTTTCCATGACATTTCACTCCGCAAACAACCGCTTGATGTGCCATTATTGTGGGCATTCGGAACACATGTTGAAGCAGTGTCCGGAGTGCGCAAGTGTTCACCTGGGTAGACAAGGAGCCGGGACCCAAAGAGTTGCGCAGGAGCTGAGTGAGCTGTTCCCCGAGATTGAAATTATAAGAATGGACGCCGATACAACGGGCGGAAAACAATCCCACGAGGAGCTGCTGGCTAGATTTAGAGACGAAAACATCCCGATACTCCTGGGCACCCAGATGATAACCAAGGGGTTGGATTTTGACAATGTGATTTTGGTGGGCGTGCTGGACGCGGATCAGCTGATCAACATTCCGGATTTTCGTGCAAATGAGAGAGCTTTTTCCCTGATCACCCAGGTTGTCGGACGAGCAGGGCGCAGCGATAAAACAGGCAAGGCCGTCATACAAACATTTTGCCCGGACAATCCTGTCTTGAATTGTGCAGCAGCACAGGACTATGACAGCTTTTATAGCGGAGAAATCGACTTCAGACAGGCCTTTGACTATCCCCCCTTTCGTGATTTGCTTGTCTTTGAGCTGTCGGGGTTGGAGCCAAGCCGTGTTTATAGTGCGGCTGTCCATCTGCGACAGCAGATTATGCAGGTGGCAAGCGCAAGTGACATTGTCTATGAACCGGCACCCGCTGCGGTGTTCAAGGTGAACAACAGGCACAGATACAGAATTGCCATGAAAACAGAGGAGACAAAAGCCCTGAGAGGTAAAATCTCCATCCTTATCAAAAGATTTATGGCAAACAAAACCCATAACGGGATAACACTTGGCGCTGTGTTCAATCCGCTGGAATAAAACAGACTATATAGCGCAAAAATTCGCATTATACCAAGCGAGGTGAAAAATCATGTCAGTGTTGACTATATTTGTTAAAGGTGATGAATGCCTTGAAAAACGTTGCCACGAGGTGACCAAGTTTGACAGGCGCCTCAGACTGTTGGTGCGTGATCTCAAGGAGACGCTTGCCGATGTCCAAGGTGTCGGCTTGGCGGCGCCGCAGATTGGGATCTTGAGACGCGTCTTTGTCTTAAACGTAGACGGGGAGTTCAAGGAATACATCAATCCCGTGATCCTGGAGAGAAACGGTGAACAGACGCCGATAGAGGGATGCCTCAGCCTGCCCGGTGTGTGGGGCAGAGTGCGAAGAGCGGAGTCCGTTCGCATAGGCGCATATGATGCAGAGGGAAATTATTTTGAAGAAAGTGCCCAAGGTCTCATCGCAGAGGCATATGAGCACGAATGCGATCACCTGGACGGAAAGTTGTTTGATGAGCTCATTTATGAATACTGCGACCCGGAGGATTTCAGCCGAGAGCGAGAGGGAGACAGGGAAGAGGCATAAGACACATGCAGTGAAATGCTGCACTTTGGAGTGACAAAATGAAGACAAGTAAAGAGATAAGAATACTGTTCATGGGCACACCGGAGATTGCCTCTGCGTCTTTGACCTATTTGATTGAACAGGGCTACAATATTGTGGGTGTTGTCTGCAGACCGGACCGAAGGCGCGATCGCGGTCAGAAAATCTGCGCTCCTCCGGTAAAGGACTGTGGGGAATTCCACTGTGTGCCGGTAATTCAACCGGAAACACTGAAAGACGAGGCCTTTGCGCCCTACCTTGAGGAATATTTACCGGAGCTCATTGTTGTCGTGGCATATGGCAAGATACTGCCAAAATATGTTCTGGACTACCCAAAATACGGGTGCTTGAACCTTCACGCCTCAATTCTGCCCCTTTACAGAGGAGCTGCTCCCATCCAGAGATCTATAATGAACGGGGAGCTTGAAACAGGGCTTTCGACAATGTATATGTCTGAGGGTATGGACGAAGGGGACGTCATCCACACAGTAAAAACGCCCATTGCGCAAGACGAGACAGCCGGGGAGCTTTCAGCCCGCTTGGCAGATTTGGGAGGCCCCTTGCTTGCCAAAACAATAGACGAAGTTGTCGCCGGAACAAACCCGCGCATCCCGCAGGAGCATTTGGAGGCGACCTATGCTCCCATGATATCCAAAACAGAATCGCGACTTGATTTTAGTAAAAGTGCCAAGGAAGTATACAACACATTCAGAGGTCTGACGCCAAATCCCGGCACGAATATCTGCAATCGCGGGAGGTTGTTGCGCATCACGAGGATGTCTCTCTCCGAAGGGAAAACACCGAAAGGAAAGCCCGGAGAAGTGGTGTGCGCTTCAAAACAAGGTCTCTTTATTTGTTGCGGTGACGGGAGGAGCATAAGCATAGACAGGCTTGCCCCTCAGGGCAGACGCGAAATGAGCTTTTTGGACTATGTAAATGGCAGATGCATTAAAAAGGGCGATGTTTTAGAATGAACAGGCGTGAAAATGCGAGATACTGCTCCGTCATGGCTCTGTCCCGCGGCGACAAAGAAGGCCTGTACGGCGATATAAATATAAACGATGCGATATCAGCCTTGAAGCTCAACCCCCGCGAAGCGGCTCTTGCCTCAAGGCTTTATTATGGTGTCATTCAAAACAGATTGTACATAGACCACTGTCTTGCAAGGGTTTCAACACGAAAACTAAAGGAGCTTGACAGTATCGTTCTCGCAATCCTGCGTGTCGGAGCCTATCAATTATTGTTTTTGGATAAAATCCCGCCTCGTGCCGCGGTGGACGAGGCGGTGAAACTCGCAAAACAAACCAAAAATCACGCGGCGGCGGGTTTTATTAATGCGGTTTTGCGGCAACTCTCCCGCAAAAAAAGTGAGCTCTTAAAGATAGACGAAAACGATGAGATAAAAAGACTATCCATAAAATACTCCCACCCCCCCGAGCTTGTAAAACTCCTGAGAGATTTTGCGGTGGGGCAGGAGATAGAGGCATTGCTCAGAGCAAACAACGAGATACCTCCGCTGACTGTGCGAGCAAACACACTCAAAACAAGTGCCGCAGAGCTTATGTCCGCACTGGTGGAGCAGGGCATTGAGGCAGAGCACCTAGCGTTTCCCGATATCTGCTTACATCTTTGGGGTTTGGGGGATGTAGCGCAAAACGAAGGCTATCAAAAGGGGTTGTTCAGCGTACAAGATGCGGCATCGACTCTGTCTGTTTTGGCTCTGGAGCTCAAACAGGGGGATGTTGTCATAGATGTGTGCGCAGCTCCCGGCGGCAAGAGTCTCTGTGCAGCGGAGCTTACGGCAGATCTGGCAAAAATCATCTCCTGTGACATAAGCGAGAAAAAACTGGAACAGGTCAAAACCGAGGCAGTGCGGCTTGGGATTGGCTCGATAGAAACGCATCACAGGGATGCAAGGGTTTTAAACCCAAGCTGGTTAAATTCCGAAGGACAGGGGATTGCAGACTGTGTGATAGCCGACCTGCCCTGCTCAGGGTTCGGAGTTATAAGGAAAAAACCTGATATAAGGTACAAGAATTTGGACGAAACAGAGAGTTTGCCCGCACTGCAGCTTGAGATACTCAAAACGGTGAAAAACTATGTGAAGCCCGGAGGAGTATTGCTTTACTCAACGTGTACCCTGCTCAGACGGGAAAATGAAGATGTGGTCCGAGAGTTTTTAAAGAGCGGAGATTTCACACTGACCGACTTTTTTGAATCGGCGGACCCAAAATACCGATCGGTCGAGGGCATGCTGACCCTCTATCCCCACATACACGGTACAGATGGGTTTTTCATCTGCAAGATGGAACGTAAATAAGCACCGCCTTTTGTATTGAAAAAATAAAGGAGCTCTATGATTTTAACGCTGCCCGGGACAGACAAAACAGATATTCTCTCCATGGAAAGACATGAAATAAAAGCCGCGCTGTCAAAGATGGGCCAGCAGAGCTACCGAGCTGACCAGCTTTTTGCCCGTCTTCACAGATATGTCGGTGGCTTTGATGACTTTACGGAATTGCCGGAAACCCTAAGGGCGGAGCTTGCCAAAAGATTTATGATCACGCAGCTAGATATTCGTGAAAATCAGGTGTCTAAAGACGGCACGGTGAAGCTTTTGCAAAAAACAACGGATGGCAATTTCATAGAGAGTGTCATCATGAGATACAAACACGGCAACAGCCTTTGCCTCTCAACACAAGTCGGCTGCAGGATGGGTTGTGACTTCTGTGCCTCCACCAAGGGCGGATTGATACGAGGCCTTGCGCCCTCGGAGATGCTCATGCAGGTGAAGCTTGCAAGTGGGTTCATATCCGAGCGGATATCAAATATTGTGTTGATGGGAATCGGCGAACCCCTGGACAATTTTGAGAGTGTTGTCTGTTTTCTTAAACTAGTGGGGGATAAAAACTCCTTTAACATAGGGCAAAGACATATCACACTTTCAACCTGCGGACTGGTGGACAGAATGGACGAACTTTCAAAGCTGCGACTCGGGATAACCCTTTCGATATCCCTCCATGCGCCGGATGATGATTTGCGTTCACAGCTCATGCCGATAAACCGAAGATTTGGCGTAAATGAGGTCATAGATGCCGCAAAGCGATATCAAGAGGCGACAGGGCGGAGAGTGTCATACGAATATGCCCTTATAAAAGATATGAACGACGGAGAAAATCACGCAAAAGCCCTAGCCCTGTTGTTGAGAAACAGCGGAGCCCATGTAAATTTGATCAGACTCAATGAGATAGAGCACAGCTCATACAGGGCGACATCGGAGGAAAGAGCTGTTGCATTTCAAAACATGCTAAAGGATTTTGGCATTAACACCACAATCAGACGAAGACTTGGCGCAGACATATCAGGGGCTTGCGGGCAGTTGAGAGCGAAGTCTTTAAAACCTTGAGATGCAAATATATTCAACTCAAAGGAGAAAAGTGCGGAGTGGGAGTTTTTCCATAGAATCATTTAAGGCAGAGGCGGAGTACCGGCATTTCAAGGTTACTGACAGTTGTGCAAAAGACATTTTAATGGTAAAATAAAGTTTAACCAAATACATAATGCACAAGGACACATATATCTGTGGCTGTGCAACGTACCTTTGCTAAAGACAGACAGAGAGAAATGGCAAGCAATGGGGGGAAGTGCGATGACGGCTGTTGGTGCAACTGACAGGGGCAGACGCCGCAAAGACAATCAGGACAACTACTATATAAATGTCATACGTTCCGAAAAACAAGCTCTTTTGATAGTGTGTGACGGTATGGGCGGCGCCAGATCGGGGAATATCGCCAGTGATTTGTCAATCACTATTTTTGCCGCCGAGGTTAAAAAAAGGCAGAAGCCGAGCATGAGTACCGCATATATGCGTTCTGCCATGCTCACCGCGGCGTCGATTGCCAATGCCCTCACCTACGAAAAATCCCTTGAGTCATCTGCTTATTCCGGTATGGGCTCCACATTGGTGGCAATGCTTGCAAATGATGACAACGCATGCATACTCAATGTGGGGGACAGCAGAGCTTATCATGTTCGGAACAAAAAGATCAACCGCTTGACACATGACCACTCCTTGGCTCAGGAAAAAATAGATAAAGGAGAGCTGAGCCCGGAGGAGGCATATACACACCCCTCGAAAAACTTTATAACCAGGGCGATGGGCACTGAACCCTCGGTCAATCCCGATACATTTGAAATCAAAATTGCCAGGGGAGATATAATCCTCTTGTGCTCCGATGGGCTGTCTAATCTTGTCGAAGAAGAAGAGATGCTGGATGAACTGCTCTCATGTGAAGACATATCGGATTGCCCCGCAAAGCTCATTGAACTCGCAAACAGGCGGGGAGGAACAGACAATATCACTGTTGTCATTTATAAGAAATAAAATGCCAAAAATCACTTACGAGGTAATCGTATGGACATATATCTAAACAAGGTACTGGACGATCGATATGAAATAATAGAGATTATCGGTACCGGCGGCATGGCCATAGTTTACAAGGCGCTGGACAAGAAACTTGGCAGACCGGTTGCGGTGAAAATCTTGAAAAATGACTTGCGAAGCGACAAAGAGCTGCGCAATCGCTTTCACGCGGAATCAGAAGCTGTGGCAAGACTTAATCATCCAAATATAATCAATGTTTTCGATGTCAGCACAAATGACGATATCGACTATTTTGTCATGGAACTTATAGACGGCATAACCCTAAAGCAATATATCAACCACAGAAAGACACTGTCCATAAAAGAAGCGCTCCACTTTACGGTTCAGATTTTAAAAGGGCTGGAACACGCCCATTCAAAAATGATTGTCCACAGGGACATAAAACCGCAAAACATCATGATATTGCGCGACGGCGCCGTTAAAGTGACGGATTTTGGCATAGCGCGCATCGCGGGCGCCTCCCGTGACTACACTACAAATCATGAAAATGCATATGGCTCTGTCCACTACATAGCCCCGGAGCAGGCCAGATGTGAAGAGACAGACGGGCGCGCGGACATATATGCTGTCGGTGTCATACTCTATGAGATGCTGACGGGCAGTTTGCCCTATGAAGGAGACAATGTGGTCTCCATCGCCATGCAGCATATCAACTCCTCGCCGGTGCCTCCGCGCGAATTAAACCCTGAAATACCCGAAACTCTTGAAGATATAACCCTTGGGGCACTGTGCGGCGATCTGAGCAAGAGATATGCAAATGCGGAGGAAATGATAGAGGATATCGAGGGGTTTCGCCAGAGCCCATCTGCATTTGTGCCGCGTGCCTCCGCTTTTAGAACGGGTGCAAGTGACACTGTGCGCTTTTTCCCATCCGACACCATGCCGCCGCAAATCGTGCGCAACCCCGCAGTGAAAAACACCCCCGACACAGAAACCGCGGACATTGTGCCCGTCGGCGGCAAAAAGGTCAATATCATGCCTGTTCTTGCGGCTTTGATCGCCTTGATGGTGCTTATTGCTACAGCGGTGGCCCTTTGGATCACTATCATCAGTCCCGGCTCCGAGACCAAGGATGTGAAGGTCCCCAATTTGGTCGGGCGCACATATGCGGATGTACAGGCGGATAAGACCTTGGATTTTGAACTGGTCATAGTCGGAGATCGATTTGACAATTTATACGAAGCGGGCGTGATTGTACAGCAAAATCAAAATGTGGGCAGAACGGTGAAGTCCGGCAGCACAATCGAGCTTGTCCTGAGCCTTGGGAAGCGCACCGCCAAGATGCCAAACTATATGAATCAACTCTATACCGATGCCAACAACGACATGAAGATGCTGATGCATGACGGCGTCACGGTAACTTATCTCTTTGAGACATCCAAAACCGTCACCAGAAATCACATCATACGTACCAATCCAGTGGAAGGACAGACAATAATTGCAGGGCAAACAATCACCTTTTATATCAGCAGCGGTCATGAAGAGGATGTTGTTGCCATACCAAAGCTGATTGGCGAGAGTGAGCTCAGGGCGCGAAGCCTCTTAATCGACTCAGGCCTTTCGATTGGCTCTGTCACATATGAGACAAACGACAGCTACCCATCGGGCACTGTTATCAACTACAGCCCTTCAGCTGAATTTGTGCCAAAGGGCACAGAGGTGAGCTTGACAGTCAGCAGGCAGAGCACCACAGTCACCGAAACAGAGCCGGTCACAGAAGAACCCCCTGAGCCCATATCCTTGGATTGGACATTGATGCTGCCACAGGGAGAGGAGTTTCCGGAATCATATCTTGTTGAGATATATCACAAGGGCGCGATTATCTACAGCGGGACACATGAAAAGACAGAAAATGAAATCACACTGAATGTCGAAGGAGAGGGCACTGTTGAAATGGAGATATTTATAGACTCGGTGCTTTGGAAAACAGAAGATTTGTTATTCTCATAAGGAGGCACACTAAAATCTTGTCTAAAGGAATGATTGTCAAAACCTCAAGGGATATATACGACGTTTTGGACTTGGAAGATGGCAATGTTGTTCGCTGTTCTGTGCGCGGAAGGATGCGTCTTGGAGATACCGTGCCCCTGGCGGGGGATCTGGTGAACTATGCAACAAGCCACAGTGGAAGTGACACCGCAAAAAACAAAAGTGAAAAAGAAACACCTGTCTCTGAAAAGAGGGGCGTAATTTTGGAAATACTGCCACGCAAAAACTCTCTTACTCGTCCTCCGATGGCCAATGCGGACAAGCTGATAATCGTTGTCTCGATGGTTCCTCCGGTGACGCCGTTGGAGCTGATAGACACCCTGACCGCTCTGGCAGAGCACAACGGCATAGAGCCTGTCATATGTCTGAACAAAATTGACCTATATGAAGATATGAGCCTTTTGGAAATATATAAGCGTGTCGGCTATGATACCTGCGCTGTGAGTGCGCAAACAGGAGAGGGCATTGAGGATTTGTTGAGCATCGCCCGAGGTCATCTGTCGGTGTTGACAGGGAACTCAGGTGTGGGTAAATCGAGCATCTTAAACAAGCTCCTGCCCGGCAGCGATGCGAAAACCGGGGCTCTGAGCGAGCGAATAGGCAGGGGCAGACAGACCACACGCTATGTTGAGCTGTTCCCACTGGAGGGGGGAGGATATGTGGCGGACACCCCGGGATATGCGGCTTTCGA
>CAYTOF010000025.1:23760-28941 GCA_964439435.1 uncultured Oscillospiraceae bacterium
AGTTACAATGGAGCTGACAGATGCTGAACAATTGCCGTTTTATTTTCCCGAGTTTGACAGATATATAGGCAAATGTCGCTTTAACAACTGCGGACACCATAAAGATGAAGGTTGTGCCATTACAGAGGCGCTCTCCCGCGGAGAGATAACCCCATCTCGATATGAGAGCTTTATCCGCATAAAAACGGCAATAGATGCCATGGAACCCGATTATTCCAGGAGATAGGATTTAGACAGAGTTCTCGGAGGAAATTCACAATAAATTATGAAAAATCAAAGGTTGACAATTATCCAAAGGAGCAAATCATGCCGCAAATCCGCAGTGATGGCGGCGATTTTGCTGTTTCTTATCCTGCTTGGCCCGGTGGGTTGCGTCGGAGCGGAGTTTAAAGAAAAATATCAAGTGACCTTTGCAATGGATACGGTGTTGGAGCTGCGCATCTACGGGGAAAATGCGCAGGAGGCGCTGAGTTCGTGCACTTCCATTGCCGGTGAACTTGATGTGCTGTTGTCCACGCAAAACAACGAGAGCATAGTGCACAAAATCAACACAGCAAATGAGCCGATTACCATACCTCCTGAAGTTTCCTATCTCTTGGAGGTTTCAGATGAGGTGTCATCACGCAGTGACGGGGCATTTGATGTCACAATATATCCCTTGGTCCTGTCTTGGGGTTTTACAACCGAGGAATACAGAATCCCAAGCGCTAAAGAGCTGGAAAACGCACACAACCTTGTAGGCTACGAAAAAATCAATCTGGAGAACGATATCTTAACCCTTCCCGAAGGTGTGATGCTGGATTTTGGTGGCATCGCAAAGGGCTATGCGACTGATCGGATGAAACAGATACTCGAAGAAAAAGAGGTAAAGAGCGCCATCATCTCCTTTGGCGGCAATGTGTTGGCATATGGGACCAAACCCGGAGGGAAAGCGTGGAAAGTAGGTGTCCAGGACCCGGCGGATGCCAATTCGCTTGCCGCCATACTGTCGGTGAAGGACAGCTTTGTGATAACCTCCGGCGGATATCAAAGGTATTTTGAGCGGGACGACATAAGATACCATCACATAATCGACCCCGCCACAGGTTATCCCGCCAAATCAGGTCTCATTTCGGTGACGATTGTGTGCGATGACGGCACTCGAGCCGATGCACTTTCAACGGCGCTGTTTGTGCTCGGAGAAGAGGCCGCGCTGAAATACTATGACAACTACGGCGGATTTGAAGTTTTGCTGATCAACGAGAAGGGCGAACTGATCATCACACAGGGGCTCAAAGACCACGCAAGCAGCATCAACACAGAAAAGTATACCGTTAGATATCATGAATAGGTAGGCATAAAACACAGTTTAAAATACTGCTGCATTGGATTTCAAGCATGATAAAAGAGGTTTGACAGCCGTTTGTCAAACCTCTTTTTGATGTTTTGGCTTTGGGAAAGTGCGCCAAAAAACCGGCGGCTATGTTCAGAGATCGTAAACTCCGAGCTTGAGTTTGAAATCAATCTTTTTGCCGCCGTCTATACGGGCAATGGTTGCGTTCACGCGCTCTGCTTGGCGACCGTTGAGATATGTGTTGCAGGGTTCAATGCCCAGGGCATAGTCTCCAGCACGCATGGATTTCCATTGGGACAGTATTGGCAAATGCTCAAGTTCATAAGAGATATATGCGCCGATACCGAGTTCGTCATTTTCGACACGCACGGTTGCGTGGCCGTCTTTGTTGATGGGTTTTCTAATAAAGACATGCTCAAAGAAATGCTTGTCGGGCAGCATCATCTTTTCTGCGTCGGCAAGCCCTGCCAGAGCTTCGGGAGTGCGCGGTGTGCAGTCGTTTTCCGGCAGGATCAACCTTGTGTTTTCCGTGAGAAAGGGGAAACCGAAATTAAAGTGATAGAGAATGCAGAATTCCTCGTTGTGCAGGGAGTCATTTTCAAGGCTGTCGTTGATTTCCAACTCATTTGAACCCATTTTAGTCGTTATGGTGCGGGTCAAGGTGAGGTTGTGTTTGAAAAGAGCGCTTTCGCGCATGCGACCTTGGGCGGTGATGATATATTCATCCCCCTCCCAGCGAGCGCTTGAACAGAGGTTTTCGGCAGGTGTAACCCCGATATCTCCATGAGTTTGATGGAAGGTGCCATCGTCTTCGACACTCTCAGGGCCGACATTTAAAAGCCCAGCAGTGAACAACATGCCGCCGGAAACACTTTTGGCAAATTGCCCGGGGACGGCTTGTCCGTAGGTTGGGCCTGTCAGGCTGTTCTTTGCCTGCTGTGAAAGTGTGATGCCACGATAAGAGAGTGTGAAGATATCCAAACATTTGTCAGGAAGTAGGGTAAACTCAAGTCCTGAGCCTGTTTTGACCTGCAGTGCGCCAACACCCTTTGCTTTGCCCTCGTCATAGGCCATTTTTGTTATGCCCGCAAAATTAGATGGATTGCCGGCATATTGGAGCAGTTGTTTTCTTGTGTATTCACGTCCGTGTAATTTTGCCATCTGTCCCTCCACTATAGTCTTTTTATCAAAGCAGCGCGCCTCTCTTCGTAGCCGGGCTTGCCGATGAGTGCATACATGTTGTTTTTATAATCTTCCACTCCGGGTTGATCGAATGGATTTACGCCGAGCAGATAGCCCGAAAGAGCGCAGGCAAACTCAAAGAAATATACGAGGGTACCAAAGGAAAGCTCACCTGCCGCCTCGGATTCTATGAGGATGTTGGGAACGCCGCCGTCAACGTGGGCAATCATTGTACCCTGCTGTGCGGTTTTGTTTATTTCACTTAAGGTTTTGCCTTCAAGGAAGTTCAGGCCGTCAAGATTGTCCGCAGTGGCGGGGATTTTGATGCTCTTGGAGGTGCACTCAAAGGTCATCACTGTTTCAAAGATATTGCGGCGTCCTTGTTGGATATACTGCCCAAGGGAATGCAAATCTGCGGTGAAATCGACTGATGCGGGGAAAATCCCTTTGCCGTCTTTCCCTTCGCTCTCGCCGTACAGCTGTTTCCACCATTCAGCCATGTATTTGAAACGGGGTTCATAAGAAGCCATGATCTCTGTGGTATAGCCTGCGTTGTAGAGGGCATTGCGCGCAAGGGCATATCTCCAAGTGGGGTTGTGCCTGCCCTTTTCCCACACCGATGCGGCACATTGGGCAGCTCCCTCTATCACCATATCCAAATCGATGCCCGCCACAGCCATCGGCAAGAGCCCCACTGCAGTGAGAACGGAATAACGTCCGCCGATATTGTCCGGAATTGTAAAGGTACGGTACCCAAGGGTATCGGCCAGCTTTTTCAAAGCCCCGCGCTCGCGGTCGGTTGTGGCGATGATGCGGCGTGCGGCTTCTTTGGCGCCGTAGCGTTTCTCGGCAAGTCCACGCAGCATCCTGAAAGCCAGAGCAGGCTCTGTTGTTGTGCCTGATTTGGAGATGACATTCAGAGAAAAATCAACATTCTCTAGCAGATCGAAAATCTCTTGTGCTTGGGAGGTGCTGAGATTGTTACCGGCAAATATGATGCGCGGCGAATCCTTGCAGGTCATATTGTAATTTGGGGATTTGATGTATTCAATTGCGGCACGTGCGCCGAGATAAGAGCCGCCAATGCCGACAACTACGAGAATGTCACTGTTTTGACGGATTTCTTCCGCGCTTTCTTTTATCTGCGACAACTCTTCTTTGTCGTGCTCAAAGGGGAGTTTTACCCAGCCAAGGAAATCACTTCCGGCTCCGCTGCCGGTCATCAGAGCGGTATGTGCGGCGTCTATTTGCGCCAAGAGCGCATTGCTGTCCGCAAAGGCCTCCATGTTCTTTGTGTCAACTAAAAGCGGCATATGCTTCCTCCATGTTCGTTGCTTGATATCCTGTCTTATTTATTATATCACGCACCGCTTGTCTTTACAATTAGGGGAAGGGCACCTCAGCAAAAGGTTGACATGGGATTTGCTCGGTGAATCTCCTCCATAATGGCAATTTGTTTGGCTATGTTTTCAGGCAGGATTATCAGGGCTTTGTCGTGGATGAGATGGTCATATATGTTTTGATAGTATTCTCTCACTGCGCTGTCAAAGGCCGTGCCCTTGAGAGACTCGCGGTGCTCATGCCAGGTAAGGCTTTCGGTGCAGTAGGAGGGGGTGCCGTCCGGCTTTGACAGAGGGGAGAGGTTGAGCGGGCGAAGGATTTCGTTTTCGGGTATGAAATACTTCCACTCCACATTTCCCATATCCGCGCGAAGTGAGCCGTTGGCCGCGTGGATTTTGTAGAGATTTGTGCTGTAGGCATCACAGGAGCTTATCTCTATGTCCACTAGGGGCTTTTCCGGGGCGAGCAACAGGACTTTCACATAGTCCTCGGCATCTCCACTGGTGTTTACACGGTCCAGGCGTGAAACAATTTCGATATCTTCGGGACTTGGGTTTCCGAGCAAATCCAGCGCCTGCTCAAAGGGATGGGGGCCGGTATTTCTGAGGTTGCCCCCACCAAGACGGTGACAACACTGCCAGTCCCAGCGGCGGGCAAAACCAGAGAAGCTTATGCTGATTTGGATAAGCCTCCCGAGCACTCCGCTGTTTATGATCTCTTTTATCTTTTTATAGTAGGGGGCAAAGTGAGATTGCTGAAAAACCGAAAGCATCGCGCCTGAGCTTGAAGCAGTTGCTATCAGTTCCCTGCAATCTTGAGCTTTTATGGCAAAGGGCTTTTCTACTATGACGTTTTTTCCGTGGGAGAGGAGGGTTTTTGTCAAGGGGTGATGACAATGAGAAAAGGAAGCATTTACAATGAGGCCAACATCGTCGCGTTTTAAAAGCTCTTGATAGTCTGCGTACACATCGCAGGCATGCTCCGCAGCTGCCATGTTTCGCCGCTCTTCCAGTTCATCCACCACAGCCACCACATTGAACAGGGATTTATCGCGCAGGAAATATGCGCCGTGAATATCGCGTCCGCTCCGGCCGTAGCCAACAATGGCAACATTAATTTTTTTCATCTGTTGCTCCTTTCGAGATTTGTCCGTTTGGATTTTCTTTATTGTATAGGCACAGTAGAGCCATGTCAATAGAGGGAGGGGCGCTTTTGGAAAAACAGGCGGTAAAACTGCTTGACAAAACAATTAGCATTTGTTATTATTAGCACTGTGCTGCGAAGCTGGATATATGGAGAGATGGCTGAGCTGGTCTAAGGCGCAC
>CAYTOF010000025.1:28951-29412 GCA_964439435.1 uncultured Oscillospiraceae bacterium
CCCCGACGAGGGTTCGAATCCCTCTCTCTCCGCCACCGACATCTTGCCGGAAACAATATCGCGCACTTTGCATGAGCAGAGTGCGATTTGTTTTGTGCACACCAAAAGTGGATGTTTCATCCGGTGATGTGTCACAAAGCACAATACAAGAGGCACACCCATCCGCCGATGGGTTGCTTCTTGCAAAGGAAGTGGTGCCGAGAAACAAGTGCGGACACTGTTAGTTTACTGCTTTACCAAGCAAAAGCAACCTTTCGAAACACCATTTGAGCATGTTTCGATCTACAGATATGCAAAGATTCATTTAGTGGTGTATAAGTCGTTAAACGGGTGCTACTCTCGGCGGAAAGGGGGTATGCGGGGTGTTTAACGCATATTTTTATGCCGTAGAGGGCCTTCGCGCATGGTTTTTGACGGGTACTTAGTAAAAATCAAGAAGGATGGCCATATAGTCAATAACA
>CAYTOF010000025.1:29422-29931 GCA_964439435.1 uncultured Oscillospiraceae bacterium
TCACCCTTAGAAGAAGGAATGAGAATAATTGGAACGCACATTGATTCGCTAAGATTGGATCTAAAAATGAGTCCTGTTTATGAAACAAACCCATTCCTAATGATTAACCTACACTATTATGGAGGAATAAAAAAATATCATTGGCTCAACACACCCCTTGCAATGCACGGAGTGGTGTTCAATAACAAAGGAGAAAAAAACACCGTGGAGTGGTTAATGATTTATCTTGTAGGACTTGGTGTATTGCTGTCACTTATATTTGCATATTATAACTTTCGCAAAGGCACCAAGATGGAGCACGGCACACCGGAGATGAAGGACATTGCAGATGCTATACGGCAGGGAGCAAATGCCTTTTTGAGAAGAGAGTATATGACATTTATCCCCATACTTTTATTGGTTGCCGTTCTGTTTGGGATTATTTTCACACCCTGGGCGGGTTTGGCATTTACACTCGGCATGATGATGAGCTCTTTTGCAGGGCTGGTCGGAATGAAAGCAGCCGTTAT
>CAYTOF010000026.1:0-2872 GCA_964439435.1 uncultured Oscillospiraceae bacterium
TTCGTGGAGGCGACGGCAAATCAAGTCAACCAGTTTGGCGGCTATACGGGCATGACACCTCCGGATTTTTACGACCTTGCCCATGCCGCGGCAAAACAAGCGGGGTTGGACCCTGCCTCTCTGATTCTCGGAGGAGACCACTTGGGGCCCCTGGTATGGACAGGTCTTGAGGAAAAAGAGGCGATGGAAAATGCAAAAAAACTTGTATTTGACTTTGCCGCCGCAGGGTTTACAAAGATCCACATCGACACCTCCATGCGCCTGGCCTCGGACGACCAAAATGCACGCCTTGCCGATGAGGTCATCGCAAGGAGGGGAGCGGAGCTTGCAAGACAGGCGGAGGCGGGCTATGAGGAATATGCGAAAAAACATCCTGATGCGCCGCGTCCTGTCTACATCATAGGCAGCGAAGTCCCCGTGCCCGGAGGTGCAAGCGAGGAACACGGTGTGGCCGTCACCAGTCCTGAGGATTTCAAGGCAAGTGTGGAGGCTTTCCGCAGCGCCTTTGAAGCCGCGGGGCAGCTCGCCGCCTGGGAACGCGTCATTGGCGTGGTTGTTCAACCCGGGGTGGAGTTTGGCGACGACTCGGTGCTGGAATACGACAGGGATGCGGCGGTGGAACTGTGTGCCGCATTGAAAAACTATGATGGGCTTGTCTTTGAAGGGCACTCCACGGACTATCAGACAAAATATCACTTGGAAGAGATGGTTGCCGATGGCATTGCCATTTTGAAAGTGGGGCCCGGGCTCACCTTTGCATATAGAGAGGCCATGTATGCCCTCTCCCATATGGAGCGCGAGATCGTGGCCATGCACCCGGAACTCACGGCCTCTGATTGGGACGCGGTGCTTGAGAGAGCCATGCTCGAAAATCCGAACAACTGGGCAAAGTATTATCGAGGAACCGAGGCTGAGCGCGCCTTTAAGCGCAAATACAGCTATTCAGACCGCTCAAGGTATTATGGCGCCGATCAAAATGTGAAGGATGCGCAGGATATGTTGATATCAAATCTCAACAAAACAGGCATACCCCTGTCGCTTTTGAGCCAGTTCATGCCCGCGCAGTACACAAAAGTGAGAGAAGGTCACATCGCAGCCGATCCCGAAAGCCTCGTGCGGGACAGGGTGGGGCAGACGGTTGACGAGTATCTCTTTGCCCTGGGTGTGAAATAAGGAAATAGGACAAACACCGAAATGTACGATAGATAGCCCCCGCTGATCAAGGAAAGATCAGCGGGGGGTTCAGCTTATATGCTCTTATTTTATGTGCGAAAAGTTCAGCCGATGAACATCTGTGTACAGTAATGCCCCGGTGTAGTATAGCCCACACCGATTTTCGTGTAATTGGGATTTAGGATATTGGCCTTGTGCCCCGGGGAGTTCATCCACGCTTTCATGACGGATGCGGGCGTTGTATAGCCATAGGCGATGTTTTCCCCTGCGCAGCGATAAGAGATTCCAAACTGCCGCATCATCTCAAAGGGCGAACCGTAAGTCGGGCTGTTGTGGTCAAAGTATTTGTTGTCAGCCATATCTTGGCTTTTTAGCCTTGCCACATCAGACAGCGCAATGTCAAGCGTCAGAGGTGCAAGCCCTGCCTTGGCTCTTTCAACGTTTACCAATTCCGCCACCTGTTGCTCGAAGGAAAGTGAGCTCGTTGTCGTTGTGGTTGTTGCCGGGGGCGGCGTGGTGGTTTGGGGCTTGGTTGTTGCCGCAGTCGTGCTTGTGGCAGAGCTTGTGGTGACAGGGGGCGGCAGGGTTGCCGGCGCTGTTGTCTGCGGAGCGGTCGTTTGAGGGATGGTTGTCATCGGCGGTGATGTGGTTATTTGTGTCTGTGGGGCGGAAGTGGCGGGCGGCGGTGTTGCAGGCACTGTTGACACTGCGGGCGCTGTGGTGCTCGGTGCCGATGTCTGCGTGTTGAGTTTTTCAGAGGCTGTGAAAAGCTCCAAGGCTTCAAACAAAGCGTTCAAAAATCTTGTCCCACAACTTTTGTTTTGAGAGTTTACTTTTATATTTTTATTGGTGCCGACGCACGGGATGTCATCTTGTGGGCTTTGTGTGCTTGTATAATCCAAAGAACTCGAAAGGCATTCATCGGTCAGCACAGGGCGGGAGAGGCCCGCGCCGTCATTACACAGTATCATGTTGCCAAAACCAATGGCGGATGCGCCCATGGCGATGGTGGCAACAAGGAGGAAAGACACGATAGCAATAATCCGTCTTTTCACATTAGGTCTCCTTTTATGGATAGATACGGCTAAAAGCCGAGAAAATCAGAAAGCGATGGGCCATTTGCCCTGCTCACCGCTTTAAAAACAGCGCTCAGAATGGGAAAAGTCACATGTGTTAAACTTGATGCAGCTGTAACAGACCTCGTTTTTCAGAGGGCCGCCGTCGAAAAACTCTTTTAGATTTGAAAGCGTTGTGAAGGAGATATTTGCCAGCGCTTCACGCGTTAAAAAAGCTTGGTGACCTGTCACCAGAACATTGGGCATGGACAAAAGCCGGGCCAAAACATCGTCTTCCAAGATGTCGCCCGAAAAATCTTCAAAAAACAGCTCCGATTCCTCTTCGTAGACATCCAGCCCGACAGAGCCCACGTGGTGGTTCTTCAAACTCTCTATCAAGGCCTCCGCATTTATCAGGGCACCGCGGGAGGTGTTGATGATCATGACACCTTGCTTTGTGCGCTCTAAAACTTCGGAGTCGATCATGTGATAGGTGTCTTTTGTCAGGGGGCAGTGCAGAGAAATGATGTCGGCGCTCTCCACTAGCTCTTCGAAAGAGACATAGTTGATGCTCTTGTCATCCGAGGGGAAGGGGTCATATGCGAGCACTTTTATGCTAAAGTTACGGCAGATGTCGATGAACA
>CAYTOF010000026.1:2882-11897 GCA_964439435.1 uncultured Oscillospiraceae bacterium
CTCTTTGGGTTTGGCATAAGACCCTTGGGACCCAACACGCGGCCTATCCTGCCTGTGCCCACTACACCGATGGTTTTGCCGTGCAGATCAAAGCCCGTCAACCCCGCCAAGGAGAAGTTGAACTCCCGAGTGCGGTTGTAGGCGCGGTGTATTTTGCGGTTAAGGGAGAGTATCAGCGCCATGGCGTGTTCCGCAACGGCATGGGGAGAATATGCGGGCACTCTCAAGACATGGATTTTTCCGTATGCCGCATTAAAATCCACGTTGTTATAGCCGGCACTTCGCATTGCCAGCACCCTTATGCCGTTTTCATAGAGAATATCTATTGTCTCCGCATTTATGTCATCGTTCACAAAGGCGATGACACCCTCACAACCCGTTGCCATGATCGCGCTGTGGGCGTTGAGCTTGCTTTCGATATACAAAAGCTCAAAGCCAAAAGACACGGCAAGTTTGTCGAAGTGTATTTTATCATAGGGTTTCGTGTCATAAAACGCTATTTTTTTCATCTTTAAAAAATCCCTTTTAATGGTTCTTTTGATTGCATATGCAAATAATAGCATATTCTCCCATCTGTGTCAAAATTCTTTTTGTTTTCTAAGCAATTGCTCTTTTTACAAAACAGGTATTAAAAGAGGCTCTCCAACTTTTCATGCCTTTGATTTGAATTTTGTCCCCTAAAAATAAGAAAAAGGAATATAAATATTCAAAATTTTAGGACAAAGAGTAAAAAATGTAGTATAATAAGCGCACAAACCAAAAATAGGGTGGTGGGCAATGTGGAGATAACGTCTTTGAGGCCGTCTTTCTGCGCACACAGGGGTATTCCGCCCTTGGTGCCGGAAAACACATTGCCGTCCTTTGCTGCGGCTGTCGCGCTGGGGGCGGACGAGATTGAATTTGATGTGAGGTTGACAGCGGATAAGGAGCTGATCATCTCCCATGACGATGAGCTGGAAAAGCTCTCGGAGTTTGAAGGGCGTATTTCGGAGATGACGCGCAAGCAGATCAAAAACGTCTTGGTCATGTCAGAACAAGGCTGGCAGGTGCCCTTTTGCACGCTGCGAGAGGTGTTTTCTCTCTTTGCCTGCGACAGGGTGGAGATGAACATACACTTGAAAGAAGCTGGGGAAAACGGATACCTTGTGAGGGAGATTGTCGCGCTGGCGGAGAGATTTGGCATAGAGGAGCGGGTTTATCTTTCGGGAGAGCCCTCGGAGCTCCATTGGATGAAGTCCATTGCCCCCCATATCAGGCGCAATGCAATACAGCAACGAAGCGCTCCGCAGGAGATTTTGGCGCAAGCTCTCGAATATGACTGTTTTTGTGTTCAGGTCAAGAGCGGACTTTATGACAAGGAGCTGATCCGGGCTCTGCATGCAAATGACATACGCGTAAATTTGTTTTACTGCGATGATGCCGGAGAGATGGACACCTATTTCAAGCAGGGCATGGATGTGATTTTGACAAACCGCATGGACCTGGCGGCAGGATATCTTATCGGCAAGGGGTATGAATGAGCCCTGAAACACCTTTGACTGTAAGCCCCATGTGGGTAAGGGCTTCATATAAACAATACAAATAAAGGACTAAAAGGGAAAACAAAATAGTGACAAGTAACTATTTTGCCGCAGATAACGGTGTGACCGCAGGGTCACGCCGTTTTTCTGCGGCCATAGGTAGTTTCTATAATAATCAGGTCGGAAATTACAGGAACATCAACCTCATCCACGAAGCTGAAATAAAGCTTGGTTTTTTGCTGCCGCTTTCCGCCGGACTTGATTGAAGTCAGGCACTTCCAACTCACACATCGCTTGCGGCATCCCGTTTTCAAGCTCTTCAACATCAACACCGAGCAGTTCAAGCTAATCTATAGCCTGTGCCATCTACGCTGCCGCGCCGGAGAGCTTCGGTACCATATAGCCCTCGACATTATCCTCGAGCGAAAGCGTGCTTGATATCCTTGCGGTGCTCATCAATTTCCTTGCGCAGGCGGGCTGGCTCAACCTTAACCGCCTTAGCGGAGCCGAGCACTCCGTGTAACCACCCCTTATAGCGCTCGAGAGTATTTACAAGCGCCCGCTTAAGGTCGTTGAAATTATCAATAGCGAAAAAGCTCGACTCCTGCCGTGAGATCATCTGTGATCCGTTCATTTCTTCTCCACCCAAATGTTATCTATAACTTTTTGTTTTCAAATGCAGCGGCAAAGACCCCACAACAATAAGTTTGAGCTCTTTGTCGTAAAAGAAATATATCCGCAGCAGATTTTCCGAGTCATTGCCTATCTTAAGGTGTAAATCCAGCGCTCTTTCCCGCGATTGACCTGTGTTTCCGGAGCGATATTTGACGTGATAATCTTGCTTGAACATAAGTATAGTCTCGCTATTGATGGGAGTCACCTCAAAAGGCCGACCGTAATTGTCCGAGCAGCGCAGATCACGCTCGTGTTCGTCGATCACACCGGTCAGCCCGTCCCTGTACTCAACGGCAAGATATTCAAGCGCATTGCACATTTGCGCCATGTCGACTTTGTTTGTATCAGTCTTGCTCAATTCATCTTTGGCACGCTCGTGAAAAAGCATCCGTCCGTCAAACTCCCGCGCTACCCACGCCGATACCTCCTTGGGTGTTTTCGGTAAGTTTTTATTCCATTCTATGCGTGTCTCCAACCGGTGTTGACGTTCTTCTGCCTGCGCTATACTCTTCTTTTGTTTTGCAATTTGGAGATTTAGGCATTCTTTGTCCTCTGCCAACTTGGTTATCTCAAGTTTAAGCTTCTCAACACGTCTCTTAGCTGTTTCACAATCTTCCCGCTCCTTAGACAACGCCGCCTCATGCTTGTGTTGGTTCTCCCTTATCCGTTCCTCATAGTACTCGACGAGATTCTCTTTGGTGCGATGTTTTCCTAAAATGTTTTCACGTTCCAGCTTGCGTGCCTCAGGGACAAAAACGCAATCGCCAAAGTTAATGCTCTTTCCTTTGGGATAGTTTTGTATAAACTCGTCCAGCTCTTTAAGCTTTTTACCGCGCGCGTAAGCTGCAGGAATATACGGATACCGGGTCATTTTTCCCCCGAGCGAATCCGGTTCAATGACTGCGATTTCGCCGTTTTCAACGATTCGATTTGTGCGGTTGTTAAAATTCTCGCGCTGGGAGGACGGAAGAATAAAAAACTGAGCGTAGCCCATGCGGTATCGAGCAAAAACGGAGATATCTTCAAAGTAACGATAGGTAGGCGCAGTTTGTGCTGCGGGCACAGGAAGGGTTTCTTTCAGGAACGGCAGATGTGTACGTTGACGGCTCGTCACCGCAGGCAACCGATCCAGCTGCTGTATGTCGGATAAGGTTTGGGGTTCTTCGTAATCAGCGAAAATGAGAGCGGGCATGGTTCGCCTTGAATCTTTGAGCCACTTATTCAGTTTCCGGATTTTTTCCGCATCCGAAAGCTCATGCGGCATGTCCTGAAGCTTCCACACTTGCTCCAGTCCGACCAGCGGATTGCGCGCAAGGTTCTTAATAAATGCCAATCGGAATACTTCGCAGAACACGTTTGTCCCGTGCGGCTCATGCACGACGGTTTTAAATCCACATTCCACAATACTTTTTTTGATGCCATATGTTATGTTGGTTTCAAAGAGCCGACCCGGCACCGGCGGACGCGGTTGACTCGGCATCCCCGGCTGCGGGCCTAAGTCCGGTTCAGTCAACTGCAGCGTCCATATCTTTTGTTCGGGCAGCCATATCACGACAAGCTTATACCCCATGTTTAAATGGAAGGAGCTTAAATCCGAAAATTTTAGTTGCTCATATTCATCGGGGTGAGGCTTGTCCAATTCTGACGGCAGTTCAAATTCTCTGAATCGCTGGCGTAGCCAGGCCAGTGTTTCTAAAATAACTATTTTGAGAACAGTCTTCGGGTCTTTACCGGTTCCTCCTGCTCTGGCATAAAGCTGATAGGTTGGATAACTTATGTTGCGCAGCAACAACAGCGGCCGGTAGTTTGGTGCAGTGTCATTGTGCAGTTCCATCATATGTCCTCTCCAATCAGAATGATATGCTTTGTGTCTATATTTCCATAATATATTACCATAATTTGACATGGTTTGCCAGCAAATCGCTTATCGAAGAATGCCGAGGCTTGAAAGACCACAGCAGCTATTGAGTGCCCAAAGTGCTGCCATCAGCATACTTCAGCTCCACGCAGGCGGTGTCCATATTAAACGCGCAAGATAATAGCTTGTTCATAGCCAAGTTTCCAATATATAATATAAATAGCAAAAGTCCGTCCAAACCTCCTGTTAGGAAGTCAGACGGACTTTTCGTATTCACCAGAAACCGTCAGCTTAATATTGATAAGGAGTTTTGTTCCGTATTACTATTAAGCCAAAGTCTTTAGTCCTTTTGTTTGCGGGGGTTAGTCGTCAAATCCGTAGAAATCCTTGGGGTTTTGATAGAGCATTTTCCGTGCGTGTTCGAGGGCGCGCTCAAGGGTCATGCGGCGCTCCGTGACCTTTTTGGCAAGCACCCGCGCTATGACTTCTCGCGCCATGGTCAGGTGTCCGAACACCTTTTCCACAACATAGTAGTCTCCGCCAAAGCCAAAGATCTTGTTGTCGGGCAGGAGTTCCAGCATTTCATAGAGGGCATCATAGGCAAAGTGTTCGCTTATCAGATATGTCCAGCACATATTCATGCGGATATTGGGCCAGACTTTTCCGAGCATCATCGCCTCCCTTACATAGGGGTATCCCACATGAAAAAGATCGATTTTCACATCTTGGTTTGCCATGATAAAGGGCAGCAGGTTGGCAGGGGACAGCTCGCGGTAGTCGTTCCAATAGCCTGTGTGCATGCAGTTGATGAGCCCGCTGTCGTGGACATGGCGTAAGGCATTGGTGTAGAGATACTCCGCCAGGGCGTTGCGGCGAGGCAGCTTGAGCTCGGGATTGGCCAAAAGCTCCTTGTAAACGCGGTCTGCATCCGCTTTGGTCGCGCCGTCAATGTAAAAAGCCATGTATTTCACGCCCACGGCGCCGCGCTTTTTTATGTCGGCTACAAAGTCGTTTTGAACTGCCAAGACACCGTCAATGTCTTCGGGCAGCTTGCCGTCTTTTTTATAGTGCTTCTCGATTTCGGCATAGCTGGTCGGCGGCTCCAAAATGCGTGCGAGTTGCCTGATTTGGCCGTTGTGCGTGTCCTCCAGTGGACCGTCGCAGTTGATGGAAGCTATGATCTTGCAGGCGTCCCGTAAAACACGGTTGTACAGTCCCGGCGTGTTGTTTGCTCGGATTCTCTCCGTGACGGCGTGTACATTCTCCGCCGTGAGTTCGCTCTCGCCGTAGAAATGTTGGAGGGTTATGTGCGCCGCGCGACAATAGCTTGTGTCCTTCATTTGTTTGTAAAAGGGTTCAAAGGTACGCCATTTCCAGTCGATGTCACCGGGGTGCCACAGAATTTTGGACATTGTGGGCTTGTCAAGCCCACCGCTGTAAAGGTCGTGTTGGCAATAATGGGAAAACAGTGTGAAGGCATCGGGTTCGCTTTTCAGCCGTGAGCTCTCCGGGGGCAGATGCTCATGACAGTCGTATATGTGCAACTTTTCCAGCTCGGTTATGATTTCGCGCTCCAGCTCGGTGAGCGACTCCAAATAGATAGCCATAGTTCCTCCTTGACATGTGTATATTTAGTTTCAAATGCTGTGTTTTAGTTTGCCTGCACGGTAGACATATTTCATGTCGATATTTTGGTCAAAGACAAGGACATCCGCCTCAAAGGTGGGGGCCAGTCTGCCCTTGTTCTTCATGCCCATGATGCGGGCGGGGGTGGTGGTCATCATGCGCACGGCGTCTTCGATGGTCACACCTGCGACGTCGCGCATGACCCGCACAAGTCTGTCTGTTGTGGCGACACTTCCGGCAAAGGCGCTTCTGTCTGCAAGTTTGGCCACGCCATCTTCTATGATGACGGGCAAGCCTGTCTCCTTGTCGCCCAGCACACTTGTGCCGCTTGTCTGTCCTGCGGCTCGCATGGAGTCGGTGATCAAGGCGATGCGTGAGGGGCCTTTGTTTTTGAAGATGAGCTTTAAAAGTGTCTCAGGCAAGTGCACGCCGTCGGCTATTATCTCCACATCCATGTCGTCGATGATAAAGGCTGTTTCGACAACGCCTGCGTGGCGGAAGGCGTTTATCCTGCGCACACCCGACATCGCGGAGTAAAGATGCGTGCAGAGGGAAAAGCCGTTTTCATAAGCTGTGATTGCCTGCTCGTAGACCGCCATTGTGTGTCCCATTGAGGGGATGATGTCCAGGTTGCGCAAAAGACGTGCCATCTCTAAAGCGCCGTCCAGCTCGGGAGCCAGACTCCAACGGACGATGTGGTCGCTGCGGTCCAAAAGGTCATAGATCTCCTCTTTGTCCGGATTGCGCACATATTTGGGGTCCATAGCGCCCTTTTGCTCTATGTTGAAATAGGGCCCTTCAAGGTGCAGACCAAAGAGCTCTGCACAGTCAGTATCCAGTGTTTTGGCCTTTTCAAAGGCTTCGAACACGGGATACAGAGCCTCGTTGGTGGAACTGACGGTGGTGGGGACGATTGTTGTGGTGCCGTGTTTCAGATGGGCCTTTGAAGCTCCCAAAAAAGACTCCACATCGCCGTCCATGAAGTCATAGCCGCCGCCACCGTGGGTATGTATGTCGACAAAACCCGGAGAGATATAGTTGCCCTTAGCATCTATGCGCACATCTGCCTCTATATCGCCGACGGGGCCGACACCGACATCTTCGATGAGCCCTGTGGCGTCGTCAAAGTATACATAACCCTCTTTTAAAATGCGCCATGGGGTTATGACATTTCCGTTGAAAATCAGTGTTTTCATATTTATCCTCCATCCCTAAATTGGTTAAATCACTCTATGATACTGCTCTCCCAACACTCCGGCGCGGACAAGCCAAAGAGCTTGGCTATGGTCGGCGCCACATTGGCAAGGCCAAAGGGGCCTTTGGCAAATCGGACATCCTCCAAACCGCAGATGATAAACGGCACGGGGTTTAGAGAGTGGGCTGTACGAGGTTCAAGTTCACCTTTTTTGTTTTTTTCAAGCATCTCATCGGCATTGCCGTGGTCGGCTGTGATGAGCAGCGTCACGCCGAGCTCAGTGCAGATTTTTTCGAGCCTGGTCAGGGCGAGGTCAAGGGCGCTCATGGCGACAATCACCGCGTCGTAGTTTCCTGTGTGCCCGACCATATCGCCGTTTGGAAAGTTGCAGCGCACAAAATCGTATTTACCCGAGCGGAGAGCTGCGATGACATCATCGGTTATCTCAGCGCATTTCATCCACGGCCGCTCATCAAAGGAAAGGCGGTCGGAGGGGATTTCTTTGTATGTTTCAAGGGCTTGCGAAAACTTGCCGCTGCGGTTGCCGTTCCAAAAATATGTCACATGGCCGAATTTCTGTGTTTCGGACACAGCGTATTGGGAGATGTTGTCCGCGATGAGCAGCTCCGACAATGTGTTTTTTATGGAGGGAGGCTGCACCAGGTAATTTTTGGGCAGGTTCAAATCCCCGTCATAGCTCAGCATACCCGCGAAAAACACATTCGGGCGGTTGCCTCGATTGAAGTGTGTGAAGTCGTCATACTCAAAGGCCATGCTGATCTCGATGGAACGGTCACCGCGGAAGTTGAACAGCACTACGCAGTCACCGTCTTCTATGGTGCCGAGCGGGCCGTTTTCGTCCTCAATGACAAATGCAGGCAAGTCCTGGTCGATACAGGAAAGCTCTTTGCGGTAGGTCTCTATGGCCTGGGCGGCACTTTTAAAGCGCCTGCCAAGTCCGTGCACGTGGGTGTCGTAGCCGCGTTTGACCATATCCCAATCGGCCTGATAGCGGTCCATGGTTATGTTCATTCTGCCCCCACCGGAGGCGATTTTAGCATCGAAGCTCGCGTCGTTTACCGAGAGGAGCATATCCTCCAGAGCGGCTGTGTACTCAGTGCTGCTGAGAGCCGGCACATCCCTGCCATCCAGCAGGATGTGTATGCGCACGCGGGCCACTTGCTCCTGCTTTGCGCGGTTTATAAGGGCGTAAAGGTGGTTGATATTTGAGTGAACATTGCCGTCAGACAAGAGGCCGAGCAGGTGCAGGGTGCCGCCCTTGCGGCAGCGGTCGGCAATTTCATGCCAGGTTTCGGACTCGAAGATTTTCCCGGTGGCGATGGATTCGTTGACGAGCTTTGCGCCTTGGGAGTATATCTGGCCGCAGCCAAGGGCGTTGTGCCCGACTTCGCTGTTGCCCATATCCTCGTCACTGGGCAGGCCGACGGCGTCGCCGTGGGCTTTGAGTGTCGTTGTGGGACAAGTGGCCTTGAGCCTTTGATATGTGGGCATGTGGGCGGCGCTCACCGCATCGCCGATGCCTGTCTTTGAAATGCCTACGCCGTCCATTATGACGAGCAGAACAGGTTTTTTCATTTGGTCACCTATGTGTTTTCTTTGATATATTTATAAGTATATTATACCACTATCACCGCACAAAGACAAAAGACAATTTTAAATGAGAGGTTGTTTTGAAAAAGCAACAACACTGTGCAAAGTTTGCAGTATGACGAAAGAGAACAGCTGCAAGCGGAGCTGTGGAAAGTGTGAAACCACTTTTATTATAATCTGAAAGCAAAAAAGCATCTTTTATAAAAAGATGCCCAAACCACATTGCATTAACCACATTGCATTGTCATTTATACGGATCTCATTTGCTGTCAAAAGCTGCAATAATCGACTAAATTTGGTTTTGTTTTTTTGTTGATGTCTTTCGCCAAGCGCTCTTCAATGTGAGGTAGTAATTTTGAATTATCTTTTTCTTCCAAGCGATGAGGACGTTGATTGCAAACAACACCGCCGCTGCGGCGGTCACTGTTATGGGGTTCAGTCCTGAGTTGCTTATGAAGTTGGTGACATCCTCATTTGCCGGTGCGTTTTTAAACAAATAGAGTATAGGGAGAAAAACCCAGGCGAGAATA
>CAYTOF010000026.1:11907-14910 GCA_964439435.1 uncultured Oscillospiraceae bacterium
ACAAAAGAAAAGATTTTGTAAAGTATACAAGATGAGCGGGAGCTGTAGAGGAGCATATAGACAATTGAGATAAAAACGGGAAACAACATACCGGCGGCATTGAACAGGGAAAATGCGAAAGTACTAAATGAAGCTCCCTCATAGCTCATATAGGCTCCGAAAACACTGAAGGCCGTGATCTTGGCGCCGCAGGAGAGCGCCACCAAAGCGTGTCCGCCTTCGTGTACAATTATATAGAATGGGATGGCAAAAAGCACGCTCCCGATTGATGAAAGGACTATCTTCAGCTTGATATTCAATTGAACAATCACCCCACAATTTTGCTTTATTATATCAAAATTCCCCCGCTTCCACAATCTTTGCCCGTTTTGTATTTTAAACAAAGAAAAGCACAACCGTCTCTTGATTCACTCTTGACGGTTGTGCTTGTTTGTGTCTTAGCCGATTGTTAAGGGCAGGGTGCTCCTTTGAGCGGATTTGCATTTGATGCAGTAACAGGTCAGGCCATGGCATGCTTTAGTTCAGGAAATCCCTGAGCTTTTTGGAGCGGCTGGGGTGACGCAGCTTGCGCAGAGCCTTGGCCTCTATCTGCCTGATGCGCTCACGGGTGACATTGAACTCCTTGCCGACTTCCTCTAGGGTGCGGTTGCGTCCGTCATCCAGACCAAATCTGAGCCGCAAGACCTTTTCCTCTCTGGGAGTCAGGGTCTTGAGCACGTCCTTGAGCTGTTCACGCAGCAGGAGAAAGCTTGCCACCTCTGCGGGTTCGGGCACATCATCATCGGGGATGAAATCGCCAAGATGGCTGTCCTCCTCCTCACCGATGGGTGTTTCGAGGGACACGGGGTCTTGGGCAATCTTCATTATCTCTCGGATCTTCTCTACGGGCATGTCCATCTCCTCGGCTATCTCCTCAGGGGAGGGGTCATGGCCTAGCTCTTGGAGAAGCTGACGCGAAACACGCACGACTTTGTTGATTGTCTCCACCATGTGGACGGGTATGCGGATTGTCCGCGCCTGGTCGGCAATGGCTCGGGTTATGGCCTGGCGAATCCACCAGGTGGCGTAGGTGGAAAACTTATATCCCTTTGTGTGGTCGAATTTCTCCACAGCCTTTATAAGCCCCAGATTGCCCTCTTGAATGAGGTCCAAAAAGTGCATGCCCCTGCCCATATAGCGCTTGGCAATGCTCACCACCAGCCTGAGGTTTGCCTCGACCAGTTCTTTTTTGGCCTCTTCGTCTCCGGAGGCCATGCGGTGGGCAAGCTCTACCTCGGCTTCCCCGGAGAGGAGGTCCACCTTGCCGATCTCCTTCAGGTACATGCGCACATGGTCATCTATGGCGAGATTTTCCATGAAAGAGGTGTCGTCCTCGTCTTCGGCGGGTGCATTTTCGATGGTGACACCCTCGCGCACGTCCATATCCTCATCTTCGCCGTATTCGAGGGTGAGCTCAATGCCGAGTTTTTCGACCTTGTCAAAAAACTTGTCTATGGCATCGGCATCGTAGTTTGCCTCCAACATGGTCTCCGTCGCTTCTTTATAGTTCAGCTTGCCGTTCTTTTTACCCTGTTCCAAAAGGTCTCTTATAACACTTGTTTTATTCTCTTCCATCGATATCCTCGCTCTCATTGGTTTGCATTTTTCGTTTTAAATCCCTTATTGCCAGCAACGGGTCCGTTTTCGGAGCCGCGCGTTGTTCTATGTGGGTCAGCAGGTCTTCAAGCTCCTTTTCAGGGGCTAAATGGGGAAGGTCGCGGGCCAGAACACCGCTGTACAACCCCATAAGCGTCGGAGAGAGTTCTCCTGACAAGGCGGTTATCATGTTGTCGGTGTTTTCCTCGGCTTTTTTCAAAAGAGATGCATATATCTCACCGAGCTCACTTGATGTAAAGTGTTCGGGCTTTACACGGCCTTCGGCCTTAGGTATGAGCTCGAAATGACGCGACAGGAGGGAGATGAGGCTTTCCTCAACCCGTGCATTTGCAGGGTCGGCATAGCGCACTCCGCTCTCCCGCGGCGGTTGAATGAGCCTGTCGGGGTTTATATCCGTGCTGTGCTGCTTTTTATGTTCTTTTTTGTGTTTTTCTCGGCGGAGCGCCAACGCCTCTTTGATGATGATGTCCCTTGTGATATTGGCCTCATCGGCAACTCTGCCGGCATACACTTCGAGGTCAATCCTGCTTCTCACGCTCGAAAGGAGCTCCAGGGCGGCGTTGACATATTTGATACGGTCCTCTTCGGTTTTTAAGTCAAGGCCTGACTTAGCTCGCATAAGACGAAAATCCATCTGCTCATCCGCTTTTTCAAGGATGCGGGCGAACTCAGAAGCGCCGTTTTTTTGTATAAACTCATCGGGGTCTTTGCCGCCGGGTACTCGCAGGAGTTTTACTGCCAGGGAACATGCGGAAAGCGTTTCGATGGCGCGGTCGGCAGCTGCGGAGCCCGCACTGTCTGTGTCAAATGCGATGACCACCTCAGGAAAGCTCTTGGCTATCATGCGGGCTTGTTCGGGTGTCAGGGCGGTACCCAAGGCCGCGGCTGTGTTGGCAAAACCCGCCTGGTGCAGGGAGACGGCGTCCATATAGCCCTCGACCAAGATGAGGTTCTTTGAGCCGCTCTTTCGGGCCAGGTTGAAGGCATAGAGGGTGTCTTTTTTAGAAAAGATAGGGGTGGCCTCTGTATTTAAATATTTTCTTTTGTCCTCCGGGTCAAGGGTTCTGCCGCCAAAACCTATGACTTTGCCCTTTGTGTCTATGATTGGAAACATGAGCCTGTCTCGAAAGTTGTCGTAGTATCCTTTGCCGCTTTTCCTTTTGCGGACAAGTCCTGCCTCAAGCATCTCTGCATCTGTAAAACCCTTGGAGATAAGGTGCTTGTGCAGGCTGTCCCAAGAGGCGGGGGCGTATCCGAGCCCAAAACGCCTGACAATGCCGGGGCTCAAGCCGCGGCGGTGGATGTATTGGCGTGCTTTTTCCCCCTCCGGGGCGGACAAACAGGTGT
>CAYTOF010000026.1:14920-15247 GCA_964439435.1 uncultured Oscillospiraceae bacterium
CGCGCGGCCTCCGTGTTGACCAGGAGCAGTCTGCTTTTGTTTGTAAATCGGTGTTCGTAGTCATCTCCGGGCAGTTCCACATTGTATAGGTTGGCGACAAACTCAACGGCTTCGGGAAAGTCAAGCCGCTCTATGTCCATTATGAAATTGTAGAGATCGCCGCCTTTGCCGCAGCCAAAACAGTGATAGAGCTGCATTTCGCGGGAGACGGTGAAGGAAGGTGTTTTTTCGCTGTGAAAAGGACACAGCGCCCAAAACCGCCCGCTGCGCTGGCTCAAAGCGGTATAGCGCGACACGATATCAAATAAATCGGCGCGCTCAGAGAGC
>CAYTOF010000026.1:15257-29862 GCA_964439435.1 uncultured Oscillospiraceae bacterium
ACGCTGGAATCCACCATCTTATTACGAACACGCTCGGCGCGCTCAGAGAGCGATCTTATGAAATAATCATCAAATCTTGCCATGCGCCCTCCGTTCTGAAGTGTGGTGTCAGTTGTGTGTTAGATGCGGTTGTCTTTGATTATAAAACATGCCAGCTCTGAGGTATATAGATTTTTTTGAATGTCTCCACCGCATATCTGTCTGTCATGCTGGAGATGTAATCGCAAAGCACTCTTTGAGGCGTGGAGCTTGAAAGCAGGGAGAGAAACATCTCAGGCAGCAGTTCAAGGTGTTTGTAAAAATACCTGTAGAGCTCTTCTAAAATGAGCTTGGACTTGGACTCCTCGCTCTTGGCAACGGAGTTTTTATAGATGCTCTCAAACATGAAATCGCGCAGTTCGTTTGTGGCGGCACCGATTGCGGGGGACATTGTGACGGCAAAGCCGTCTCCCCTTGGCCCGCTGTTTTCTATGACGTCCAAAATCATGTTGTTGATGCGGTCATGGGTCACATCTCCCAGCACATCCCTCAAAGGGGAGGGTATGTCTTTTTCGGAGAAAATCCCCGCGCGCACAGCATCGTCTATGTCGTGGTGGATATAGGCGATGCGATCGGCAAGGGCGACAACCATGCCCTCAAAGGTACCGGGTTTTTGCGGCCCCGTGTGGCGGAGAATGCCGTCTCGGACCTCGCGGCAGAGATTGAGCCCGAGACCGTTGTTTTCGAGGATGTCCACTACCCTCAAGCTGTTTTCATTGTGTCGAAAAGGAAGGCTTGAGATCTCCGAAAGGGCGCGCTCGCCGGCATGGCCAAAGGGCGTGTGCCCCAGATCATGGGCCAGCGCTATCGCCTCGGTCAGGTCTTCGTTGAGGTTGAGAGCCCTAGAAATTGTCCGAGCCACTTGGGAGACTTCCAGAGTGTGCGTGAGCCTTGTCCGATAATGGTCGCCGTCGGGGGAGAGAAAGACCTGTGTTTTGTGTTTTAACCTGCGAAAGGCCTTGGAGTGGATGATTCGATCACGATCCCGTTGAAAACATGTGCGTATGGGGCAGTCAAGCTCAGGGCGCTCACGCCCTGTGGACGCATCTGAAAAAGAGGCAAAGGGGCTAAGCATTGCCCGCTCTCGTTCCTCCAGCATTTTTCGGATATGATGATCGCCAACTCCCATGGCAGGTTCCTCCTTTGGCTTTTTAGGCTTAAAATCCGGCTCTCTATATATAATACGCAGGCTCTCTTGATTTTCCTCTTTTTTTTAAAAATATTTTTTAAACTTGAAATTTGAGCTCTGTATTGTGTTATAATCATGGAGCTGTGAAGCAAGTTTAGAATCAGGGAGGAAAAAGCATGCTGACGTTGGCAAAAGACAAGATGACGGATTATCGCATTGTCAAATCCGCACAGGGCGGCGAAGCCGTTGCATACGCCGCGCAGGAATTGGCACACTTTTTAAAGCAGATCACAGGGGCGGAATTTCCCATATATGACGATGATGCCGATGTGAGCGAAACGGAATTGTGGGTAGGAAAAAGCAAGAGAACAGAGGGGTTGGACATCGACTGGACTGTCTGCAAAGAAGAGGGATACTATGTCAAGAACATGGGGGACTCTGTTTTGCTTGCGGGCAGCGGCGAGCGCGGAACCCTATACGCGGTCTATGACCTGTTGGAAGAGGAGCTTGGCTGCAGGTGGTTTACGCCAAAGCACAGCCATGTCCCAAAAAGAGAAAACTTAGCCATAAGAGAGCTCGACAAGCAGTTTACACCCGTATTTAAATACCGCAGTGTCGGATTTATAGAAGCCAGAGATGGCGATTTTGCCGCTCGGAATCGTTTGAATGCAGGCCCTGTCACCGACAAACACGGCGGCAAAGCATCTTGGGGAGGCGGACACTCATTTGATAGGTTGGTGCCGCCATCCGAGTTCTTTGAGGAGCACCCGGAATTCTTTTCGGAGATAGACGGAAAACGAGTGGGCATCTATGACAAAGACGGTCGCGCTGCACAGCTGTGCCTGACAAACCCCGAGGTGCTGGAAATAGCTTTGGAGAGGGTGATGGAAGCCCTGGCATACAATCCCGAGGCGATTGTCCCCGTGGCTCAAAATGACGGTGCGCCACCCTGCACATGTGAAAAATGCCGCGCCGTAGACTTTGAAGAGGAGAGCAATGCAGGCACACTGATGCGCTTTGTCAACGCCATCGCCGCAAAGGTAAAGGAGAAATATCCCAAAGCCTTTATCCAAACCTATGCCTATAACCACACCCGCCGAGCACCTAAATATACGAAGCCTCTGGACAATGTCATCATCCATTTGTGCACAGGCGGAAGCTGCTTTTTGCATCCTTTGGAAGAGTGCAGCAAAGGTCTCGGGCACATTCAACGCGAATTCATTTTAGATTTCAACGAGTGGACAAAGATAGTCAAAAATGTGTATATTTTTGACTATCCGACAAACTATGCCTTTTTCTTGCTGCCTCATCCGACACATCATGTTTTCAGGCCCAACTACGAGCTGTTTGCCAAAAACGGCATCTGCGGTGTCTATGGTTGCGGTGTGACCTCCCGCGGGGCGTACTGCGCGGAGCTGAAGTCATATGTCTTGGCAAAGAGCATGTGGAACCCATATTGCGACGATGAGCTGCCGGTCTCCGAGTTTTTGGTCGGAGTTTACGGCATGGCGGCTCCTGTTATGGAGAGGATTTTCGATGCGTACAGAAAAGAGCTTGAGGACGAGGGCTTGCACATAGGGGATGATCTGTTCGTGGACGTGCCCTATAATCGACCCGGATTTCTGGAGAGCCAGGACATCTTGTTTGACGAAGCCGAACGCCTGGCAGATGACAAAGACAAGCTGCACGAGGTCAAAAAAGCCCGCATATGGCAGCGCTTTGCGTCGGTCATCAAAAAAGACCACAAAGACCCGCAGGCGCAGGCTGAAATGGATGCCCTTGCCTCGGATATGCTCATATTCGGCATGAAACAATTCTGCATACATTGGAGCATGGAGTATTGGCTGGAAAGATGGAAGGACAGGCGTTTCCAAGACTGAGAACAACACGGGAAACATACCTGTAAAGCAAATAACATTACAAGCACTGATGTGGGTCTTTGAGGTTATCATCTCCAAAGACCCACATTTATGATAAAACCGTTACTTCAAGACAACGCTGTAGCCATAGTCCTCAAGGGCAGTTACGAGACCGGTTGGTCCCACCATGTGACCTGCGCCCACTATATAAAAGACCGTTTGGCCTGACAGGAGAAGCTCTGAGCCTGCCTTTGCCATCTCTTTGTTTCGGTCTTCTACCAGGGCTTTGTTGTAGGAATGGTACATCTCATCCAATTCAGAAGTCAGGTCTTTGGGGTATTCCAGGATAAGCTTTTCAAACTCAACTATATCCGCAGATTTCCACAGGTCATACATCTGCCTCATCTCGGAAATAGCTTTGTCCTTGTTTGAAATTGTCGACTCTATGAACAGATATGTGAGCTCCTCGGGCACGCCAAAGAGGATATCATATTGCAACTTGGCTGTTTCCAATTCATGGATCGGCATGTTTTGCTTTTTTGCCAAGTTTAAAAAATAAAGGTCAACACCGTTTTTGGAATCAAGGCCGCTGCCTTTTACAATCACTTCGTCAATGAGGGTGTTCCAGGCGGTGGGAACCATATACTCATATACAAAATTATAAGCATTTGCCTCTTTGAGGAATGCTTTTGCTTTTTCATACAGTTCAGCGGGCATATGGTCGGAGATTTTGCCGAAGTCGGGATAGACCATGAGGGCTGAGAGCTCCATGAGCTGCTCAAAGTCTTTTTCAAGGGCGACGATGTCGAGCTCAACGGCTAAGATATCGCTTTCATCAAAAGCTGACATGATGGTATCGGGAAAGGGATAGATGCTTTCATCGGCAACGTGAATGGAGCCCAAAAGATAGAGTTTGCCTGAGCTGTCTTTGGAAGTGACCTCCCAAAAGAGAAAATTCGAGAGCTCCTTGGGTGCCTGCGTGTCGGGAGGGTCTGTTGGCACTGTCATTTGGGATGTTGTTGTCGTGGGGACCTGTGTCGGCCTCAGCTCAATGCTGCAACCACAAAAGGAAAAGGCTAGTGTTAAAAGACACAGAATAAGAACAAAGCTTTTAAATGGTCTCATCGGGATTGCCTCCATTGTGTTTTTATTGCGCGCTATGGCATACACTCTTTTGAAAATGGGGTTATTCTACGGAACAGGGTAGAGCGGCAGCGCCTGCGACGATCTCCGGGTCCAATTCGATGGGCTCATCGGTGCGCAGGGATTTTTTCAAAAACAATCGCGGCACATAAAAGGCTGTGCGCAGCACCCAGTCAAGCCCCATGGCAAGCATTATGCCATATGCCCCCATGCCAAATTTTATGCCGAGGAGCCACGCGGAAAAAACGCGCATTGTCCACATGCTGACCACTGAAACCGCAGTGACAAATTTGACATCCGCAACGGCGCGCAGGCCGTTAGAGGTCACAAAGGCTGTTGACCAGAAAGTGGGGATCATCACCAGAAGGAGCCTAAACAGCTTTATGGCGATGGGCAGAGCTTCCTTGGTGGGGTTATAGAGCCCGATGATCAGCGGTGCGGGGAAATACAGGATGAGGGACATCACGGCAAGCAGTGCGGTGGAATAAGATGTACATCGCAAAACGACATTTCTTGCCTGGCGTTTCAGCCCCGCGCCATAACACTGACCTCCTGCAGTTGTTGCGGCCACCGCCAGCGCATTTCCGGGAATGGATATTATGCCAAAGGTTGAACCTGCAATCACATGGGCGGACACCTCCCCTGTGGAGAGTATGCCGATGAAGACAGAGACGATGATCTTGCCTGACTGAAACAGCAGAGCGTCAAGCCCTGCGGGCAAGCTGACACCCAAGAGGGGTTTCAAGATATCTCTTGAAAGCCGCATGTTTTCGAAGGAAAAGACATGGCGACCGTCTTCTCGCACTTCCGCGGCAATGAGAATTAGGCAGCCCACTATCCGAGCAATGGTTGTGGCCAGAGCTGCGCCGACAACACCCATGCTAAAGCCGTATATGAAGAGGGCATTCAGGGAGATGTTTATTATATTCACAACAACAGAGGATTGCATGGAGATGCGGGTATGACCTTTGCCGCGAAAAACGGCAGCCAAGTTGGAAAACAGGGCAATGGCGGGATAGGAAGCAGCAGTCACAAGAAAATAGTTCAATCCATTTGTCCGAACCGCCGTTTCGACTCTCGGATAAAGCAAGTCAAAGATCTGCCCTTTGAACAAGAGCACAAGCAAAGAAACGACGATCATGATGGAGGTCATCAACAGAGATGACTGTCCCACGCAGCGCAATATGCCCTTTCTGTCTCGACGGCCGTACATCTGAGCGATGACCACTGTCGTGCCTGTGGCAATCGCCAAAAACACGGATAAAAACAGCATGTTGATGCTGTCTACCAAGCCAACCGCAGAAACTGCCGTGTCTCCCACATGGCTGACCATGACAGTATCGGCAAGGCCCACCGTCGCACCCAGAGCGTGTTCGACAAAGATGGGCCAGCTAAGCTTCATAATAGCTTTGGCATCAAATTTTATGTTTTCCGGGGAAATCAAAGCGCTCATGGCTGCCTCACAGTGTAGCCGCGCCCAAGCACCCTGTCATAGGTGAGGGCGTCAAGTGCTTCGTTTGGGACAAGCACCTGACCTGTCGCGCTCGTGTAGAGAGGGGAGCGGGACATGGCAGCGAGGATGGTTGTGCTGAATTTCGGCAAATTGCCCTGTTGTGCAAAGGAGAGCAGACAGTGGGGCAGATAAAACAGGGATATGGTGTCCCGAGGAAAGGCCTCATATGTGCTCTCGTAGTTTGTGTAGATGAAGTATTTTTGGACAAAGAGCTCATAGCAATTTGTGTTGTCAAAACCCTGCTGTTGATAGGTGTTGCCCTTCAATGCAAAGAATGGGAAGTGGTCTCCCAGAAAGAGCAGAACGGTCGGCTCCTCCAGATTGTCTATGGCGTCTAACAGCTCCCCAAGCCTTGCATCGGAGTGCTCCACCCCGCGCAGAAAATATTCGAGCTCACTTGTCATGCCGTCATAAAATGCGTTGTAGGGGGTGTGGTTTTGCATGGTCGTGACAAAGACAAAGGCGGGCTCCTCGCTTTTTACAATTTCTTCTAAGGCAGCGTCGAAGACAACGCCGTCGTCGGTATATCCGTGAAAGGTGCGACCATCGTCGAGGTCTTTTGAAAACAAGAGCTTTTGGAAGCCATAATGGGGATATATGCGGTCACGGCCGTAAAAATCGGACTTAAAGGGGTGTATATAGACTGTTTTATAGCCGTAGTCTGAAAACAGAGATGCAATGCCTCCGATATCGCGGGAAAACATTTTCTGCGGTAAGACGGGGTTGTTCAGAGCCGCCATGGGCAAGCCTGCGAGCAGTTCAAATTCGGTGCGGCAGGTATAGCCGCCAAATGTCGGCATGAGCACCGTGCTCGAAAACCCAAGTTCACAAGCTCTGTCGAAGCTTTCATAGGCGCTGTCCGGTGCAAGCTCTTTGGAGAGGCGTCTAAAATCGGCAAAGGACTCGCTCAAAATAACGATGACATTTGGAGATATGCCCTTTGGGTTCTCCGCTGGTGGCAAAAGCAAGTCAAGTATGGTCTCTTTGTTGTAGTTTTTGGGTTTTGAAGGTCTTTTGGAGAACAGGTAAGAGGCCTCGCTCGAGAGAAATGAGACAAGCCCATCCGCTTTGAATTTGGCCTGTGCGACAAAGGCATTGTGCACGATTTGATTGTCCACTCCGAAAAGCCTGTAGAGCGGGCTTGAAAGGGAGGTGAAGAGGACTAAAAAACTCAGAGCTGTTGCCGCTACGCCGATTGGAATGCGAAGCTTTATTTTGATTTTGAGCGGTGGAGCAAATACATATAGCGCTGCTATATATATAATCAACAGAAGCGCATTCACAATGATATAGGGCGTCAATCTGATATGGGCGAAGCCCGAGATGTCGTCTAAGTTCTGTGCCAAGGACAAATCGGATATCAAAAAATGACTGCCCGAGGCGTCGAACTTGTAAAACTCGATATAAGAAAAAGCATATATGAAAAAACCCATAATGCTTGCAGGAATCCATGCGCGGCCAAAGAGCAATAACACAGATGTGTAGATAAGGCCGAGTATTAAAACAGAGAACAGAAAGGGACCAAATTGCGTTGTTAGAAATGAGAGGAGAGCGGGCAGGCTTTGAAGGTGGTTGTTCTCTGCACTGATGGCTAAGAAAACGGGGAACATCACGGAAAGGGCCGTGCCGAGTGCAACAAGGCACTTTTTCTCGCGCAGATATGCAAGTGCCGAGTTTATTTTTTTTATCATTTTATGACCTCTTAAAAAAAGACTTATAAAAAACAAAACAGCAAAGAGCACAATGGGTGTGCTTTGCGTACGGGACGCAAAACATGCATTTTAAAGAACACTTATTCATTAGATTATAGCAAATCATACTCTATATATCAAGCAAAAATACCAAGCCGGGGCGGAAAAGCACATCGAAGAAGGAACTCTTTGGGCGAATTTGCATATTTAATGCATTTTCCTTTTTACTGATTGAACAATATGCCCTTATGTTATATAATGACTGTGAATTGAGAAAAAGGGAGAGCGGGATAATATGACAAACTACAAAAAGGCAATGCTGTATCTATATCCATCGGAAATTCCGACCTCCGTGGGGGTTTTGCCCGCCGCATGGATGATTTATAGAGACGAGCTTGCAAAAATTGCAGAAAAATACCCTGAATACTTTGGAAACCTTGAGCACAAGCGGAAAAACTATGATGAATACGGGGATATCCGCTATGCCCTCGGGGATAAAACCGACCTTTGGGGCTATGTGTGGAGCAATATAAAACACGGACATGACTCCATAGTCAAACAACACCCCCTGCCAAAAAGGGAGATGGTCAGAACATTTAAGGCGCCCACGCAAGATGACGGCATCCCCCATGGCTTTATGTATCTGCGCCTGGCCGATCTTCGCGGCTTTGAAGAGTTGATGATAGATTTTGCAGAGGAACCGCCGGAACTTCAGATGCTCATTGACATTGTCAGAGATTACAATTTAGACCTTATTCTAAAAAGGCTTGAAACGAACACAAATTGGATTATGGACTTTGGTGACGACCTCGGCATGCAGCATGGGCTGGCGATGGGGCCGGAAAAGTGGCGTAAATATCTAAAACCTGCATTTGCGACCCTGTATGCGCCGATCAAAGCTGCGGGCAAAAAAGTGTATATGCACACCGATGGGCAGATATATGAGATAATACCGGACCTTGTCGAGTGCGGTGTCGATGTGGTCAACCCGCAGTTTAGGGCCAACGGCATCGACAATCTGCAGCGTGTTTGCAGGGGAAAGGTCGGTGTCTATCTGGACCTCGACAGGCAGATGTTCCCCTTTGCCTCAAGAAAAGATATAGATGACCATATCAGAGAGGCGGTGGAAAAACTCTATTTGCCCGAGGGGGGCTTGGGGCTTTCCGCAGAGGTGGACGAAGGCGTTCCTCTGGAGACAATAGATGCTATCTGCGCATCCCTGCGCAAGTGGAGAGTGTACAAGGGATAGAGATATCCTTATCGATATTACAGACATAAATGTATAACAGGAGGGAAATATCATGTACGACGGATTGTCAAACAGCCTTGAAAATCTCTTTATGCTTTCAAACGCAAAGTCACGTTCCATTTGCGCTGAGAACATAACCGGTGGCAAGGGCATGGGTGCCATGTGCGAAGTGGAAGACGGCGTCTCGAGTGGGCCTGCGCGTGAACTTGGCAAGGGATGGAAGGTAAATCCTTTCGTTTACGCCAAGGCGGGCACTGAAATCACGCTTGCGGACATCGAAGGGCCCGGCTGCATCAACCATATCTGGTGCACACCAAATGGCAATTGGAGATTTCAAATTCTGCGCATATATTGGGACGGAGCGGAGCTTCCTTCCGTTGAATGCCCAATCGGAGATTTCTTTGCCTGCGGTTGGAACACTTATGCACCGCTTTCCTCTTTGGCCGTCTGTGTCAACCCGGGACGTTCTTTGAACTGCTACTGGCAGATGCCCTTTAGAAAGCATTGCAAAATCACCTTGGAAAACATTTCTGAAAAAGACGAGGTCTTTTTCTATCAAATCGACTATACGCTTACGGAAGTGCCTGAAAACGCAGCGTATTTTCACGCTCAATTCCGCCGACAAAATCCGTTGCCATACAAGGACGTCTACACAATTGTGGATGGTATATCCGGCAAAGGCCAGTTTGTCGGCACCTATATGGCTTGGGGTGTGAACAACAGCGGTTGGTGGGGAGAGGGCGAGATCAAGTTCTATATGGACGGGGACGAAGAGTATCCGACGATTTGCGGTACAGGCACGGAGGACTATTTCTGCGGGTCGTACAACTTTGAAAACCAAGCCACGCACGAATATGAAGTCTACACGACACCCTATGCCGGACTTTGTCAGGTCATCAAGCCCGATGGGCTTTATAAATCCCAGCAGAGATTTGGCCTGTATCGCTGGCATTTAGTGGACCCAATCCGCTTTGAAAGTGATCTGCGCGTCACAATTCAAGCTCTTGGATGGCGCGACGGCGGCAGATACCTGCCTCTGCAGGACGATATCGCCTCCGTGGCATATTGGTATCAAGTCCACCCCGGTGCGCCCTTCCCGAAACTGCCGAGCAAGGACTACTTGGAGATCATATAAACGAGTCCAAGCCTGTGGGCAAAGTGGTGTTGTCGCCGAAAGCAAAAGGCGACGCGAAGGAGGATTTATGAAAAACAGATTATCAGGTAGCTTGAAAGATTTATTTGTGCTTTCAGATGCGAAGACACGCTCCATAAGTGCGGAGAACTTCACCGGCGGCAAGGGAATGGGTGCCATGTGTGAAGTGGAAGACGGCGTTGCAGGCAATGCCGCGCGGGATCTGGGCAAAGGCTGGAAAGTAAACCCCTATATATCCATCAAAGCAGGTGAAGTGTTCACCCTTGCCGATATTGAAGGACCCGGATGTATCAACCACATATGGTGTACTCCCAGCGGCAATTGGAGATTTCAAATTTTGCGTATATATTGGGACGGAGCGGAACAGCCATCCGTTGAGTGCCCGATAGGGGACTTTTTTGCCAGCGGTTGGGGCAGCTATGCGCCCATATCCTCTTTGGCGGTGTGTGTCAACCCCGGACGCTCTTTGAATTGCTACTGGCAGATGCCCTTTCGAAAGCGTTGCAGGATCACATTGGAAAACATCTCGCACAACGATGTGGGTTTCTATTATCAAATAGACTATACACTTACTGAGGTGCCTGAAAATGCAGCCTATTTTCACGCACAATTTCGCAGGCAAAATCCTTTGCCATATAAAGAGGACTATACGATAGTGGACGGTATTTTGGGAAAAGGCCAGTTTGTGGGTACATATATGGCTTTGGGAGTGAACAACAACGGCTGGTGGGGCGAGGGCGAGATAAAGTTTTACATGGACGGTGATGATGAATATCCGACCATCTGCGGTACGGGAGCTGAGGATTATTTTTGCGGATCCTATGGCTTTGTGAACAGTGAAGACAATAGATATGAGGAGTTTACAACACCATATGCAGGGATGTCTCAAGTGATAATCCCCGATGGGCTCTACCGCTCACAGCAGAGGTTTGGACTTTATCGCTGGCATATAGTGGATCCGATTCGTTTTGAAAGCGACCTGCGTGTGACCATCCAGGCGCTGGGATGGCGTGACGGTGGGAGATATCTTCCCTTGCAAGATGATATTGCCACCGTGGCTTTTTGGTACCAAACTCACCCCTGCGCACCCTTTCCGACCCTTCCCGACAAAGACTATCTTGAGATAATTTAAGTGCATAAAAAGAAGGCTCCTGAGCAAAGGAGCCCTCTTTTTTTAACGGTTTTACACTAAAACAGTGGTTTTGACAAAGCCGCATATGAAAAAAGCAAATGATCACAGCAAATTCATTTTTTCGTTAAGCCTCTCTGTCAGCTCATTTGCGGCATTGTAGCCAAGCTTTTTGTTGCGGTTGTTCATCGCCGCGACTTCAATGATGATGGCAAGGTTGCGGCCGGGTCTGACGGGAATGGTGAGGGAGGGGATATGTAGCCCCATGAGGGTGGTTGTTTCGGTTTCCTCACCCAAACGGTCATAGGCTTTGCCGGATTGCCAGGGTTCGAGGTTCAAAACCAGGTCGATTTTTTCCGTCACCTTGACAGACCCCATGCCGAAAAGGCGCTTCACATCGACAATGCCGATGCCGCGAAGCTCGATGAAGTGGCGGATGATTTCAGGGGCGCTACCCACCAGGGTTTTGTTGGACACTCTTTTTATCTCCACCGCATCGTCGGCGATGAGACGGTGCCCACGCTTTACAAGCTCAATGGCTGTCTCGCTCTTGCCGACGCCACTGTCTCCCAGGAGCAGTAGGCCTTCTCCGTAGACTTCCACCAGCACGCCGTGGCAGGTCATTCTCGGAGCCAGGTGGACTTTGAGGGAGGCAAGCAGGGAAGCAAGGGTGGAGGAGGTGTCATCGGAAGTGCACAGCACTGTCGTGTTGTATTTCCTGGCCATCTCCATACACTCCTCAAAAGGCTCGATGCCGCGAGTTATGATGAGTGCGGGGATTTGTGTGGCGAAGAGCTTTTCAAAGCTTGCAAGACGGCGCTGGGGTGTAAAACGCTCAAGGAATGTCGTCTCGACTTTGCCGATCATCTGAAGGCGATCGTGGTCGAAAAAGTCATAAAATCCGGCAAGCTGCAGCCCGCAGCGGTTGATATCGTCGGAATGGATTAAAATATCTCTGTAACCCTCAGGTGCATTCTCCGGCGTGAAGTTAAATTCATCTATAAGATCACCCAAGGGGATTGTGTAGCGCTCTCTTTCCATAAAACAGCCTCTTTTCCACTGCTTAAAAACAGTTTGGTCACATTATTATATCATCTATAAAAAACAAACGCAATAATACAACAGGAACGAAATAGGCAATGTTCATTTGAAATAAGGAGCTCAAATCAAAACAAAGGGCTTATCGGAGAACAAAAATACTCTTTCGGGTTATTGACATATGCCAATAACCCGAGTATAATAAAAGATAGAAAACATGTGTCAAAGGCTGAAACAATAAACTATAAAAAACACATTTAAAAACTCTGTCTGAAATAAGATAACTGCGGAAATTTAAAAGGAGGTGAGAAGCTTGAGAGTTGCTGTTGCATATGATGATGGACTGGTATATCAACATTTTGGAAAAACAAAGCGTTTTAAAATCTATGATATAGAAAAGGGAAAGACAATACTTGCAACGACGATACATGTCGGTGAGAGCGGACACGGCGCATTGGCTGACATTTTAAAAAAATGCGGTGTGGAGGCCTTGATTTGCGGTGGTATTGGCAGCGGTGCTAAGCGTGCTCTGTCCGAGGTGGGCATTGACCTATACTGCGGTGTCAAGGGAGAAACTGACAACGCCATCTCTGAGCTTGTTTTGGGAAACCTAGAGCAGAGCCCGCCGGTGCAGGGCGAGCGAGTTCCCCGCTATGCCGGATGTGAAGAGGGCGGCACCGAAAACTAAAGTATATTTTGAGAAAGTTCATACGGAGTGGAAAACAACAAGATGCTTTCCACTCCGTATGCTTTTTGATGAGTAAGCCATATATCGCTGCGGTTCGATATAGGTATTATTTGTTGTACAGATCGTCCAGCATGCCCTGCATGACTTCGTTGTGACCCTCGACGACTTGGATGGGGCTTAGATGCTCATCCAGCACGGGGATGACAATGTTGTTGCGGATGTAGAGCCAAATTTCGCGGGAAGCCTGCTGGAAATTGAGGCGAGAGTTGGGGAATATGTACTTTTCGAACATCTCCCAGGACTCGTCGTCACGGAAGAATTCTGTTTTAACCCTGTCTTCCCAGCGGTCATTGGTCATGATATCTCCCCAGAGGTTCATGCACTTGACGGATTTCTCCACATTCTTGTTGGTGACCAGCATGGTCCAAATGTCGATTTCCGGGATGGTGCTGATGTAGGTTTTGGCGTCTATGCCCATGGGGGTGGGCACCACACCGTATGCAAACTCTGCGGAAGCCAGCGGGTCTTCCCAGTAGGTCCATCCATAGAAGATGTTGAACGCTATCTTACCCTCAGAAAAACCGTCGCGATATGCGCCGCCGGCTGTGCCCCACTGCGGGCGGATTGCCGGGTCGCCGCATTCGCGGATGAACTCCAGAGCATTTATATAGCGTGAGTTTTCAAAGTTGGCAATCCACTTGCCCGTGTTGTCGCGGTAGAGGGGGATATAGTCGTTGGTGATCAGGGTTTGGGCGTATTGCACCATGCCTGAACCAACGCCCCAGATGTCGAGCTCATTGTCTGCATCGGTGTCTTCGGGAATCAAACGGGCAATCTCCAAAAACTTTTCCCATGTCCATTTATTGTCGCGGACCAACTGATAGATTGCTGATTTGGGATAGCCGTGCGGCTCGGTTAGGAGCGGGTTGAATGCGATTGTGTCGCCGAAACATCCGACATAGTATTCGCCGTTTGTCTCAATTCCCCAGATTTTGTCGTTGAATTTGGGAGCAGCGGTGTATATCGGATCCCACTTTGACCGATCCCAAACATTCAAGCCTGCCGCTTTGAGCTCTTCGCCGTCGAGCTGTTTCACTCGCCCTGCCACTGCATGGATAAAGATGTCGCCGTGGCGCTGAAAGACAAAGTCTGCCGGGTCGTCACCTGCCATGACGATGGTGGTGACAGCGGCAAGGTCTTGCGCAAAGGGCACAAACTCAAGGGTGAAACCGTGCTCAAGCTGCATATCCAGCAGTTCTTGGTTCCAGCGGTCGTGCATCTCATTTGTGCCGGGTTTGGGAGTGAATTTGTCTAAAAATGCGCCGCCAAGCCTGAAAGTGTATCCGGTGACATCCACACCCGGATCCTGCGTTGTTGTCGGCTCCTCGGTGGTGGTTGGAGCGGTTGTCTGCGGTGGTGCGGTTGTCGTCGGCGGAGCTTTCGTCGTTGTGGCAGGTTCTGTTTTTGCGGGCTCGCCGTCTCCGCATCCGAAAAGAGATGCAAAGACCAAAACACACAGCAACATTGCTATAAAAGGTCTAACCTTGATAGCTTTCATAATTTCAGATCCCTTCGTATTTTTTTGTTTTGCCATAGGTTAGTGGTGTGTCGTTGCAGCGATATATTATAGCCGGTAGGCATAGCTATCTCTTGGGAGAAGATAAAAGAGCTTTTGCGGGAAAACCAAGGAGTTGTGCTTTTGGTACAAGCCGCAAGGCAAAACAACAAAATACTTGTATGATACAACAATGTAGGTCATTGACAATTATATATGGATATTATATAAGCTTTGAAAATAAAAGCAACAGTTTTTTAAAGGAGATGATTAAGATTGTGATATATTACAAATTGTAAAAGCAAATACACAAATAACAAACAAAACGCTGTAAACTTTATACAATAACCCTGATATTGGAGACAATAGCATATATTAACATGCCAAAGATTGACAAAAGAGAGATTTGAAAAGCAGAA
>CAYTOF010000027.1:0-29385 GCA_964439435.1 uncultured Oscillospiraceae bacterium
TCTTCACGTCGGAATTCTCTCGTACAAATGAGCAAAACTCCTTAAGATAAGGATAGGTACAATCCTCGTAGACATCGCATGAGACATACGGACCTAATTGTGTGCCCAGGTCTCCATTGAGCTCAATACTGTCAACCCAACCAGGCATGTGTTTTAGCATTTTTGAGAATCTTGCCTTTGCGCTATCCAACCTGGTGCTATTTCTATCCTTGAACACTTGAGGTTCAGTATACATAAGGCAACATTCTTCAATCTCTCCAAAATAACCCGGAAATCCGCAAAGCATTGTGAAAAAATCAGTTTCTTTATGAATGCGTTCAGCTTCGTCAGAGAATAATCTCCACCATTCATCATCAGAAATATTCCATAAATCCACGCCGCCATCACCATCAAAGAAAAATCCATTTTTTGGCATTATACTTCTTCGGTCAGGTTGCTGCAGATTGTATAAATGCCAAGCACCATTATTTTGAAGAACCGGCTTCAATGCTTCTGGCACAGTGAACTCATACTTATCCCGTACACGCCAGCGCCGTGTCTTGGGATAACCTGGATGTAGTACGATTGTATCGATGTGAAATCTCTCAATAATGTCGATATTTACACGGGCAAGATATTGTCCCGGATCGATTACCTCGACATTATCTGTATCAAGTCCGAGATATTCACGAAGGTTGAAATAGGCAAATGCAGAGATACCGGTGGAGTAGTGACATCCCAAATCAATTGGCATCCTGTCAACGGGCTTGCGTTCAATCGCACGCCGTACCCTCTCTCTTCGTGACAAATATTCTTTACGGTTCGAGTTTGCCATAATAGACTCCCTATTTTACAATGCCTTCAAGGAAATTGACTATTTCGACGGAACCCTCAGATTTGATCCTATAGGTTTTTATCTCATGGGGGTTTAAATCAGCATTGAAAGAGATATTCAATAAATCAAGGTTTATAACCGCATTTGTCTTTATTCCTTTGGCTTCATAGCACCGAAGAATCATATCATCTGAATCATCTTCAGAAAATTTAAGAGCTGTAACAATTATATTCTCTTCACTGATGGATAGAAAACTTTTTTTCTGTGGAAACTCACCCTTGTGGAACCCTTCAGGTACGGGCACCGGCTGATTGTTGAACATGGCAGATTCTTTTACAATGTCAGATTTTTCTACATCACCTTCATGAAGATAAATACCATATTCAAACCTCTGAAGCCCTTCATCGGTGAATGAAAAATCTGCATCAGGTCTATGGGAATAATGGTCAGCAAATATGACATTTCTTAGTGCTGTCAATCGCAGCTCATTTCCCGGACAATCATAACTGTATTTTGAATCAGTTATAATGGAAATACCTTGTTTTCCTTGAGCACAGTCAGTAGTAATATCAGCCCAAGCAAGAGCGGGCTCTTCTTCGCCGTTGCATGGACGCTTAATATAGCCACATGGTATTTCATAAGTTGAAATACCGTTTGCTCCGACGGCGGGGAAAGCAATTTTTAACATGGTAAATTCTTCTTGCCAAATAGCTTTACATTCAACACGTAGTGTTTTTTGATTGGCAGAAAGAGAAAAGTTTTGTGTCAGTATTGAATTGCCAAACTTATGCTTTGTCCTAATAAGTGCACGCATCGGTCCTGATTCAATTAGCCTAATAGAAATAAGCTCCATTTGTCCTTTTAAGTCATGGAATTTGAATACCATATGCGCCCAAGTATCAGTTTTGTGATCGTCTATGACATCAAGACGAGCACCGAGTGAAGATAAATATTCATTTCCTTTTGAGTCTGCAAGCGACGAGATAAAGCCTGTTTCACGGCAAAATCTGACTCTCATGTGTTCATTTTCAATTGTCAATGATTGAGCATGTACTCCGGTTTTCACAGCACCATTTTTCTTTGTCCGAGCATGTAACCAATATGTCGCATACCCCATCGCTGGAATATCAGCAAGGAACAACGTATCCAGATGCGAGTCGTTAGACCGGGAGGAGCGCACATTTTGATAGGGAACAAGATGGCCTTCACTGTCTTCAACAACTTCGGAGGGGTGATATGTTTGAACAGGAACAGACACATCGAAACTCAAGGGATTGAATACAACAACGGGACGTGGAAATCCGGAAGGAGCGCTTTGATGGCGAACTTCACTGTAAGTATCTTCATCTCCATCAACAGGCTTTGAAACACCTTCAATCCAGGTGTTGATGCCGCGTGTAATACGCAATATGGCATTGTTTTCTGCACGAGCGGAAATAGTTAAAGCATGTCCCATTGAGTCGCGAACGTCATCATAAGCCTCTCTGATGGAACAGCCATCAAAGATATCATGAAATTGGTTAAAAAGAACATCTTTCCATGCAGTCTTAATAGCTTGATTTGCTTTTGGCAATTTAGATGTTATCGTCGCTACGGTACTCCACATTTCTGCACTCACGAGTGCATTTTCAGCCATTCTATTTAACTTTTTCACTTCACTCATAGCACTGTAACAACCACTGGCATGATGCTGCAAATCGTCATTCCAGGAAGGCACATCCAATGGTTTGGCCAAAACATCTTTGAAGTAGATGTCAGGTGATGAATATTTTAAGCCAATGCCTTCTGCCAAATCTTTTTTACGACCTAAATGCTCAATGTCAAATCTTGTTGGGCCACCGCCATGGTTTCCGACGCCATAAAACAACATCATATCATGACCTGTTTTCGTGATTCGCTCTTCTGAGTTATTGATTTCTTTATCAAGTGAAGCTTGGCCACTGGAACCATATCCTGAAGGAATTCGATATGTTAAGACTTTTGAGCCATCCGGAGATTCCCACCAAAATAGGTTTTCTGGTATTTCTGGATTTTCGTATGTACCGGGCCTATGCATAACATAGTTGTCCATGCCTCCTAGCTTTAGGAGCTGCGGGATCATTGCGCAGTGACCAAACGAATCTACGTTATAACCTGTACTACACGTGACGCCAAATTTCTCGTAGTAATAGAGCTGACTGTAGAGTGCATGTCTCGCAAAACTCTCCCCAGAGGGCATATTGCAGTCCGGCTGCACCCACCATCCGTTGACAGGAACCCAACGTCCTTCTTTCACTCGCACAGCAATTTCAGCAAACATATCAGGATCTATTTCTTCGACCCATTCATAATATGATGCAGAAGAGCACGTAAAGATAAAATCTGGATACTCATTCAACCTATCTAAAGCTGACCTGAAGGTTTGCAATACCTCTCCGCATCCTTCTTGCCAACGCCACAACCATATGGGATCTAGATGCGCATTCCCGATAAGATGGATAGTTGAATTATTCTCTTTTTTGATCATAACACACCTCACATGTATAATAAATGGTTTTAAATAACGATTATAAGGTAATAAACTTATTGAAAGCGATGCTTAGAGCAGCGATATTACCAATGCTATCACCGAGTTTTGCAGCAACAATTCGGCAAGCGCTGGCTGCTGAAGGTATACACTCTTTTCTAATAACAGCATCCATCTCCTTTCGTAGAAGCTGTTCGCTGCGCTCAAAGATAGATCCTAACACAATTAAATCAGGGTTTAGCAAATCGATCATAATAGAAAGAGCTTTACCAAGATGAGCACCACATTCACGATAAACCTCGATGGCTGTTTCATCGCCTTCAATAGCAGCCATAGCAATACTTTTAGCACTAACTCCATCTAATTCTGAAAAAGACTTACAGTATGAAGTAGTTTTGCCGGCTTGCAGTTGTTCCATAGCTGCGATTTTACCTAGCTGTGCAATTCCGCCTCCACTGCAAAAACCTTCGACAGATCCGCGCTTAGAAAATCCAACCGGACCTTGATCGCTCAATCTAACGTGGCCTATTTCGCCAGCTAAATCACTAGTTCCGGAGTAAAGTTGGCCATTTAAAATTAAACCAGCTCCAAAACCTGTCCCCATTGTACAAAATATCATATTACGAGATCCTTTGCCGGCACCAAACTTCCACTCGGCTAGTGCACATGCATTTGCATCATTTTGAAGAGCGACTGGTATAGTAAATAGTTTCTGGAAATAATCAACAATTTTGACATTATCCCATCCCGGTAAATTGGGAGGGGACATAATGATGCCTTTTTCACTGTCCAAAGGTCCTCCACAACTGATACCGATGGTTGAAATGGGGTATTTGTTAATCATCTTTGATAATATTGGAGATAGAATCTCAAGCATAGCAGTTGCGGGAATGCCTGTGTCAGTGGGTATTTCTATACGTTCAAGTAGTTCAATATTGTCGCCAATTGGCGAAATAACACCAGAGATGACAGCGCTTTTAGTTCCGCCTATATCAAGACCGGCAAGGTAGATTTTTTTATGTTCCATGTTAACTCCTAAAATAAAATATTTCTCTGCCACAAGCGGGGCACACAAGCATCAATATATGGGTTTATAGAAAGGAATTCATCAATTATCATCCCAGCATGCATATAAGTCCATATCTTCGATAATTGACGGTCTGTGGCATAAAGATGAGTCAAAACAACTTTTTTTGGAGAAAAATAATTATAAAAATTTGCATAATCATCAAGCATTTCATATTCAGACAAGCTACTGTCATCGCCTAGCCAAACATGTGCAAAAACACAATCTACAACTGCATTTGTGTTCAGTTTGGATGGAGAATAATCCCTAATGTCACCGGGGAACAAAATACTATTGTCACCGTGGCTAAAACGATAGCCCAGTTCGTCAGTTCCAGCACCATTGTTTTTTCGATAATGAAGGCTTTCAAAAGCTTCAATTTCAATTTCATTTATATTGATTTTTGTTTGAGGTTTTACCTCAACGCAGGCAGGATAGAAACTATTGACAATTTGATTAAATCGGTTTACTGCAAAATACGGTAAAATTAGCGGAACATTAGTTTTGCCAATAGCAGAAATAAAGTTTTTATCTAAATGATCCGAGTGCGCATGGGTTATGACGACAAAATCGAGGTCTTCTAACAGTTTTTGCGAGATGATGGAGCCATTGGGAATGCGCAGGTCCATACCCCAAAACGCATTGCCAGTTTTGAACAGATATCCGGAAGGAGACACAATCCAAAAGCAACTTTTATTAACGCTACGAGCCTCATGAAAAATATGAGCAACCCTATGCGTGAAATTGAGCTTATAATAATTGTCAAAAGCTATTTTCCATTGCTCTTTCATATGGGAACATCCTTATGTTTAGTTTGAATACTAAAAAATATTTTGAAAGAATATCTACTGGCATCTAAATTAAGAACTGTAAGAAGAGATAATTGCGGATCGCAAAAGAAAAACACTATCTATAAGAGCGTTTAGCGAATCGATCTTATCTAAAAAGTGTGAGTGGGAAATCTCGAGGTTATAAATACCTTTATAGTTTGCATTATTCAATGCATTAACATAGTTGTTTATTGGCAAATCGGTATCAGTCAGTGGAAAATGTGTCACTTCATTAACTAGCCCATGAATATGCGTGTGCTTGACAATTCGAAGATCATCTGTTTGCGGTAAATATAAGGGGTTGTCGTTGAAATGCTTCATATTGTAATAATAATGGCCGAAATCAAAACATGCGCCTGCAATACCGGACAAATTAACAATGTTCATTACATCATCCCAATCATCTCCTGGGTCAACAATCCCTTTTCTTCTGTTATTTTCCAAGACCAATTTTAGAGGGTAGCCAATTTTCTGAGAGTAATTATTATAGTGCTCAAGCTTAGAGACTGTGAGATTTAAATTTTCGTTTCTATCATTGGTTGATTTTAGAGCATGCACTACAACCACAATATTCTTTTGGGGATTTTTAGGAAGTGAGAAAAAAATTCATCTACTGAATTATAGTTTAGAGTTGAGTGTACAGTCAAGTCTAAACTATGTTCTTTGAGAAAAGTATATATTTGATCGGTAACATTATTCAACAGATGAGGCCCGATGGCACGAAGCTCTATAGAAGAAACACCTATATCGTTCAATTTGGCAAGAAATTCAAATAAGCTATATGGTGTGTTTAGCGCCGGAAAAACTGTTGATTTATTGATATTCCCGTCAAACACAGAAGGGGGTAGTGATACACCTATTTTCGGCAACATGATGATACTCCAATTTGAAACTCTGATATAATATCAATTATATCAAATTTATATTATCATTACAACCTTGAATGATGTTATCGGGAATTTGAAAGGATGAATAATCCCTATAATTGATTTGAAATATGCATTGTTTTTAAATACAATTATTCTGTTTGCGATAGTCTATAATAATGTCGTATTAAGTTAAACCGCAGTTGCAAAAAGGTGTTTGATGATATATAATTTATAAAAAGATAACTTCATAAAACCATTAACTCTTGAAAGGAGGGTGTCTGTCATATATGGCGAATTTAGTCTTAATGCCACAACTGGGCATTTCAGAAGATACCGCTTTAATTTCTCAGTGGCATGTTAGTATTGGTGACGAAATTAAAACAGGCCAAAAGCTGTTCACTTTAGAAACCGGTAAGGCTTCTTATGATTATGAAAGTGAGCTTGATGGTTTTGTGCTCAAATTACTTTACGCCGAAGGAGACGAAGTCTCCATAAAAGCACCGGTCTGTGTGATTGGTGAAAAAAATGAAGAGATTTCTTTAGATTCCCTAGGTGTTTCGGGAGAGACAGCTTCCGAATATGTCCGAAATAGCGAAAGTATTAAAGAGCAAGTGAAAGAAGAATTGCCATCACACACTACAGCGCATTTAAAGTCTATAGATGGATTTGTTGCTGCATCTCCCAGAGCAAGAACGCTTGCTGATAAAAGCCTGGTAAATATTAATGAGGTTGTTCCTTCGGGACCGGAAGGACGAATAATCGAAAGAGATGTAAATTTATTTCTGGACTCAAGGCATCATATCAGAAACATCAAAAGTGATTCAAATGAAGTCATCTCTGATATACCAAAACGGAAGAGTATCGAACGTGAAGCCGCAGACAACTTCACCGATAAACCACTCTCACGCATACGCAAAATAATCGCCCATGCTATGACCGAGTCACTGTCGAAATCAGCCCAGTTAACCTTAAATGCGAGTTTTGATGCAACAGCGCTCTTGTTATTTCGAAAATCTGCAAAGTCCGGTGTCATTCATGGATATGATAAATTATCAATAAATGATATGATTCTATTTGCTGTATCGCGTATAGTATTAGAGCATGACGATGTAAACGCACATTTTACTGATGAGAAAATACGAAATTTTAAGGATGTTCATCTGGGATTTGCATGTGATACAGAAAGAGGCCTTGTTGTTCCGGTAATACATCATGCACAACGATATAACCTATTAGAAATGAGCGCTCATGCAAAAAGATTGGCTTCTTCTGCTCAGGCTGGAAATATTCTACCTGAGGAAATGCAAGGAGGCACGTTTACGGTGACTAATCTGGGAGCCTTGGGTGTAGCCAGCTTTACCCCCATTATTTATCCTCCGCAAACTGCAATTCTTGGCGTCTGTTCAATTGAGACAAAAGTAAAGATAATGAACGGCACACCTCACTATTATGATGCCATGGGTCTCTCATTGACATTCGATCACAGAGCGCTTGATGGCGCTCCTGCTGCGAGGTTTTTGAAAGCACTCTGTGAGAGACTTGAAAATTTTCCATTGTTACTTGCTTAACAGAAAAACCTAACAAAGCATCTAATCCATTTTCATTAAGGAGCTTTTATGCATGATCTGATTATTTTAGGCGGCGGGCCAGCCGGTTATCGAGCTGCCCAAGTTGCTGCTGACGGAGGACTGAAAACTCTTCTAATTGAAGAAAAGGCTCTTGGTGGTGTTTGTTTAAATGAAGGTTGCATACCATCTAAGACTTTTTTGCATTCTGCCAAATTATTCGACTATGCAAATGGAGAAGCAGAAAAATATGGCATCAAATGCAGCAATGCTTCAATTGACCAAAAGGTTGTCACATCAAGAAAAAACAGAGTTGTAACACAACTTGTAAATGGTGTAACTTCTTCATTAAAAAACCGTAAAGTGGATGTTGTTAATTCTTTTGGAAAAATATTATCAAAAAATTCGGATGGTTTTTCTATTGAAGTTAACGGCGCTGTTCACACAGCTTCCAAACTTCTAATTTGCTCAGGTTCTGAGCCGATAATTCCACCGATAAAAGGTTTGGAGGAATCACTTAAGACAGGTTTTGCCCTCACGAGTAGGGAGATTTTTGATATTGACAAAATACCTGGAAAGGTAGTCGTCCTTGGTGGTGGAGTTATTGGGCTTGAAATGGCATCTTATTTTAATTCTGTTGGATCAAATGTCACAGTGATAGAGATGACAAATAGGATAGCCGGTCAAATAGATAATGAAATTTCATCTATGCTTATGTCAATATATAAGAATAAAGGTATAAAGTTTCTCCTTGATACAAAAATAACTTCATTAATTAAGAGTGCAATTGAATATAAAACAAAAGATATCGCCACAAGTATTGAAGCAGATATGTTATTTATCGGAACAGGCAGAAAACCTTCTATTAATAACATTGGTCTTCAAAACATCAATTTGCTAACCCAAAACGGAGCGATTATAACAGACTCATACATGAAAACAAATGTTCCTGGCGTTTTCGCAGCAGGAGATGTGAATGGGAAATCAATGTTGGCCCATACAGCATACCGTGAAGCAGAAGTTGCTGTAAACGTTATGTTAGGGAAAAAAGACTATATGGATTATTCTGCAATTCCCAATGTTATCTATACGAACCCAGAAGTGGCAAGTGTGGGAGAAACAGAAGAAAGTGCTCGAGAAAAGGGAATTGACATTGTTGTGCGAAAATTGCCGATGGGAATGTCAGGCAGATTCTTAGCGGAGAATGAAAAAGGACGGGGAATATGTAAAGTAATATTCGATAAGGACAATAAAAAATTACTTGGAGCAACTATGCTGGCCAATCCATCTAGCGAAATCATCACATTTGTGGCTTCCATGATCCAACGCGAAGAAAGGTCAATTGGATTGCAAAAAGTAATTTACCCACATCCCAGTATAACAGAGATTTTTAAAGATATAGCTTTTTTCTAACATTTGTTTTAATTATGACAATAATGATTTACTTTAAATGAAGGAGCGTTATATGCCTAAAAGTCAATTTATCGACCCCTTTATAGTTAGAGCCAGTGGCAAGCTGGTCTTTGATGACATTCTTTTGAATGCTTATGATAAGCCATTTGAGTCCGCGCGGAATGAATATTCTGACAGCGATCTAATTGGCATATTCCGTGATATGCAGTACATACGCGAGTTTGAAGCAATGTTGTATAGCGTGAGGACTACAAAACAATACAGTGGGGTAGAGTACATATATACAGGACCTGCCCACTTATATACGGGGCAAGAAGCTGCAGCCGTCGGTATGGCCTTTGATCTGTCTTTAGATGACTATATTTTTGGTAGCCACAGAAGCCATGGTGAAGTATTGGCAAAGGGATTTTCTGCAATTAAAAAGACAGACAGCTCTAACCTATATGAAATTATGAAAGATTTTGCAGATGGAGAGGTTCTTGAGGTTGTAGAAAAACACAACAAAACAAATGATATAAAAGATCTCGCTCTCGATTTTTTATTATATGGATTTATGGCGGAATTGTTTGGACGCAAAAATGGGTTCACTAAAGGCCTTGGAAACTCAATGCATGTTTTTTTCACGCCTTTTGGAATTTACCCCAACAATGCCATTGTTGGGGGTTCAGCAGGTATAAGTGTCGGTGCCGCACTTTACAAAAAAATCAATCAAAAGCCCGGAATAATTGTATGTAATATTGGTGATGGATCTCTTGGATGTGGACCTGTCTGGGAAGCATTGAATTTTGCCTCTCAAGATCAGTTTTTCGAACTTTGGGAAAAACCATATGATGGAGGCTTGCCCATAATATTCAATTTTTTGAATAATCATTATGGCATGGGCGGACAAACAAGTGGCGAAACAATGAGCTACGACATATTAGCAAGAGTTGGGGCAGGGATCTCTCCAACCCAACTGCATGCAGAGCGCATTGATGGTTACGATCCGCTGGCTGTAATAGATGCATTCAAAAGAAAGCGAAATATAATTGAATCCAAAAAAGGCCCTGTGCTATTAGATACTATCACATACAGATATGCCGGTCATTCTGCAACTGATGCCTCAAGCTATCGGACTGCCGGAGAAATAGAAGCATGGCGCGAAGTAGATTCTATAAGCGGATTCAAAAACACACTGCTTTCCCATGGAATCTTTGATGAAAACACATCAAATGAGATTGAAGAGGAAATTCAAAATCGTATAGCTCGAATAATGATGCTTGCGATAAACGACGAAATTTCTCCCCGAATGGATTTGAATGAGAACCCAGATGGCATACGCCAATATATGTTTTCAAATGGCTATAAAACCAAAATGAGAGACGGAACGCCTGAAGTATTGACGGCTATAGATGAGAACTCTCGAGTGTTAAAATTAAAAGAAAAAATACGCTCCGGAATCACTGACGATGGGAAAAAAGTTTCTGCATTAAGAACTTTCTCTATCAGAGATGCCTTGTTTGAAGCAATTATTGAAAAGTTTTATGAAGATCCATCGTTGATTGCCTTTGGTGAAGACAACAGAGATTGGGGCGGTGCTTTTGGTGTATATACCGGAATGACAGAGTCATTACCATACCATAGATTTTTCAACACCCCAATTTCAGAAAGTTCGATAGTTTCGTCTGCTGTGGGATATGGTTTATGTGGTGGTAGGGCCATTCCGGAGCTCATGTATTGTGATTTTCTCGGGAGAGCCGGAGATGAGGTATTTAATCAATTGGCCAAATGGCAAGCAATGAGTGCCGGAGCACTTGAAATGCCCGTGGTTCTGCGCGTTTCCTGTGGTTCTAAGTATGGAGCCCAACATGCACAAGACTGGACAAGCCTAGTATCGCATATCCCAGGCTTAAAAGTCTGCTACCCGGTAACGCCGTATGATGCAAAAGGTTTGATGAATACTGCACTAAGCGGAACTGACCCAGTGGTCTTTTTTGAAAGTCAAAAGCTATATGACATCGGAGAAATGTTCCGTCCGGAAGTACCAAAGGATTATTATGAAATTCCTTTTGGGTTACCTGATATAAAACGTAGTGGTAAAGACATTACAATACTAACTATTGGAGCAGCTTTATACACTGCGATTTCTGCAGCTGATATTTTATCGAACGAACATGGTTTGGAAGCAGAAATAATTGATGCAAGGTGCCTAGTGCCTTTTGATTATGACCTAGTTATAAAATCAGTACAAAAAACGGGTAGAATAGTCTTGGTCTCGGAAGCTTGTGAGCGTGGTTCTCATCTAAATGATATGGCTCGCAATATAACCGAATTCGCGTTTAATTGGCTTGATGCACCTCCGGTTGTTGTTGGAGCTTCTAATATAATTTCACCTTGCCCTGAATTAGAGCATTTCTATTACCCGCAGCCAAGTTGGATTCTTGACGCCATCAATGAAAAGATAGTTCGTCTTGACGGACATTTTTCTCAATCTAACTATACAGTTTTGGAAAAACTCAGACGTGAAAAACATGGTATTTAGGAGGACTTGAACAAATGAAAACTACAGCCGTAAGACTATATGGAAAGGATGATTTGCGACTGGAATCATTCGAACTTCCGCAGATGGGAGAAGATCAGATACTAGCGAAAATTGTATCTGACTCAATTTGCATGTCCACCTATAAAGCAGTAAAACAAGGCACGGAACACAAGCGCGTTCCGAAAGACGCAGCGACAAAGCCAATAATTGTGGGACATGAATTTTGTGGGGAAATTATCGATATTGGGGAAAAATGGATTGACAAATATCAGATTGGTGACAAATTCACGGTGCAGACAGCACTTAACTACAAGGGCTCATTAGATGCACCCGGATATTCATACCAATTTACCGGTGGCAATGCAACTTATATTTTGCTGCCAAATGAGGTTATGGAACTTGACTGCCTTTTAACTTATTCTGGAGAAGCCTACTTTTGCGGGTCTTTGGCTGAGCCAATGAGTTGCATTGTCGGCGCTTTTCACGCAAGTTATCACACAGAAGCCGGTTCATATGTGCATAAAATGGGCATTAAGCCAGGAGGCAAAGCTGCGATACTTGCCGGCGCCGGCCCTATGGGCATGGGTGCAATTGATTATGCCATTCATGCAGACATACGCCCCTCTCTGCTGGTTGTAACTGACATCGACAGTGAGAGATTGGAAAGAGTTGAAAAACTGTATCCAGCCTCAGAAGCAAAGAAAAATGGAGTAGATATAATATATGTAAATACCGGCTTAATTGAAGATCCACATGACTATTTAATGACGATTACTGAAGGGCAAGGATATGATGATGTGTTTTGTTTCGCACCTGTTCGTTCTTTGGTAGAATTAGCCGATTCAATACTTGGTAAAGATGGATGTTTAAACTTTTTTGCGGGTCCGACAGACAAGAAATTTTCAGCCTTATTTAATTTTTATAATGTCCATTACTCATCTACGCATGTGGTAGGTACCAGCGGAGGAACAACAAGCGATATGATTGAGTCACTCGAGATGATGGGTGATTCTCGAATTTCTCCCGCATCGATGATAACGCACATCGGAGGCTTAGATTCGGTCATTGACACGGTGATGAAGTTGCCTTCAATCCCCGGCGGTAAAAAACTTATCTATACGCATATATCTATGCCATTGACCGCAATATCAGATTTTGCAAAATTGGCTGACGCTGACCCTCTTTTTGCCGAACTGTCAGATATATGCACCAAACACAACGGACTGTGGAATGTGGAAGCAGAAAGGCATCTTCTTAAAGTGAAGGAGGGCAGCTTGTGTTCAATGACATTATAAAGCTGTCCCAACTATATGGAAATGATCCTGAATTAGTTCTGGCAGGTGGAGGTAACACATCATACAAAGCAAAAAATGTTATTAATGTCAAAGCCAGCGGGGTGGCGTTGAGTAACATAGATGGGAGTGGTTTCGTTGCCCTTGATATGAACAAATTACTTACCATCACAAAAAAACAATACCCTATAGATGATACAAAAGCCGAGGCTGAAGTGTTGATAGACACAATGAACGCACGATTGCCTGGCGAAAACAAGCGACCAAGCGTGGAAGCTCTGTTGCATGCATTGTTTAAGCAAAAATTCGTTGTTCATCTACATCCGGCAATAATAAATGGTATCACATGCACTCTTGAAGGACTACATATTTTGGAGAGCCTTTTCGGAGACGAATTTGTTTGGATAAAAGAGATAAAACCAGGCTATACGCTGGCTATGGAAGCCAAATATGCATTAGATGAATACTTTAAAAAACATAATGTACATGCAAAACTTATGTTTTTGCAAAACCATGGTGTTTTTTTCGCGGCAGACACAGTTGAAGATATGCATGACCTAGTCAACACCGTCATTTCAAAAGTCGACAGTTTGGTGGAAGGTCTTTTTCCGAACTTATCGGAAACAAACTGCAATCGTACTTTCGCGGCAAAGATGGCTCCGATAATCCGCTCATTGGCAGCAGAAGATTTGTATACCCTTTTCTCTTCACCAAAGGAATTGCATATATTTTTGAACAAGAGTGTCCCTAATCAAGGATATTACTTTGGCAACACATCATTTACACCCGATCACATTGTATATTGCGGGCATAAGTATTGTTATGTTTCATATAGAGAAGACCTCGAAGAACAAGCTACTTTGTTAAGTGAAGCAATTTCTGACTATGAAGAGAAATATTCTGTCAAACCCAAAATTATTTGCATAGAAAACATAGGCATGTATGCATGTGGCGATTCTTATAAAGAAGCTCTAACTGCAACCGAATTATTTCATGATGTAATTAAAATATATACCTTTGCAAAATACCTTGGTACCCCCAGATATTTAAGTGATCAAATGATATCTTTTATACTGGCATGGGAAGTAGAGAGTTATCGTAAAAGTGTTTCGCTATCTAAAGAAATGTCGCGAAGACTCGAAAATAAAATCGTAGTTATTACGGGTGGAGCGCAGGGTTTTGGAGAAGGACTGGCAAAAGCTTGCTGCGAACAAGGAGCAAATGTTGTAATTGCCGATATCAATATGGTAGCAGCTACCTCACTGTGTGAGGAGCTTAATAATCATTATGGGAACGGAACCGCAAAAACAATAGAGTGTGATGTTTCAGATGAAAAGATGGTAAAAGAGCTATGTGATTACGTTTCTCTTTCATTTGGAGGTATTGATATATTCATTTCTAATGCCGGAATATTGCGTTCAGGCGGATTAGATGAAATGGATACTGCCACATTTGAAAAAATGACTATAATAAATTATACTGCATTTTACTTTTGCTGCAAATACGCATCTAAAATTATGAAGCTTCAACAGCGATATTCGCCAAAAAAATATTTTGATATTGTACAAGTCAATTCAAAATCAGGTCTGGAAGGATCAAAAAACAATTTTGCGTATGCGGGTGGCAAATTCGGTGGCATAGGGCTTGTTCAAAGCTTCGCATTGGAACTTGTATCTTTTAATATAAAAGTTAATGCCATATGTCCGGGTAACTATTTCGAAGGTCCTCTGTGGAACGACCCGACAAATGGCTTGTTTGTACAGTATTTGCACTCTGGCAAAGTGCCCGGAGCAAAGACAATTTTAGATGTAAAACGCCATTATGAGTCCAAAGTTCCAATGATGAGAGGGTGTACAATTAAAGATATTGCTGCCGCTTTGTTTTATATTGTCGAGCAAGAATACGAAACAGGACAAGCACTTCCTATCACTGGTGGTCAAGTGATGATGAGGTAGTTGAAGAAATGGATAATATTACTGAACTCAATAATAATCTCAATGCCTCAGAAGAAAAAACAAGGCTTGAATCACTATCTCTACTTTTAAAGGCTGCTGGCGAGGGGCGTATTCCCGTGACAAGACGTGGTAATGATGTAAACAATCATATACATACGTTTTATTCATTTTCACCTTATTCACCTAGCGGAGCAATTTGGGAAGCATTTCGAGCTGGCTTAGACACGGCAGGTATAATGGATCATGATACTATTGCAGGAGTAACTGAATTTGAGCGAGCTGGCAAACTCGCGGGAATTCACACTACCAGTGGTGTTGAACTTAGAGTATCTTTTAAAGGAACGGAATTTGAAAATAGAAGAATCAACAATCCCGATCAAAACGGAAATGCATATATTGCACTTCATGCCGTGCCTCAAGCTGGAAGAAATGAGCTCGAGGATGTTTTAAGAAAAGTTCGAAAAATCAGAGAAGAACGCAATAAATTGATGTTGATGAATATAAACGCACAAACATCTTCTCTCGGTATTTTTCTTGACTATGAAAAAGACATTGTAAGTGTATCGAAAAAAACTATAGGAGGGACTATAACAGAACGACATTTGCTCTTTGCACTTTCTAATAAGCTTGTTGAATATTTTGGCAATGGCCAAAATATTATTTCAATACTTGAAAACAAAATGAAATTGAGCTTAAGCGACAAAAGTAAAAAATGGTTGTTAGATACTGAAAATCCTTATTATATATATGATGTACTTGGTGTTTTAAAAAGCAGATTTGTTGAAAAGTTTTATATTGAAGCCGATGAAAACGAATGTCCAAAGGTCAGCGAGGTTGTTTCCTTAGCCAAAAGAATAGGATCTGTAAGTGCTTACGCTTATCTTGGCGATGTCAACAATTCTGTTACCGGAGACAAACGCAAGCAACAATTTGAAGATTGTTATTTAGACAAACTTGTTATGACATTACATACAATAGGTTTCGATGCAATCACTTATATGCCCTCACGCAATACCCCTTCACAGCTTCAAAGAGTAAAGAGCCTTTGTGATAAATATGATTTATTGCAAATAAGTGGTGAAGATATCAACTCTCCACGTCAAAACTTTGTTTGTGAAGCTGCTAGATCCCCTGATTTTTCAAGCTTAAGAGACTCAACATATGCATTAATTGGCTCGGAACGCGCTGCGAAGAAAAACACAGAGCTTTCTATGTTCTCTGACACAACAAAAATGAAGATGAGAACATTGGATGAGCGAATATGCTATTTTAAATCGTTGATTAAATAAGCAGTAACAACTTTAAACGATTGATAAATATGAAGGAGGCAGAGCATCATTATGACTAAAAAACTGTTAGCCTTTGACTTCGGTGCTTCGAGCGGTAGAGGTATATTGGCTGAGTATTCGGGAAACAAACTAGTCATGAAGGAAACTACAAGATTTATAAACGATCCCGTTTTTGCATTTGGACACTATTACTGGGACTTATTACAACTGTTTTCCGAAATTAAGAAAACCATGATTCTTTTGTCTAGGCAAGGAGAACGCGATATTGCCTGCATGGGAGTAGACACATGGGGAGTTGACTTTGCTCTTTTGGATAAATTTGACAAACTAATTTCCATGCCTTTATTTTATCGTGATAAAATTACGGACAATGAGATGGAGCATGTGTTTGAAATAATACCCAAGCGTGAGTTGTATTCGAAAACCGGTATTCAATTTATGAAATTTAATACCATTTATCAATTATCTGCATTTTCCAGAAAATATCCCTCTACAATCGAACGAGCTCACTCCCTTTTATTGATGCCAGATTTGTTCAACTTCATGCTCTGTGGAATAAAAAATGCAGAATTAACTATGGCTTCAACGACTCAGCTATTGGATGTCCATACCAGAGATTGGGATAAAGACTTATTTGAGAGGTTATCACTCCCATTCCATATTATGCCATCTGTAAATGCACCTGGAAAACTGCTGGGAGACACAACCTGTCAAATTTTCGAAGATACAGGACAAAAAATAAAAGTTGCCAGTGTTTGCGGACATGACACCGGAAGCGCTTATCTAGCAGTACCTACTACCAAAAATGAAAATAGCGTCTTTATTTCATGTGGCACTTGGAGCCTTTTGGGAGTTGAACTGGAAGAACCAATGGTAACAGAAGAGGCATTCAAAGCTGAATATACAAACGAAGCCGGATTCAATAAATCGATACGATTCTTAAAAAATATTATGGGACTCTGGATTTACCAAGAAATAAAAAGAGAACTTGAGCGTGAACATGGCGAATTAGAGTATGAAGTATTAGATACGGCAATTTTAGATAGTGAACCTTTTTTGTGTTTCATTGATCCTGATGCGCCGGAGTTTTTTGAAAAAGGAAATATGTGCGAAAGAGTGTCAACGTTTTGTGCGCGTACAAACCAAAAAATACCCGGAACCATTGGAGAGATTTTGCGCTGTGTACTTGAAAGCTTAGCCTTAAAATACAAATACGCCATAAGAGTATTAGAAGATATCCTCAGCACAAGATTTTCTAATATTCGAGTTGTTGGAGGTGGGTGTAGAGATAAGATTCTTATGGACTTCACCGCAAAAGCAACCGGCAGCGCCCTTTTGGCAGGCCCTGTTGAAGCTACGGCAATTGGGAATGTTTGTGCCCAGCTTATAGCTATTGGTGAATTAAGAGACTCGTGGGATGCAAGAGAACTAGTGGCTAATTCATATAGCATTACTGAATACACATGCAGTAACCGCGATGGTTGGGACGAGGCATATTATAAGTTTTTGAAAATAATTGGATAAACATTCACTCCAAATAAACTTAACAAAAGGAGCTAATTATGTCATTGATTGAAAATGCATACATTATTGCGAAAGAACGTTTTTTAGAGTACGGCGTGGATACGGATTTAGCGATTAAAAAGACATTAGAAATTCCGTTGTCACTTCATTGCTGGCAAGGGGACGATGTTTCAGGCTTTGAGAATCCGGATGCTACACTAACCGGTGGCATACAAGCTACCGGAAACCATCCCGGGAAAGCTCGAACTCCAGACGAACTGCGCGCTGACATTGATAAAGCCCTATCCTTTATACCCGGTATTATGAAACTTTCCTTGCATGCATCTTATCTTGATACTGAAACTGTCGTTTCTCGCGATGCAATCGAAGCAGTTCATTATTCTAAATGGGTGGATTGGGCGAATATGCATGGTATTGGCCTCGATTTTAATCAAACCTTTTTTTCTCATCCTCTTTCCGGAGAGTTTTCATTATCAAATCGTGATTTATCAATACGTGAGTATTGGATAGAACATGCAAAACGATGCAGGAAAATTGGTGAATATTTTGGTCGCAGTACAGGAAAAACTTGCATCACTAATCTTTGGATACATGATGGATGTAAAGATAATCCTGTTGACAGATATGAGCCACGCGAAAGGCTTTTGACAGCTCTGGATGAAATATACTCCGAAACAATCGATCCAAAATACAATAAAGACAGTCTTGAAAGTAAATTGTTTGGAATCGGAAGTGAGAGCTATGTTGTTGGTAGTCATGAATTTTATATGGGATACTGCATTACGAGAAATAAGCTTATTACTCTTGACTCTGGGCATTTTCATCCTACTGAAACTGTGTCAAATAAAATTTCTGCTTTACTCTTGTATATTCCGGAGATTATGTTGCATTTATCAAGACCCGAACGTTGGGACTCTGACCATGTAGTGACTATGGACGATGAATTGATGGCTATTACTCAGGAAATAATAAGAGGAGGTTTCGAGAACAGAGTAAACTTTGGACTTGATTATTTTGATGCTTCAATCAATCGTATTGCAGCATGGATAATTGGTGCCCGGAATGCGCGGAAAGCTATTCTGCGTGCTTATCTTGAACCCATAGGTATTCTGAAAGCAAGTGAAGAAAATGATGACAACACTTCTGTGTTGGCATTGTTTGAAGAACAAAAAAGCCTACCTTGGGGTGCGGTATGGGATTATCTATGTGACCAAACTGAAGTTGGAGGAAATAACTGGCTTAAGGAAATCAAAAAATACGAATCGGATGTAACTCTCAAAAGGAAATAAGTATGAATAAAAAAGGAGCATTTTATGATATACGGTAAAAATACTTGGCTTATTCCTGACGGATTTTGGGACTCCCACTCCAACGGACTCTATCCAAGCCATGAATCAATTTGCGTTTTAAATACATCTGACCAAGATGCAGATATTACCTTGACACTATACTTCGAAGATAGAGAAAAGATGGAAGGTTTTATTTCTCACTGCGCTGCAGGTAGAACACATCACATACGGATGGATAAGCTTTTAAGCGTTGGTGGGCATAGCGTACCAAAGGATGTACCTTATGCTATTCTGTTTGAGAGTAGTGTACCTGTCGTTGTACAATACAGCAGGATTATGACAGGACAATCCGAAATGACCTTAGCAACAACAATAGCATATCCGATCGGATAAGTGTGGAGTGAATGATGAACACAAACAACCTTGAAAAATGTGATGTATATTCACAAGGCCTTGTGTGGTTCAAAATATATACTTTTGTCTACATTTACGCATTTATAGTCATAAAAATGGCACTTTTGTTTCATGCTGTATCGAGTGAGACTTATTGGGAAGGTCTTCGAATATTTTTTTTAAAAAAAAGTGCTACAATCCCTCTTATTGATTTTATTGGCACAATTCTAATGTTAATTATAGCTATATCAAATGCCGTCTTTTTGCCAATGGTTGGAATGAGTGCATACAGAACAACATTTGCTCATATCTTCTCATTGATCGCATTTAGACCATGTATACTATTGTTGCAGTTAATACTATTAAACAAAATAAACGCTCAGGATATTAAAATAGCTATTTTTATTTATCCTATTACAGTTATTTTTGCAGTTATAAATATCGCTTATTTTTCGAAAAGAAAGGATCTCTTTGAAAACGATTTGACGGTACTAGTTACAGGAAAAGAGAAAGACATGACAAAACATTAGTAATAACATTTTATTCCCGATATCAGGTTAGTGCCATAATGGATTTATATAATCCATTATGGCACTAACATTTTTACAAATCTCAATGACTGAAAAAATAAAATCTTATCACTTATCTATGGAAGGAAGCTCATTTTAGTCAAAAGGATTGTGGCAATATAACCGGTTAGAAGACCAGATGGTATCGACAGTAAAAGAAGTAGTGGTAGATAGCTAAAAATGAGTCCAAAGGTTGAAAGTATAATTGATGCGGCAGCAACTTGGCCAATTACATGAGCCGCAGCCGAAGCCATACTAACTCCAGCTATTGAGAAATATTTTGCTCTGTAGATACTTGTTGCCAATAAATAAGAACAAATCGCTCCGGACAAACTCATTATCAAACCAATTGGATTACCAAACAAGAGAGAAGATAGTGATACTCGAAGCAAAGTTATGATTGCTGCATCTTTCTTACCTAAGTTGTATAAAGTAAAGAGTGTTACTATATTTGCAAAGCCGAGTTTAAAGCCTGGAATTTGAATGGGTAATATCAATGTTAAGGGGCGTTCCAGCCAAGAAATAACAATAGCAACAGCTACCAACATGCCGAACAGAGTAATCTTTTTAACTTGATATAGTCTACTTTGCAATGGTATCAACTCCCTTATTATCAACAACGTTGGTTGATATTATTATGGCGATTCGTTTTGGTAGACATACAATCATTTCATGTGGTTGCTCAATCTTGCCTGATTTGACACAGATTTTGTCATCGCAATCAGCTTCAAGGACATAAGCGGCTGCACCTTCGATAATTATTACCATACCTTCACACTTATATCTTCCATCGACTGCTAGATTATGCTTGAATTGAAGTTCTCCATCTTTATATATGTTGGCATATTTCTCACCGCTCTCAACTGTTACGCTCAAAAGGAGAATTGCAACTATTACTATGATGGCAATTCCAACGAACAGATCTCCTATTTTAAACGATTTAACAATAGTGTTCAAAATAATGTCCCTTGATATAATTTAACTAAAATATTAGAAAAAGAATTATAATCATAGTTGCACAATGCACTTTACAGGACAAACTTTAACACATTCTCCGCATGAAGTACAAAGTGCTTGATTAATTGTAGCAAAGTTATCATGCACTTTTATGGCATTAAAATTGCATGCTTTTTCACAGCGTTTACAGCTTATACACCCATTTTTACAAGTCAAACGAGTTTCTCTACCTGTAGCTTTTGATCGGCATGCGACAATAACAGTGGCATTTTTAGATTCACCAAAAATAATATGTTTTGGACATATTTTAGCACAGAGCATACATCCAGTACATTTATTTCGATCTACAACCGCACATCCATTGACAATGGCAATAGCATCTGATGGACATACTTCAACACAATCACCAAAACCAAGGCATCCGTCATGACAGGAACTGCGTCCTCCATAAAATTGACTTGATGCTGCACAGGAAAGCACACCGCGATAATTATACTTATCGTGTGTAGCGTCGTAATTCCCACGACAATGCACAAAAGCAATTAAATCTTTCATTTCATCATAGGGGATTCTGGTCAGTGTGCTGATAGCATCAGCAGTGTCTTTACCTCCGGGAATACATAAATTTGGAGGTGTCCCATCAATGGCACAACTCTTTGCATAATCATCACATCCGGCGAAACCACACACGCCGCAATTCAAACCGGGTAGCACATTTCGGATTTCAATAGTGGAGTCTGTTTCCTGGCCTGGGAATTTATTTGATAGATAAAATAACAGGATGCCGGCAAAGGCCGCAATCACAAAAAACAATGCTACCGGAAGTATAAATTCCATAATAGACCTCCTTATCAGTTGCCAAATATGCCTTCGATAAGTCCCGTAAATCCGGCAAAAGAAAGGGAAACAATCGAAGCCGCAATGAGTGCTGAAGGCATGCCGCGGAATGCTTTCGGAATATCTGAAGATTCAATTTTTTCACGTATTCCTGAAAACATAAGTAGTGCCAGAGCAAATCCAATGCCCGAACTAAAGGCATTGACAACCGCTTGTAGAAAGTTATATGTTTCATCAACGTTAAGAATAGTAACACCGAGTACAGCACAATTAGTTGTTATTAAAGGCAGAAACACTCCTAAAGCTGAATACAAAGGAGGGGCGACTTTTTTCAAAACAATTTCAACCACTTGAACCAGTATTGCTATTATCAATATAAAGGTCAATATCTTCAAATATCCCATATTATATGGCTCAAGTAGATAATTATAGATAGGCCATGTTACAGCAGCAGATAGTGTCATAACAAAAATAACTGCACCACTCATACCAATTGCACTTGATGTCTTTTTAGATACACCTAAAAATGGACATATGCCAAGAAAACGAGAAAGGATAAAATTGTTTACGAAAATTGAGCCTATTATTATAATTCCAATGCTACGCCATGTATCTGTCATATTTTAACCTCCTTGCTTTCTACCTCGCAACCACCGCCACAGGCTGTGAAAGACGGGCACGAACTGCAACCTGATTTAGTTTTTCTTTCTTTGCTATTTGTTACCACATTAATTACTGCCGTCACTATACCTAAAACAAAAAAAGCACCCGCAGGATATATGAAGAACAACATGCCACTTGAATTACCTCCAAACAGGCTTATTCCATACCAACTCAATGAACCGAGTACTTCTCTGATAGTGCTTATGATAAGCAGGGCTAAAGTAAATCCTATCCCCATTCCCAACCCATCTACAACAGAAGGAAGAATTGCATTTTTGTTTGCAAACATTTCAGCTCTTCCAAGTATAATACAATTAACAACAATTAAAGAGAGAAAAAGTCCAAGTGATGAATATAAAGCATGCATATAGGCTTCCATGACCAAACTGACAATTGTCACAAAACCTGCAATAATGACAATATATGCTGGCAGTCTGACCTCATCAGATATAATTTTTCGCATGGAAGATATAACAGCATTTGAACATACGAGTACAGCGGTTGTTGCAAGTCCCATACCCAATGCATTTGAAGCAGTAGTGGTAATGGCCAACGGCGGGCATATTCCTATCATTAAGCGGAAAGTCGGATTCTCGTCAAATATTCCATTTTTAAAAATTTTTGTTAAACTCATTCAATTACCTCCATCAGTGGCTTGAATACGGGCAAATTCATCAATGGCTATGTTCACAGCGCTTGTAAATGCTTTTGATGAACGTGTTGCAGCCGTGATAATATCAATGTGTACTCCATTATCTCCATCGGTATCAAACCAATTTCCACCGATAAACTGTGATAAAAAATCTTTAGAATCGATTTTCGAACCAAGTCCTGGTGTTTCAGAGCTTCTTAGAACTTTTAAACCGGCAACAAAACCATTTTCGGCTACGCCCACAAGAATTCTGATGGGGGAGGAACCGTAATGATTACTGCTGTGAACGGTTATTGCAATGCCAATATTTGTTTTTACAGATTCGACAACTATGCCTGATGTGTTTTTTTCATATCCTTCATTTCGATACAGCAAATAAAATTCAGTAGATCCAGGCAGAACTTGCACGTAATCGTCCATCATTTTTTCTATAATCGATTGAGGATCCGTATCATCACTCTCTGATGTAAAGTGATAAACCACTGCCAGTGATGCGACTGTTATAACACAGATTAATATTAGAATGAGTATTGATTTTACTGGACTCATCTTATTTTGCATCTATAGTCACCTCCAAATGGTTTTGGCTTGATGAATCGATCTATGAGAGGAGTGATGATGTTCATAATGAGAATTGCAAAAGAAACTCCTTCAGGATAGGAGCCAAATATTCTAATTAAAGCAGTAAAAAGGCCACAACCCACGCCAAACAAAATTCTGCCAAAGGTTGTTGAAGGAGATGTTGAATAATCTGTAGCCATAAAGATAGCGCCTATCATAAGACCGCCAGATAATATAGTATATAGTGGATCATAACCAAAAAACCATGCGAAAATGGCAGTTGTGGATAAAAAGGTTATGGGAATTACAGGACTAATTACTTTTCTTATTAAAAGATAGATTCCGCCAACAAATAAGGCTATAGCACTTGTTTCTCCCATGGCGCCTGCGTGCTTTCCGATGAACATTTCAAACAGACTGGGAAGGGGAGTGTTTTTGTTTTGCTCTGTAGTGGCAGAACTTGTGGCATGCGACGTTGTGTCCATAATCGCCAGAGGTGTAGATGAAGTAGTGGCATCAAGTTTGTTGTTATGCCATGCAGTTGGTGTCGGATAAACTGTTAATAAACTTACAAATGAAATCATCAGTACAATTCTTGCTACTATGGCGGGATTTGCAAAATTTTGTCCAATGCCCCCAAATAATTGTTTAGTAAAAACAATAGCAAACAAAGCTCCTATCGGATATATCCAAAGTGGTGCAGACGCAGGAAGACCAAAAGCAATTAAAACACCGGTTATTGCTGCACTCAGGTCATAAAGAGTTGAGTCTTTGCGCAAAACTTTTTGCGAAGCCCATTCAAAAAAAACACAAGAGATAACACTTATTGCCACTGCCAGGAGCACAACGGGTCCAAAAAGCCAAACAGATGCAACAAGAGCCGGAACCAATGCAATCAAAACATCAAGCATAATCCGCTGTGTAGTCACTGAAGATTTGATGTGGGGTGCAGAGGTCACTACTAGCAATTTCTCCATTTACTTTGCCTCCTGACCTTTTAGGAATAGTTTAGCAAGTTGTATTTTATGTGAGAGATCTCTTTTTGCAGGACAAATGTAAGAACAACAGCCACAATTCATACATAAATCGAGATTTAGTTTAAGAAGTGAAGTTTCATCTCTTTTGTCATAGCTTTTTTCAATAAGTACAGGCATCAATCGCATTGGACACACATCCTTGCATTTTCCACAATTTATACAAGGAGTCTTATCTCTGTCGTAGAAAGAAGTAAAACACAAAAGTGCATTAGCTGTTTTTGTAATTGGATAATCCAGATCAATAATACAAGAACCCATCATAGCCCCACCAGTGATAAGCATCTTGAGATTGTTTTCATCCACGTTAGCATATTTAAGCAATTCAATAATTGGTGTGCCAATATCAACTTTTATATTCATAGGTGAACTGATAATATCACCATCTAATGTAATCCTCCTTGATATAAGTGGGATGCCGGTTCTAATATAAGATTCAATAGCGGACACAGTTGAAACATTCAATACGAGAGCACCACAATCTGCAGGTAACATACCTCGGCTTATCACAGGGCCACCGGCTTCATAAATCAATATTTTTTCTGCACCTTTTGGATATTTGTTACCTATGACTTTCAATTTTATATTTGGAATTTCAGATAAATGCAAAGCGAGTATCTTGGTTCCTATCGGCTTGTTGTTTTCCACAACGACGACCGCCTGAGGAATGCCGGTATATTTTAAGATAAGTTTAATTCCATTTATAACACCATTTACATTTTCAAGAACTTCCCGATTATCTGTCGTGATGTACGGTTCGCATTCAGCGAGATTTATATACAGAGTCTTAATTTTTTCTATGTCTTTATAAGCTAATTTGACATGGGTAGGGAAACCTGCGCCACCGAGGCCAACGATTCCGGATTCGCGTATCGCGCTTACAAAGTCTTCTTTTGAGTCTATTTGAGGCGGTTCTAGATTGGGGTCAGTCTTTGAAAGTCCATCAGATTTGATTCTTAAACACTTAACTTTTTCATTAGCGGGAGTAAGAATATCCACGAAACCTTCGACAGTTCCTGAAACCGACGAATGTACCGGAGATGATATAAATGCCTTACTGTCTCCAATCTTTTGCCCTAAAAATACATATTCCCCGGGCGACACAATTGCCTCACAGGGAGCACCTATATGTTGTGATAACGGAATTGTCACGAACTGAGGAGAGGGCATATTTATTGTTTCATGCAATCTTGTCCGTTTCATATGCATCAATTTAACACCGCGCATAGCTCTAAAGGATTTAATCAATTTATCACTCCTCATATTTTTTTAGAATAAACATGCAGATAAAATATTTTTTAAAGAACAGTATATTGTTCACAGCAATATTTGATTATTGGTATGATTAGACAACAAATCTACAACACAATACAAAGCAATCTAATTTTTCTCATCGAACTTTCAACACTGCTGAATATTATATATTATCGCGGTTGAATATGCAAGATACGCATTGCTTAAACTCTACCTAATGTTAAGACTTAAAATCGTATTTAAGAGTACATTTTGTTCAAAATAGTTGTAACACCTTGAGTATACATTGAAATTTAGCTTTTAGAATGATATAATTAAAGGCAAATTAATCTGGGAGAATATCAATAAATGGAAACAAAACTCCAAAAAGCTTATAATCCTTCTGAATCAGAAGATATAATATACGAGAGATGGACAAATTCTGAGGCTTTTCATGCAGATCCACAGGAGGAACAGCATGAAAAAGATGGGAAACAGGGACCTTTTTGTGTTGTAATACCTCCCCCAAATGTTACAGGGCAACTGCATATGGGGCATGCTATGAATATAACATTGCAGGATATAATTGTCCGTGTAAAGCGAATGCAAGGTTTTGATGCCCTTTGGCTGCCAGGTACAGATCATGCAGGAATAGCAACTCAAATTAAAGTCGAGGAATATTTGCGTGATAATTATTCACAAACACGTTACGATCTTGGCCGCGAAGCCTTTATAGAGCTTGTTTGGGAATGGAAAAATAAGTTTGGGAATATAATAATAAATCAACTCAAAAAGCTTGGCGCATCATGTGACTGGCGAAAAGAACGTTTTACTATGGATGAAGGATGCAGCAAGGCAGTTCGAGAAGCATTTGTTCTTCTTTGGGAAAAAGGGCTTATTTATAGAGGTTTTCGTATTATAAATCATTGTCCAAATTGTTCCACGGCGTTGTCAGATGCAGAAGTTGAACATGAAGAGAAAGAAGGTAATTTGTGGTATATCAAATATCCTTTGAAGAATTCAAGCGATTATTTAATTGTGGCCACCACTCGCCCCGAAACAATGCTTGGAGACGTGGCTGTTGCAGTTAATCCAACAGATGAAAGGTATCAACATTTGATAGGCCAAAAGGCTATTCTGCCTTTAATGACTCGTGAAATTCCAATTATCGCTGATGATTATGTAGATATTGAATTCGGGACTGGTTGTGTTAAGATTACACCATTCCACGATCCCAACGACTTTGAAATAGCTGAGCGTCATGGCATTACCGGTATATCTATATTGGACAGTCACGGTAAAATTATCAATGCAGGCGACTATAACGGCCTTGATCGCTATGAAGCAAGAAAATTGGTTATCAGCAACCTCACCAAAGAAAATTTATTGATAAAAACAGAAGCTCATCTGCATAATGTTGGGAGTTGCCATAGATGCGGAACTGTCATTGAGCCATTGGCATCATTACAATGGTTTGTGAAAATGGATCCTTTAGCAAAACCGGCTATTGATATTGTGATGAATGATGAAATAGAATTTTTACCGGAACGTTTTGGCCGTATCTACCTAAATTGGATGGAAAACATCCGTGACTGGTGCATTTCAAGACAGCTTTGGTGGGGACACCGTATCCCGGCTTGGTATTGTAAGTCATGTGATGAGATCTTGGTTGCAAGGGAGAAACCGGAAAACTGCTCAAAATGTGGTCATGAGATATTAGAGCAAGATCCGGATGTGCTTGACACTTGGTTTTCTTCTGCTTTATGGCCATTTTCGACACTTGGTTGGCCTGAGGATACAAAGGAATATCGTTATTTCTATCCAACAAACACTCTCGTCACTGCATATGATATTATTCCCTTTTGGGTGGCACGGATGATATTTTCCGGTTTGGAGTACACGAGTCAAAAACCTTTCAGTCGCGTTTTTATACATGGGCTTGTTAGGGATACGCTAGGTAGAAAAATGTCAAAATCCCTTGGCAATGGTATTGACCCATTAGAAATTATTGAAAAATACGGCGCCGATGCACTAAGATTTACTTTGATATTTGGAACCTCTCCGGGGAACGATATGCGTTTTAACATTGAACGCATAGAAGCAGGTAGAAACTTTGCAAACAAGCTGTGGAACGCATCTAGGTTTGTTCTTGCAAACGCTGGTGAAGATTATTATCCGCTTCCAAAAATATTAGAGAGAGAAGATAAATGGATTCTTACCGAATTAAATGTTTTGATAACTGAAATAACCGATAACATTGAACGTTGCGACCTTGGAGTTGCATTGCAGAAGATTTATGATTTTGCATGGGATAACTTTTGCGATTGGTATATTGAATTTTCAAAACCCAGATTACTTGAAACCGACAGTAGAAGCAGAACAATTGGCATCCTGTTATTTGTTTTGGATGCATTGTTAAAGTGCTTGCATCCATTTATGCCGTTTGTAACTGAAGAGATCTTCGGTCATATGCCCGGAAATCGTGAAATGCTTGTATTGTCAAACTGGCCGAAGCCCGACAAAAATTTAATGTTTGAAAAGGAGCACAGTGAAACCATTAGGCTTATGGATGCCATTAGAGCAATACGCAATCGAAGAGCTGAAATGAATGTGCCAATTTCAAGGAAAGCTAAAGTTTATATTGTGTCAAAAGACGAATATATTTTTAGACAGGGGGAAATGCATCTAAAAAAGCTTGCCGGGATTTCAGAAGTCATATTCAAAACAACTGTACCTGAAGAGCAAGGTATGACACATATAGTTTCGGGCAGTGATACATTGACAATTCCGACTGAAGATTTGATTGATATCGAAGAAGAGCGCAGTCGTTTGCAAAAAGAACTAGACTCCGTTATAAGTGAGATGGAAAAACTTACAACGAAACTTAACAATCAAGCGTTTTTGGAAAAAGCACCTGAAAGAGTTGTCACCTCGGAGCAAAATCGTTTTGAGCAACTCCTTAAAAGCAAGGAAACTCTTTCAGCTGCACTAAAAATACTAGAACGAGATTGAAAATAATCTTTTAACGATTTAGATGCAGGGGTCATTTCAATACAACAACGGTTATGCCGTTGTTGTATTTGTTTAAATCTGAGTCTTTGCCTACTTGACTGAAGCGATCAAGTAATTTACGTGTTTTTTCGGAAAATATTGTAAACTCTTCACCAGGAATAAAGTCCCTGATTTTTCTGTTTCTTGCGTATAACATAAGATGCTTGCGTATTTCTGTCCGCAGCTTGCCGCCTACTCCGGATGAGCCATAACCATGTATTATTTTTATCGCCATTGTGTTAGAGCTTAGTTCTTTTGCTAAAATCATATCAAGCCTACGTTTTGCTGTTTCTACATTTGGCATCCCTTTTTCAATATTGTATGAAACAATCATATAATCCTCCAACTTTATTTATTATCAATAATACCATAAAACTTGTTTTGGGGTAAAGCTTGTTTTAGCATTTATTACGAATATCTGAGTGTAATTACTTTTTTGAAACTAAGGGTGGGCGGTCAAAGTAAAAGCAAGGTTAGGCAGAGTAAAAGTAAAGTGATAGAA
>CAYTOF010000028.1:0-28083 GCA_964439435.1 uncultured Oscillospiraceae bacterium
TAAATTCGACCATCAAGGCACACAGTGGTTGCATTTAACTTGGCAATTAACTTTTTGAAACTAAGATATGGCTTGTTTTAGAAAAACTATTCACAAATCCACAGATACATGTTATACTATTATTGGTTCGGAAAGAGAACAGAGGGGAGCAGTTGCTTTGCTTACTGTCGAAAACAACAAGAAATTATTTAACGAATTATATGGTGAAGGTGAAACGCCCAATCTGTTTTTTGCACCGGGAAGGGTAAACTTAATTGGTGAGCACATCGATTATAACGGAGGTTTAGTTTTCCCTGCTGCGCTTGAACTTGGAAACTATGTTTTTGCACGTAAAAATGATAGCAACATGGTTAGGTTAAGGGCAGTTGATTTGCCAGAAACAATCGTTGAATGCTCTTTAGATGATTTGGAATCACGAAGAGGGAAAGCTTGGGGATCTTATCAGTTAGGCGTAATTTACGAGCTTTTAAAAATTTATGGCGATAAACTCGTCGGTCTTGATATGTTATTTTTCTCTACCCTTCCTTTTGGAGCCGGTTTATCCTCGTCTGCATCAATTGAATTAGCTACAGGAATTGCATCATTATATTTTATAGAGCAAGAGATGGACATGACATCTTTGGCCCTTTTGTGCCAAAGAGCTGAAAATGACTATGTTGGTGTAATGTGCGGAATTATGGATCAATTTGCTTGTGCACATGGGCAACAGGGACATGGAATATTGTTAAATTGCGAAACCCTCGATTTCGAACATATCCCGCTCAACATGCAAGGTTATAGTATAATAATCGCAAATACAAACAAAAAACGAGAACTTTCTGACTCAAAATATAATGAGCGGAGAGCAGAGTGTGAAAAGGCATTGGCTTTTCTGAAACAAAAACTCCCTAAACTCAACAATTTATGTGAATTAGACTCTGACACACTTAACCAACATAACAATCTAATTACAGATGTGAATGTTGGAAAAAGAGCTAAGCATGTTGTCTCTGAAAATGAAAGAGTTAAGATGGCGGCTGTTTGTATAAAAGCTGGAGATGTTAAACTATTTGGAGAACTACTAAAACAATCACACATATCACTTAGAGATTTGTATGAGGTAACCGGCGCTGAATTGGATGCAATGTTCGAAGCAGCAATTCATTTTGAACATTGTGTAGGCGGTAGAATGACCGGAGCAGGATTTGGTGGTTGTACAGTGAATTTAGTTAAAGAAGGATACGAGAACGAGTTTATTGACAATGTTGCTTGTCAATATAAAAAGAAAACCAACATATCTCCGGATTTCTATGTAGTAAAGGCAGGTTCGGGACCTTCAATGTTGAAATAATATTTATAAATGAGGATACCTTTATGACTGACAAGGGGTTTATTCGTGAAAAACTTGATATAAAGTATCTGATTCTTTTCGTATTATCTTCATTTGATGATTCAGTAACATTTGATGAAGTGGCGGAATCAGTTTTAGTAGACGAAGCTATAACCTTTTTTGATGTTACGGAAGCATTTTTTGAGGTTGTAGACAGCGGCCATGCTGAAAAAGACGGCTCCACGTATAGAATTTCAAGAAAAGGCTTAGAAATAATTCCTATTTTAGAACCAAAAATTCCAGCAAGTGTGAAAAGGAAAGCGCAACATGCAATTTTAAATACTGCCAGGCGGAAAAAACGTAATAGCTATATCACATGTAAAACAGAAACGACACCCGATGGTGAGTTAATTACCACGCTAAAAATTAACGATGACCAAGGCGAAATAATCGGCATTGACATAATGGTTTTAAACAGACAACAAAGTGCAATCCTTGAAAGTAATTTTAAAATGAATGCTGAAAGGATATACAATGAATTAATAACAGTACTGTTGAAAGACTATTCCTTAGAAGAACAGAATAATGATTAGTAATTATGCGATAGATGACAAAAATAAAATGTGACCATCAATAAATCAATTTAAAACACATAGGAAATGGCTCGAGTGAAATATGATTATTCAATGTAAAAACAATATTTTATCTGCATTATTGGTTGGTGCGATGGTCATTCTATTTTCATCTTGCCAGTCTTCTGAAGGACCAAATATTGACACATCAAATACAACCAATACAAGCACTATAATCGAGATCAATTCGAGTTCCTCTGATTTCCTGACTTCATCTCATGTAACCATTCCCAGTATTGCAGACACCTACTATGAACAGACTGATTCCACTGAACCCCCAATTGTTTTTGAAAGTAATATTAATCCATTATCCGGATTAACATTAGATGATACAGAATTTAGCAATCTTCGGCCTTATGCTTTTGTAGTTAACAACTTGCGAGCAGCAGCAACGTACCAATATGGCTTAAGTTCTGCTGATATCATCTATGAATATGAAACAGAAGGTGGAATAACAAGATTTCTTGCATTATATTATAACCCCAAAGACGCATTTAAATTAGGTTCCATTCGATCAGCGCGTAAAATCTCTGTAAATATTGCGATGGGATGGGATGCTATTTATTTTCATGCTGGTGGTAGCCCTGATGCTTTAGATCAGATATCTAAGTATTCTTACACACATATAGATGGTGTATATGAAGGTTCTGTATACTTTAGAGACAATGTAGTTTCTGCAAATATAGGTTCTGAACACAGTCTCTATACTGACAGCAAAAATATTACAAATGTGATCGCTAATCTTGACAAAAAAGGGCAAAGAATAACTTCTAAAAGTGGAAGCAATCAGAGATTTTTCTTTTATCCAAACAACCAGTTTCCGGAAAATGCCAGTATCGCGATAAAGCTTACCACTAGAATTGGATCTTATTCTCCGTATTTTACATATAACAAAAACACCAATTCGTATGTCAGATATCAATATGGGGCGGTACATACAGATAGAAGCAATAATACAAATCTTGATTTTAAAAACATTTTAATACTTGCGGTTCCATCTTCTCTTATTGCAGGTGACAGTGCCGGCAGACGAAACTTCGAAGATGTTGGAAATGGCAGGGGAGTATATGCTACAAACGGAGTTTATATTGAAATAGCTTGGTCAAAATCAAGTGAAAGTGCACCGCTGATCTTGTTTAATCTAGATGGGAGCCCACTATATATAAATAAAGGTAAAACATTTGTTTCTTATATTAATGGAATGCAAAATGTAACAATTTCTACTGAATGAAAAAGAGGATAAAATGATTGACAAGCTGGAAGAAATAGAAAAAAACTTTGTCGAGCTAGAAAAAAAGCTTGGAGATCCAGAGCTATATTCTGACTTAAAGCTGGCAGCTTCAATGCAGAGAGAGTATAAAGATTTATCAGATATTATCTCAACATTCAGAAAATATAAAAGAACAGAAGCACTGATGAGCGAAGCTTATGAGATGCTTTCATCTGAAGATGCAGAACTAAGAGAATTGGCACGAGACGAATTTAATGAAAAAAAAGAAAATGCTCTTGAGCTGGAACTACTCCTGAAAAACATGTTAATAGCTAAAGATCCCAATGATGAAAGAAATGTTATTATTGAGATTAGAGCTGGTGCCGGAGGAGAGGAAGCTGCATTATTTGCTGCAACATTATACCGCATGTACGGAATGTATGCTGATTCCAAAGGTTGGACAGTTGAATTATTGCATCAAAATGAAACAGAGCTTGGAGGCATAAAGGAAGTATCCTTTAGTATAGAAGGGACAAGCGTTTATGCAAGACTCAAATTTGAGAGCGGTGTACATCGTGTGCAAAGGATACCTGAGACTGAATCTCAAGGTCGGATACACACATCTACTGTAACAGTTGCTGTTCTACCGGAAGCAAAAGAAATAGAAGTCGATATAAACCCTGCTGATCTTGAGATTGACACATTCAGGTCAAGCGGAGCCGGAGGACAGCATGTCAATAAAACTGAGTCTGCAATAAGAATAATTCATTTGCCTACGGGAATTGTTGCTGAATGTCAAGATGAACGTAGTCAGCATAAAAATAAAGATAAAGCAATGAAAATTCTAAGAAGCAGAATTTATGAAATGATGTTAGAAAAGCAAAATCAAGAAATAGCAATTGAAAGACGAAGTCAAGTTGGTACAGGAGATCGTAGCGAGCGCATAAGAACGTATAATTATCCCCAAAGTCGAGTTTCAGACCACAGAATATCTTTAACTATATATAAATTGGATTCTTTTTTAAATGGTGATATGGATGAAGTAATTGACTCTCTAATCGCTGATGAACGAGCGAAAATACTTGAAAGCGGGGAGCCTTTCTGAGAAAGAATATTTAATGAATACAAAAATACTCAACGAAAATGAGGCGCACGTTGCTGCTGAAATTTTATTAAATGGTGGAATCGTTGCGATACCAACAGAGACAGTTTATGGACTTGCAGCGGATGTTTTCAATGTAAATGCAATTGATAAGATATTTACTGTAAAAGGGCGACCATCTGACAATCCGTTTATCGTTCACATCTCCGAGCCAGAACAACTTAAAATGTTAGCAAAACCTATTCCTGATATTGCCTATCTGCTTATGGAAAAATTTTGGCCTGGCCCTTTAACCATGGTATTGCCAAAGACAGGAATAATACCTGATTCTGTGACCGCAGGTTTAGATTCAGTTGCTGTTAGATTGCCCTCCCATCCACTTGCCCTTGATGTAATCGCAAAAGCTGGAACCCCACTTGCCGCCCCATCGGCAAATTTATCTGGCTCTCCGAGTCCAACTAAAGTGGCACATGTTTTGATGGATTTGCATGGGAAAATTGATGCTATATTGGATGGGGGAGATTGTGAAGTTGGTGTCGAGTCTACTGTCATTTCTCTTCTTGGCTCTGTTCCTCTTATATTAAGACCCGGTGGCATTACATACGAACAATTAGCTGAAGTACTTGGTGATGTGGAAATTGATGATTCAGCAACAGAACAAATCAATATGACACAGAAAGTACAGTCTCCAGGCTTAAAATACCGACACTATGCACCCAAGACACCACTTAAAGCCATTTGTGGAGAACGACTTAAAACAGCAGCTTATATTCAAAAACATGCAACTTCAAGAGATGCCATTCTTTGTTACGAAGGCTTGGGACAAATGTTTGAAAGCAAATTTGTGCTTGAGTACGGTAATAATCAACAACCTGCCAGTCTAGCAAAGAGCTTATATTCTGCTTTGAGAACGGCTGACGCGCAAAATGCTGATGTAATTTATATCCAATGTCCAGATTCTAAAGGGCTTGGTTTAGCGGTCTCAAACAGAATTCTAAAAGCCGCTGACTATGATATCACTTATATAATATGAAAAATAAACTCCCAAAAAAAGATAAAATAATTATTGGAATAACCGGAGGAAGCGGAAGCGGCACATCTGAAGTCGGCCGAATTTTGCAAGAATTTGGATTTTTATTTTTAGACAGTGATAAAATATATCATACCCTTTTAGCACAGGACAAGGTACTTATTGAAAACATTACTTCAAGGTTCGGAAAAGAAATAATTTCTGCAGATAAAATCAACAGAGATATGCTGGCTGATATAGTATTCAATGACAAAAAAGCATTAAAAGACTTAAATTCAATTACTCATAATGCAATAAGTCAAGCTATTGTGAATATCATAATAGCAAGTACGAAGAGATATGTTGCGATTGAGGCAATAGCCCTCTATGAAAGTCCTCTGTACAAATTATGTGATATCGTTTTATTCGTAACGGCTGATTATCAAACACGGTTGAGCAGAATTATTTATAGAGACAAAATTTCAATTGAAAGAGCAAGTGTCCGACTAGCTTCACAAAGAGAAGATGATTATTTTTCTGAGCATTCACATTATACGATTGAAAACAACGGCAGTATAGCTGAATTACGTTCTAAAGTCGAAGAGTTTTTAAAATTTATAAATTCTAAATACAAATTTTGAAAGGAAAATACGACAATGTCTGAAAACCTCAACAAGGAAAATATAAGAGAAGAGCTATTACATACCCGAAAAAACGGATATGATATTGTGAATACTGATGATGTGTTGGAATGCATCGAATATGCTGAAAAGTACAAAACTTTTCTCGATCATTCTAAGACCGAACGTGAAGCTGTTAACACTTGTGAGATAACAGCACGCGCCGCTGGATATGAAAAATATGTGTCAGGCAGAGAATTAAAGCCGGGTGATAAAATTTACGCTATAAACCGTGATAGAGCTATGATTCTCGCTCATATAGGCAAAGAATCTCTCTCCGAAGGGTGTACAATTATTGCTTCACACATTGATGCCCCGCGGATTGATTTAAAACCATATCCTTTATATGAAGACGCTGATATGGCTTACTTTAAAACTCACTATTATGGAGGCATTCGAAAATATCAATGGGTGACCATTCCTCTTGAATTACGTGGTGTAATATTCAAGAAAGACGGAGAAAGAGTAAGTATTGATATTGGAGCTAAAGAAGAAGATCCGGTTTTGGTCATCACTGATTTATTACCTCACTTGGCAAAAGATCATTCTCAAAAAACACTTTCCACTGCATTCACCGGTGAAGACCTGAATGTGCTTATAGGCAGTATACCTTACAATGACGATGGTAAAGACAGATTTAAGCTTTCTATCATGAGCTTACTCAATGAGAGATTTGGTATTACTGAAACCGACTTTATATCCTCAGAGCTTTCTTTAGTGCCGGCAGGCAAGAGCCGTGATGTCGGTTTGGACAGTAGCCTTATTGGCGCATATGGTCAAGATGATAGAGTCTGTGCTTATACTTCTTTCTCAGCGTTATTGGATGTTTCAGACATACCGACGCGCACTGCTGTATGTGTCCTCGCAGATAAAGAAGAGATAGGTTCTGAGGGAGTCAGCGGCATGCAGTCCTCTTGGTTTGACAGTTTTTTCGATGATTTGTGTAAGTCTAACGACACTAATCTAGCTGAATGCTTTAAAAACTCAATCTGTATCTCTGCTGATGTTGGTGCAGCATACGATCCCAACTTTTCTGAAGTCTATGAAAAAAGAAACTCCGCCTTTATAAATAATGGCGTGTCAATAATGAAATATACAGGTAGCAGAGGAAAAAGTACTGCCAGTGATGCAAGCGCTGAGTTAGTATTCACATTACGAGATCTATTTGATAAGCATAATGTACTTTGGCAGATGGGAGAACTTGGAAAGGTAGATCAAGGAGGAGGTGGTACTGTAGCAAAATATATGGCTAAAAGAGATATTGACACAATTGATGCGGGCGTCCCGGTTCTATCAATGCACGCACCATTTGAAATAACTGCAAAGTTGGATGTATTCATGATGTATCGGGCTTCGAAAGCTTTTTACACTTTATAACAACAAAAGGAGATGCTAAAAATGCCATTAGTAACAACAACTGAAATGTTTGAGAAAGCATACCAAGGCGGTTATGCAATTGGAGCATTCAATGTGAACAACATGGAGATTATTCAGGGGATAACAGAAGCAGCCAAAGAAGAAAGAGCGCCGCTAATCCTGCAAGTATCAGCAGGAGCACGAAAATATGCAAAACATGGTTATTTGTTAAAGTTAGTTGAAGCGGCAATAGAAGATACCGGCCTTCCAATTGCTTTACACTTAGATCATGGTGGTGCTGGCCTTGATAAAGAAGCTGCATTTGAAGAAGTGAAATCCTGTGTAGATGGTGGATTTTCATCTGTTATGATTGATGGATCACATTATGACTTCAAAGAAAATATCGAATTGACTAAAAGATGTGTTGATTACGCGCACTCGAAGGGTGTTGTCGTTGAAGGCGAGCTTGGAAAACTTGCCGGTATCGAGGACGCTGTAAATGTTTCTGAAGAAGATGCGCAATTTACTGATCCTGACGAAGTTAGGGAATTTGTGGAAAAAACTGGGGTCGACTCATTGGCGATTGCAATCGGGACAAGCCATGGCGCATATAAATTTAAACCAGGACAAGTACCCAGACTCAGATTTGATATTTTAGAAAAGATCCAAGAATTGTTGCCCGGTTTTCCGATAGTATTGCATGGAGCAAGCTCTGTTATTCCAGAATTGGTTAAAACAATTAACGAAAATGGAGGAAAAATGCCTGATGCAATTGGTATACCTGAAGAAATGCTACGAAAAGCTGCTAGTATGGCGGTTTGTAAAATCAACATTGACTCAGACCTAAGACTGGCTATGACTGCTGCCATAAGGAAACATTTCAATGATAATCCAGAGCATTTTGATCCAAGGCAATATCTTGCCCCTGCTCGTGCTTCAATAAAAAATTTAGTGGCACATAAATTGCGCAATGTATTAGGAGCTTCAAACAGAATTTAATAATCTCAAATTATATAAAGGGCAAACAACAACGTTTGCCCTTTATATAATTTGAGTTAAAGTGAAATCCTGGCTACAACTCTATTTATCGCAAGAATTATTACTCTGAATGTGATAGTTGCATATATTCAGGCTATATGTTAGGCTATATATAATAAATAAAAGGTGGGAATATTATATGCTCGAAGTAGGAGTTGTCACTAGAAGCTTTCACAATATGACTATAGAAGAGTGTTCTATAGAAATGTCAAAACGTGAGTTTTCATCGACTGAAGTATGTTTTACCTTCACAGATGCTGACTACTGGCAATATAATGGCCGAAAAGACATGTCCGGACTCACTGCTAAAATAGGTGCGAAAGTTGTAGACGCATTCCGCTCAAAGGGTATAGAAGTGGTTTCAATTGGAGCATTCTCGAATTTGCTTGAAAAAGACCCAACAGAAAGAAAAGAAATTTTTGCTGTCTATCAACACTATTTGGATATTGCTTCAGATAATGGAGTACCTTTTGTAGCAACTGAATGCGGTTTTATACCAGGAAGGAGAGGCATTAATGCTGATACATATGAAAGCGATTATAGCATCTTTACTGATAACTTAAAATATGTATTGGACATGGCAGAGAAATCAAATGCAGCAATTGCTTTTGAACCATGTGTTTTAGATGTTGTGCCTAGTGCAAAACGAACGAGAGATTTAATTATGCAATTGGGTTCTGACAAATTGAGAATATTGCTGGATCCGGCTAACTTGATAGCAAACTCAAGCGAAGAGGATATGTATTTCTATTTATCTGATTATTTAGCATATATGCATGGAAAAGATAGAAAAATAAATGATGCATATGGAAGAAACCTCGGAGAAGGTGACATTGATTGGAAAAAGTATTTTTCCTTATACCGAAAGTGTTCTCCTGACATTCCCTTTATTTTAGAGTATGTAAATATCGATAATTGTGAAGCAATAAAAAGAAAAGCAGAAGAGTATTACATAGCATAAAAACAAAAGATCGTCGAACCAATCTACAATAAAAATTATGTGAATCGCAATAGGAATAATAAGAGCACCATATATAAATAACGGATATATATAAATCATGCTTGATGAAATCTTCATGATAATATATAATGTCATAGAAATTAACCAGCTGACGTTTCGAAAATTATTCAGGTTGTGATATCATGAGCTCTCCCATATTATTATTTGATGACATTAACAATGGTGCTGATTCAACAGTGATCGTGATGGATATGCATCATGTGTCTGCTGTCAATCCGCATTCACATGAATTTTATGAATTTGTGTATGTACAAGAAGGTTTCACGATTCATAATTATGGTGATTCAACTACTATTCTCACTGAAGGAGATATGTTTGCTGTTCGTCCGGGAACTGTTCATTCATATACAGGTCTGCATTATACTAAAGTCTATAATTGCATCTTTACTGAAGAAGCAATTAAACTACACATGCCGGACCTTGGATTATTACCTGGTTTAGACATTATATTTGGTAAATTTAATGAGGTAGATGACAACTGGGTAAGACTAAAACTTGCTGCTCCAGAGCGTATACGTATAAACTCACTGCTCAAACGCATGTTAAAAGAACAAAATGAAAAGCAATTGGGATGGGAACTTGTGATGAATTCATTGCTTTTGTCTTTTCTTACTTTATTTTCTAGATATTATACCGCTCATTATATTCAAAATACATCAGAAAGAAATTATCTTATATATGCGGTAAAAACGCTGAAGTTCATTGATAAAAACTACTCCCAAGATATAGATATGATAGATATTGCTGCCAGTATCGGTGTTTCCCCTGATTATTTAGCCAGACAATTTAAAAAAATTATGGGCCTCACGCCGATTGTCTTCTTACGCAGTTATCGGCTTGCACGATCTATGTCATTAATAAAAAACAACCCATTTATGAGTTTAAAGGAAATCGCCACAAATGTAGGATATAAACATCTCAGCCATTTTTCAAGAGAATTTAAAAGCTTTGTTGGACTTACACCCAGTGAATACAGACTGAGCCTTGATGTCTCTTAAAAGGATTTTATATGGGAAACAAATTGAATTTTTTAATGATTGTAGCTGATCAGCTCCGTCCAGATGCGCTTAGTTGCATGGGAAAGGGGAGAGCTACAACTCCCAATATCGACAAAATTGCTGCAAATGGAATATGTTTTGAGAATGCATTCACCCCTCTTCCCGTTTGTGCTCCTGCTCGTCAAGCGATGTTGAGTGGTATTAATCCTGACAGTAGCGGTGCATTCTGGAACTACAGTTTTTTTAAAGCAGCATCTCTCGTTCCTAATGGATACTGGCCAGAAAAGCTTTCTCAGTCTGGCTATAGATGTTCTTTCTTAGGCAAATGGGGAGTATCAAATGAATATGGGCCGGATGCTTTGGGATATAGTGAAGTAGTTGATTTAGCTAAATACGCAGACATGATTCAAAATAAGTATCCTCGGCGAGAAGAGTTTGGTTGGTTTGGCGGCACAAGTAAACTTCCCGCAGCAGATTCGGAATCTCATTGGCTTGCATCTCTAGTCGCAAGGGAAATAAAGGCAAATTCATCAGCAGATACACCCTGGCATATACGAGTAGATTTTACTGACCCTCACTTACCATGTAATGTCAGTGAACCTTTTGCTTCAATGTATAATCCGGCAGAAGTTGTACTTTGGGAAGGTTTTGGAGATACCCTTAAAGGGAAACCATATATACAAAAGCAGCAATTGCTCAATTGGGGTCTTGAAAGGATGACAGAAGACGATTGGCGCGTAATTATAGCACGATATCTGGGCATGGTAAGTCAACTGGATGCAGCTGTCGGGATAATATTAGACTCTCTGGTTGATGAGAAGCAACTCAACAATACTATTATCGTTTTCACCTCAGACCACGGTGATATGTGTGGAAGCAGAGGCATGTTAGATAAACACTATGTTCTATATGATGATGTGGTAAAAGTTCCTTTAATAATTAGTGGTCCCGGCATATTAAAGGGTATAAAACGAAAAGAACTGGTGTCATCTGCCTTAGACTTACCTGCGACTATTGGGGAACTATTCAAACTCACTATACCTGCTACACACGGCCATTCACTTGTTCCGCTTTTACAGAACAACTCCGATTATTTACCTCGGAAATATATAAATGCATCTTCAAATGGCCAGCAATTTGGATTTTATAATCAGCGTATGCTGCGTAGTGAAAGATACAAGTATATATGGAATATGACTGATATTGATGAGTTTTATGATCTCCGTAACGATCCGGGTGAAAAGCTTAACTTAATTTATGATAAGAAATACTTCAATATCATCTCAGAAATGCGTAAAGAGCTTCTGAACATTCTCAAAATCCAAGGAGATTTATTTCTAAAAGATAATTGGTTATATTCTCAACTGTCCGAAAATAGAAAGTTATAAAGTGGTCTGTTCTGTGAGTTAGCATCTAATAGAGATTAGGAGTTATTATGAAAAAGATTGTCGCAATAATTTTAGTACTGGGAATTATATTCTCTCTTGCAAGTTGCAGCAGTAAGAGTGAGATAGTAGAATTAAACTTTTTACGCTTGGGAAACGATGAAGCAGAGAAAGAGTTTTGGCTCGGAGTCATTGAAGCATATGAAGCGGAAAATGACAATATCAAAATTAATTATGATGATGCGGCTATAGGTTCTGCAATGGATGAAAAGCTAACAAGTCTATTTGTCGTAAACTCCGGGCCGGATATAATCGGGCATGGAATAATGTCAGTGGCTAGCAGGGTGGAAGCAGGTCATTATATTTCCCTTTCCAACTATTATGCCGATTGGTCCGAGAAAGATGATTTAATGGATGGTTTAGTTTCGCTCGGCACTTACAATGACGAAATATATGGATTGGCCTATATGCCCTCACCTTACGTATTTGCTTATCGAACTGATTTGTTTGAAGAAGCAGGAATTTCCGGGCCTCCTAAAACTTGGGAAGAATTAGAAGAATATGCAAGACTTCTGACGGTTAAAGATGGTGAAAGGATTGTCAGGGCCGGCTTTGCCTTTCCAACAGCTGGAGGAAACCTTGTTGAGTATGATGTCTTTGCATATGGAAACGGTGGTGGATTTGTAGACAACGATAACAATCCAACTCTAAATACAAAAGAAAATTTAGAAGCTCTTCAATTTCTCGCCGGATTTATCAATGACGTAAGCATCCCTTATAATAGCAATGAAACAAATCCATTTATGGTAGGGAATGCCGCTATGACGCTTATTGACAATGTCAAACTATCTGTTATGTTCAAAGATCCTGAATATGAAGGGAAAATTGCACTTGCTATGCCACCATCTAACAACAACAATCCACAGATGACATTTTCAGGTTGTAGATTGCTTTTCATTGGAAAAGATTGTAAAAATCAAAAAGCCGCTTTTGACTTCATAGAGTATGCTATTTCAAGCACAATAGTTGAAAAAAGAGCACAGGAATTAAATGTACCGGTTGTGTTGAAATCTCTTGTTGATGAATATGCATCTTTTGCACCATATAACGAAATAAGAGCACAGAGTGTGGCAAATGGAATAGGTATGCCCATTGTAACATGGTCTTCAATATTCCAAAGTGTTCGCAATGAGCTTATTCAAGCGGTACAAAATGGGGCAGACCCTACTCAAAAGATCAACGAAGCACAAAATAAACTAGAGATTGAAATACAAAACGCCGGTTAACTTATGGTGTAAATAGAATTATCTCGGAGATACATAATATGAAGAAGCATAAGCATAAACACAACAACAGTTCTCAAAAAGATACTATTGCCGCTTATATTATGCTTCTTCCTTTTCTTACCTTTTTCTCAATATTCGTTCTTTATCCAATTATAAAAAATATAATATTCAGTTTTACAGATTTTAAATTTGGACAGACTTATAATTTCGTTTGGCTTGACAATTATAAAGCTTTATTCAAAGATAAGTGGTTTATTAATTCGCTTGTGAATACATCAATCTATTCATTGTTTTCAGTAATCTTTCTGACTTTGCTGAGCTTGTTTTTAGCTGTTTTGTTAAATAGACGTGCTAGAGCAGTAAAAATAGCAAGAACTGTGTTGATATTTCCATATGCCACTAGTATGATAGCTGTTTCTATGATTTGGTTGTTTTTATTGGACCCCACTGTTGGCTTTGTGAATAAAGTAATTATGCAACTTACTAATTCGAGCCTTCCCGCTTGGTTACACAGTCCTAGTCTTGCTCTTCCATCTTTGATTTTTATCGGTATATGGAAGAATCTTGGTTATATAATGATTATTTATCTTGGTGGTTTGTCGGCAATACCAATAGAGTTGTATGAAGCTGCTACAGTAGATGGTGCTGGCGCTATCAAAAAGTTTACCAAAATCACTTTGCCACAAATTGCTCCTGTTATGTTTTTTGTTATTATTACAAACTGTATTGAGGCCTTTAAAACTTTCGAGCAGGTATATGTGATGACGCAGGGGGGACCTATGACAACAACAACAACAGTCGTACACCAAATATATCAAAGAGCCTTTGAAGACTTCAGAATGGGGTACGCAGCCGCTATGTCGATGTTCTTGTTTGCAATCATATTTTCAATAACACTTGTAAATTTTGTTTTACTGAAAAAACGCTCGGAAAGCGCATTTGAATAAGAGGAGTTTATGTTTGATAAGATTTCGAGAATTACAAGTATTATTTTTTTAATTATTATATGTATCATAGTCATAACGCCTTTTATTGTGATGATTTCTGTCTCTCTTTCTTCCCCAAAAGAGATATTTTCTGTAATGCCACTTTTTTTTCCCAAAAAGCTGTTGTTTTCAAATTATGCAGAATCAATGAAAGCAGGGCAATGGGGGATATATTTTTTCAATTCCTTTTTTGTTTCTTGTATAGTAGTCATTATCTCTCTTGTCATTAATTCTTTATCTGGTTATGTTTTTGCAAGGCTTAACTTCAAATTCAAGGACATATTATTTATTCTAATATTAATTGGAATGATGATTCCACAACAAGTCACCATGATACCGGTATTCTCAATATTACGATCAGTACCTTTGGCCGGAGGAAACAATATTTTGGGTGAAGGTGGTAGAGGCCTTATTAACTCTTATTTAGGCTTGATATTGCCGTTTATTGCCGGATCTTTTGGCGTCTTTTTGTGCAGGCAATACTATATAGGTTTTCCAAAAGAACTTGATGATGCCGCTAGCATCGATGGTAGTGGAAGATTTAATTCATATGTTCACATATATTTACCTCTTGGCCGACCAGTACTTGCCACTTTGGCTGTTTTGAAGTTTACCGGTACATGGAATGAATTTACTTGGCCACTTATCATAACAAATAAAGATACCATGAAAACTGTACAACTTGCTTTAACTTTGTTCAGAAACGAATCAGAAATAAAGTGGAACTTACTTATGGCCGCGTCATTTTTAGTTAGCATTCCGGTATATATTGTCTTTATACTTGCTCAGAAGCATTTCATCAACGGAATATTAGCAGGCAGTATCAAAGGATAGCTCATATTCATTTAAGCGAAAGGAGATTGTTATAATGCAGAAAGCATGGCAGAATTTTGTCAATTATTTAAAAAGAACCGATATGCTCTTATTATCTGTTGCTGTGATAACTTCCGCTTATGGCGTACTGCTTATCTCCTCTGCCACTAAATCTTCGAGCGATGATAATGCAATCAAAATTCAATTGGTTGCGATTATTCTTGGAATAATATCTTTTTTCATATTAACAATTTTTGACATCGAACACTTGTCCTTTTTGTGGAAAGCTGTTTTTGTTTTGAACCTTTTAAATCTTTCTCTAACTTTGTTTTTTGGCGTTGGATATATTGAAACAGGCAATAATAGCTGGATAAGATTCAGTCTAGGTACAACAAATCTTGGATTTCAACCTGGGGAATTGGGCAAAATACTGTTTATATTTACGCTTGCGATGCATTTTAAAGTATTAAAAGAGGATATTAATAAAGCAAAAGGATTAATAGCTCTGATGTTGCATTGTTTAATCCCAACACTATTTGTTCTTATCTTTAGTAAAGATGACGGGATGGCTTCTTCATACTTACTAATTTTTGTTACGATGTCTTTTGCTGCCGGAATCTATTTGCGCTATGTCGCTATTGGTTTTGCTGGAATTGCTGCTGCAGTCCCTTTTCTTTGGACATTTTTCTTCAGTCAATATCAGCGCGACCGATTTATCGTTCTTTTTGATAGCGCATATAAGCTAGATAGCGTCGGTTATCATCAACGCCAGAGTGTGGCTGCTATTCAAAGTGGAGGGTTTTGGGGGGACGGTTTATATAACGGCACCATCACCCAAACAGGCCATTTGCCCACCAAAAGCACTGATTTTATCTTTTCTGTTGCTTGTGAAGAGCTCGGATTTTTCGGAGGCTTTATTATTATATTTTTATTGTTATTAATTGTAATTATTTGCGTGTCTGCTGCTATAAAAATGCGAGATGACAAATTTAGCATGCTTGTATGTGTAGGTGTAGCATCTATGATAACATTCCAAACATTTTTAAATATCGGCATGAATTTACGTTTAGCTCCTGTTGTCGGGTTGACACTTCCTTTCGTCAGTTATGGAGGAACTTCAATTCTTACAATGTTTTTATCGCTGGGTATTGTCGCCTCTTTAAAACGACATTATATTAAACGCTCCTTCAGCAGAAATATGCTAAGTAATATTTGATATGTTAAACCGACAAAGAACAAATTTAAAAGTTATGCTGTATTGAAAAGCAGAAGAGCATTTAAGAAGATTAAAGTAGATATATAAAATCAAATTTAAACCACTTGCTTTTTCCCACGTGATATGGTATTATATCACACGTCACTAACATCCGGGTGTAGCGCAGCTTGGTAGCGCGCTTGAATGGGGTTCAAGAGGCCGCAGGTTCGATTCCTGTCACTCGGACCATAAAAAGCCCTAAGAAACATTTTCTTATGTGTTTCTTAGGGCTTTTTAACTACATACTTATAAGAAAAAATAAACAGAAAACATCAAATATTTGAAGTTATGCATTCAAGTTTTCCAGTATTTTTTCTGTAACTGCCTTGGTGCCAAAAGATCCTCCAAGATCAAAAGTGAGAAAACCTTTCTCTATGACCGACTTAACTGAATTTTCAATAACAATTGATTCTTTATCCAATCCAAAGGACAGTTTCAGCATCATTGCAATTGAAAGAATTGTAGCCAATGGGTTTGCAATATCTTTTCCTGCGATATCAGGGGCAGACCCATGTATTGGCTCATATAACCCTCTTGCGCTCTCTCCGATCGAAGCAGAAGGCAGCATGCCTATCGAACCGGTTAGTTGCGAAACCTCGTCTGTCAAAATATCTCCAAACATATTGGATGTCACAATCACATCGAACTGTGTCGGGTCTTTAATGAGCTGCATCGCAGCATTATCAACAAGCATGTCCGAATATTCGACATGTGGAAAATCCTGAGCAAGCATGTGCATGGTTTCACGCCATAACCTAGAGCTTTCAAGGACATTAGCTTTGTCTATACTGGTCAATTTTTGTCTTCGATTTTCTGCTGATTGGAAAGCTTTGAAGCCGATTCTTTTAATTTCGGCTTCACTATAACTTTCTGTATCATAAGCAATAGTGCCACTCGGGCTAGTGGAGCGTCCGCTTTCACCAAAATAGATACCACCTGTAAGTTCTCTTATAACAAGCATATCAAACTCTGAGTCATTTTTTAAAGGACAACGCGAGCGGAGTTCAGGGTAGAGCTTAGCGGGGCGCAAATTAGCAAACAAGCCAAGATTTTTTCGCAATTCTAGCAGTGCTCTTTCAGGCCTTAAGTGACCAGGCAATGAGTCCCACTTTGGACCGCCCACAGCTCCCAGTAAAACGGCATCGCTCATGAGGCATTTATCCATAGTGTCTTTGGGCAATGGTACGCCTGCTTCATCAATAGCGCACCCACCGGCAAGTAGCTCTGTTTTAACAAGCGTATGTCCGTGCTTATTTAGTACTTCATGTAAAACATCAAGTGCACTATCAACTATCTCGGGCCCTATCCCGTCCCCTTTTATGACTGCAATATTTAATTTCATTTCCTTTCACCTCCAAAATTGCCTGCTCTTACAGAGTTAATTAGCCCGCCAGCAGTAATTATGTTTTGTAAAAACTCAGGAAATGCATTAAATTTAAACTCTGAATTTCTAGTGAGGTTCATTATCTTTCCTTCAATGTAGTCTACTTGCACAATATCACCTTCCTGAATTTTGTCCACCGCTTCAGGAGATTCAATTATTGGCAAGCCAATATTTATGGCATTTCGAAAGAATATACGTGCAAAACTTTTTGCAATTACAACAGAAATTCCAGAAGCCTCTATTGCGATAGGGGCGTGTTCGCGCGATGATCCTGAACCGAAATTTTCTCCGGCTACCAAAATATCTCCAGGATTTACACGAGATACAAATGTAGAATCGAGATCAGTCATACAATGAGATGCCAATTCATATTTATCTGTTGTATTTAAAAATCGAGCAGGTATGATGACATCTGTATCTATATTATCCCCATATTTTATGACTTTTCCCTTAGCGTTCATTTTGCATTACCTCCCTTGGATCGGTTATCTTTCCAGTTATAGAGCTTGCGGCCGCAACATAGGGACTGGCAAGATAGACTTCTGATTCAGGGTGTCCCATGCGTCCTACAAAATTCCTATTTGTCGTTGCAACAGCACGTTCTCCCTTTGCCAATATCCCCATATGACCACCAAGGCACGGCCCGCATGTTGGTGCTGAAACGATTCCCCCCGCGTCAATGAAGATCTTTAACAGGCCAAGCTCCATGGCTTCCAAATAAATTTTTTGTGTTGCAGGAATCACTATCAAACGTATACCTTTTGCAATTTTCCTATCTTTTAATATTTCACTTGCTTCGACAAGGTCTTGTAAACGACCATTTGTGCACGACCCAATAACAACTTGATGTATGTTTACGTCATCCATGTTGTCGAATGTTTTTGTGTTCTCAGGCAAATGCGGAAAAGCAACTGTGGGCGTCACTGTACTTATATCAAGCTTGAATGTTGATATATAGGGAGCATTGGTATCTGCTTTGAAAATAGTAGGTTCCTTTGCTCCAACTCTTTTTAAAAAAGCAAGTGTTATATCATCAACATCAAATATGCCATTTTTCGCACCGGCTTCAATAGCCATATTTGCAATGCACAATCTGTCACTCATCGTCAAAGAATGCACACCGTCCCCGGTAAACTCCATTGATTTATAAAGTGCTCCATCAACTCCAATTTTTCCAATGATATGAAGAATAATATCCTTACCACTGACATAAGGACTTTTTTTGCCGGTCAGTTCAAATCTAATAGCCTCGGGCACCTTAAACCACGCTTTTCCTGTAGACATTCCTACAGCCATATCTGTAGAACCCACACCAGCTGAAAAGGCCCCTAATGCGCCATATGTGCATGTATGTGAGTCAGCACCTATCACTACATCACCTGCAGTGACAAGCCCTTTTTCGGGCAATAGGACATGCTCTATTCCCATCTCTCCGCCCTCGTAGAAATTCGTTATATCATATGTTGCTGCAAATTCTCTGCAGTATTTACACTGCTCAGCAGCTTTTATATCTTTATTTGGAGCGAAGTGATCCATTACAAGGGAAATTTTATTTTTGTCAAAAACTTCTTCACATTCAAGACGCGCAAACTCTTTTATAGCTACAGGCGATGTGATATCGTTACCGAGCACCATATCGACTTCAACTTCAATAAGTTGGCCTGCGAACACCGATTCTAATCCTGAGTGTGAGGCTAGAATCTTTTGTGTCATGGTCATACCAGTCATTAATTTTCACCTCTTATTAAACCTATAAAATTTTGTTTGTAGAGCGATAATCGTATAAATCCATTATATAATCTCTTATAAATGTGACAATTTATATTCAATTGCATCAGAAAGAGCAATAAGACTAGCCTCTAATATATCATTTGAAACGCCAATGGTAGTCCAAGTCCGTCTGCTGTCCGTAGATTCTATCAACACTCGTACACGGGCATCTGTTGTGCTGTTTTGCTCAAGCACACGTACTTTGTAATCAGATAACTTGATATCAGCAATTGAAGGATAGAAAACAGTGAGTGCTTTGCGTAATGCCAGATCCAGAGCATTTACTGGTCCATTCCCTGTGGCAGCAGTAATCTCTTCCTTACCACCCACTTCAACTTTAACAGTAGCAGATGCAGGCATCCCACCCTCGAGAATAGGAAATTCACCCATTGTTCTATAGAAAACTATCCGGTAGTGTGGTTCATAAGTGCCTATGATACGCTTAACAAGGAGCTCAAAGCTTGCATCCGCAGCTTCGAAATGGTAACCGTAATGTTCAAGTTCTTTAAGTTTTTCTAATACTTTTGCGGTGATTGGAGAGCTTTTGGTCAAGTTAGGTGCAAATTGTTTTATCTTAGTTAAAACCGCACTACCACCTGAAACTTCACTAATAAGAAATTTCCTGACATTACCGACACTCTCTGGTTCTATGTGCTCAAAAGATTTTTGCAACTTAAGTACTGCATCGATATGCATACCGCCCTTATGCGAGAAAGCACTTGAACCAACATACGGTTTATTGTTTTCGATAGATACATTAGAAATTTCAGCTATTTGTCTCGATGTCTCAAACAATTTTGGCAACTCACCATTACATTCCAAACCACATTTAAGTCTTAGATTTGGTATAATTATGCTCAAATCTGCATTTCCACAGCGCTCTCCGACACCAATAAATGTTCCTTGAACTTGTGACGCGCCCGCTCTGACAGCCATTATGGAGTTTGCAACAGCACATCCTGTGTCATTATGACAGTGAATTGCAATTTGCTTATCCGGGAACATTTCAACAGCCTTTTTAGTTATCTCTTCAACATCAGACGGTAAAGCTCCACCGTTTGTATCACATAATGCGAGAGCATCAGCGCCTCCGAGGGCTGCGGCTTTTAACACTTCAAAAGCATATCCTTTATCTGAAGCATAACCATCGAAAAAATGTTCTGCATCAAAAAACACACTTAATCCTTTAGATTTAAGGTACTTGATGCTTTCCCTAACCATATTTAAGTTTTCAGCTTTTGATGTCTTTAGTATCTCTTCAACATGCATATCCCATGATTTTCCAAATATGACAGCAACGGGAACGTTTGCTGCCAAAATAGATTGAATATTTGAATCGTCACATGGTTTAACACTGCTGCGGCATGTGCTTCCAAAAGCACAAAGAAGCGCGTTCTTCAGTTGCAGATTTGCTGCTTGTTTGAAAAAATCTAAATCCTTTGGATTTGATCCGGGGTTTCCGGCTTCGATAAAATCAATACCAAAGTCATCGAGTGCTTTGACAATATTCAACTTATCGTTGACAGAAAAAGATATTCCTTCACCTTGTGCACCATCTCTAAGTGTTGAGTCTAAAATGTCTATGTTTCGATGATTATTCAATTTCATTTTAGACACCTCCTTGGGGTTCATCTAGTTGCGCTAACTTATTTATGCCATTTATATAAGCTAAAATACTTGATTCGATAATGTCGGTGGAGAGACCTCTTCCGGTAACAATATTGTCTTTCCTTCGCATCTTTACGGTAACTTCACCCAATGCATCATATCCATCTGTCACCGAGTGTATTGAATAATTGCTCATTTCTTCACAAAGATTATTGGTTATCTTATCAATGGCGTTATATGCTGCATTAATGGGGCCGTCACCAAGAGAAACTTCTTCAAATATTTCATCTTCCTTCCGAAGTTTAATGACGCATGTAGAAGAAGCATTTTTCATAGTACGAACGTCAAAAAACTCGAGACTGTAAACCACCTCTGAGCGTTCGCGATTTTGAACGATCGCCTCAAGATCACTGTCAGTTATGAATTTCTTTTTATCGGACAGTTCTATCAGCTTTTCATAATACTGTAAAAGTTCATCGGGAGAAAATACATACCCAAGCTGTGTTAAACGTTCAGCAATAGCATGTTTACCTGAATGTTTTCCAAGAACAATATTATTTTTTGTTATGCCAAGGTCTGCGGGATCCATAATTTCATAGGTGGATTTGTTTGCCAACACGCCATGCTGATGTATTCCAGCTTCATGCGCAAAAGCATTGGTTCCAACAATGGGTTTGTTGATTGCAACAGTCTGTCCTATGATATTATATACAAGCTTGCTGACACGACTTATTTGCTTTGTGTCAATTCGTGTGTAGGCATCAAAATAATTCCTACGTGTTTTAATAGCCATCACAATTTCTTCAAGTGCCGCATTTCCGGCACGTTCACCTAATCCGTTAATAGTACATTCAACTTGGGATGCTCCCGCTTTTATACCAGCCAGTGAATTGGCTACTCCCATGCCAAGATCATTGTGGCAATGAATGGATATTTCTGTATTTTCTATATCTGGAACTGTTGAAATGACATGCTTTACCATCTCGCTGATTTCTTCCGGCGTTGTATAACCAACAGTGTCCGGAATGTTAATTACATTAGCTCCTGCTTTCACAGCAAGGTTTAATGCCTTTGTAAGAAACTCCGGATCGCTGCGCATAGCATCTTCAGCAGAAAATTCTATGTCCGAGCACAAACGTTTGGCGTATTTTACGCTCTCAAAGATGCGTTCAAGCACTTTTTCCGGAGTCATACGCAATTTATGCTCCATATGCAATGGCGATGTTGCCAAAAAAAGATGTATACGCGGAGCAACAGCCTGTTTTACCGCATCATAGGCAATGTCTATATCTTTTTGGATAGCCCTGGCAAGAGATGCAACGGCACAGTCTTTTATACTTTTTGAAATTTGTGAAACAGCTTCAAAATCTCCTTTTGAAGCTATGGCAAAGCCGGCTTCAATAACATCAACACGCAAAAGTTCAAGAGCCCTTGCTATCTCTAACTTTTCCTCTAAATTCATACTGCATCCCGGTGCTTGCTCTCCGTCTCGAAGCGTTGTGTCAAAAATCTTTATTCGTCTTTGCATTGTGTATTCCTCCTTTCTTACTTCAATATCGCGCCTTTTGCAGCTGAACTAACTGTTTTGGAGTAACGTGCGATATATCCTCTGAGGGCAGTTTCTTTTTTAAGGATTATATCATTTCTTCGCAATACCAATTCTTCCTCATTTACACGTAAGGATAGAGTTTTGTTTGGTATATCTATATCAATAATATCTCCTTCAAGGACATATGCAATGGGGCCGCCGGCAGTTGCCTCAGGGGACACATGCCCAATGGCCGCGCCACGCGTAGCACCTGAAAAACGTCCGTCTGTTATCAACGCAACCTTTTTGTCCAATCCCATACCGGCTATGGCTGAAGTGGGGGAGAGCATCTCTCTCATTCCAGGCCCTCCGGCAGGACCTTCATAGCGTATTACAACAACGTCTCCTACATTTATTCTACCTGCGTATACCGCTTGAATCGCTGTTTCTTCGCTGTCAAAAACACGAGCTGGGCCGGAATGCACTAGCATTTCTGGTGCAACTGCACTTTGCTTAACAACCGCACCTTCGGGAGCCAAGGTTCCAAATAAAACTGCCAAGCCTCCTTCTTTAGCATAGGGTTTTTCTATATCTCGAATCACTTCATTATTCTTATCAAGAGTCAAATTGTTATCAATATTCTCCCCAAGAGATTTGCCTGTTACTGTTATTGCATCGGTGTCAAGAAGAGCTCCTTTTCGCAGTTCGTGTAACACAGCAGTGACTCCTCCTGCGTCATTTAGATCTTGCACATGATATGGCCCTGCCGGAGCTAATCGACACAGATTAGGCACTTGTGAGCCGACACGGTTAACCTCATTGAGGTCGAAATCTATTCTTGCTTCATGTGCAATCGCCAAAAGATGTAAAACAGAATTTGTAGAACATCCCAGTGCCATATCTAAAGCAAGCGCGTTTTCAAAGGCTGATCGAGTTAATATCTTGTCGGGTGTTATGTTTTCTCGCAACAGACGCATTATCTGTTCTCCAGCCATGCGGGCCAATCTGATGCGAGAGGCGAATACAGCAGGGATAGTGCCATTGCCTGGCAGAGCCATACCTAAAGCTTCACTCAGGCAGTTCATCGAATTTGCTGTAAACATACCGGAACAAGAACCACATCCGGGACAACAGCTATCTTCTATTTCTAAGAGTTTGTTTTCGTCTATACTACCAGATAACAAACTGCCAACAGCTTCAAATGCGCTGTTCAAATCAAGGGAACAACCGCTTGAATCCTGTAAGGAAAGCATCGGACCTCCTGATACGAAAATCGAAGGCAGGTTTAACCGAGCAGCTGCCATTAGCATACCAGGTACAACCTTGTCACAGTTTGGAATGAACACCAATGCATCAAAACAGTGGGCAAGTGCCATACATTCGATACTGTCAGCAATCAACTCTCTCGATGCAAGTGAATACTTCATACCAACATGTCCCATTGCAAGTCCATCACATATGGCAATGGAAGGAAATTCAAATGGTGTCCCGCCTTCACTTATGATGCCGTCTTTTACAGCACGAGCTATTGTGTTTAGATGAATGTGACCCGGTACAATTTCATTAAAAGAATTTACAACTCCTACAAAAGGCCTTTCAATCTCTCTATCTGAAAATCCCAATGATTTCAGCAAAGATCGCTGTGGAGACCTTACTGAGCCTGATTTCATTTCTGTGCTTTTTAGTTTGATATCTTTTGAATTCATTTGTCATCACTCGCATTTGGTTTTTGCCAACTCATCTTTTCTCTAAGTTCATTCCCAACTTTTTCTACTTGATGTTCACTTTCCATCCGTCTCATTGCTAAGAAAGAAGGACGCGATGCGGCATTCTCCAAGATCCAATTACGTGCAAATTGTCCGGATTGGATTTCGTGTAAAACCTTTTTCATTTCTTTTTTTGTCTCTTCGGTTATTATTCGATTCCCAACAGTATAGTCACCGTATTCTGCGGTGTCACTTATTGAATATCTCATAAATGAGAGGCCTCCGGCAACAACAAGATCAATTATCAACTTCATTTCGTGGACACATTCAAAATATGCACTTTCTGGTTGATAGCCTGCTTCAACAAGTGTTTCAAAACCGGCTTTCATTAGAGCAGTAACGCCTCCGCAAAGAACAGCTTGTTCGCCAAATAAATCGGTTTCCGTTTCTTCTTTAAAAGTAGTTTCAAGTATCCCGGCTCTAGCTCCACCTATTCCGGCCGCATAAGCAAGAGCAATCTCGCGCGCTTTCCCGGTAGCATCGTGATGTACCGCAATGAGGCAAGGGACGCCCTTTCCTTCTTCAAATTGACTCCTCACTGTATGCCCGGGACCTTTGGGAGCGATCATAATAATGTCGACATCCTTTGGCGGGACAATTTGATTAAAATGAATATTAAATCCATGTGCAAAAGCAAGCGCAGCTCCCGGTTTCAAGTTGGGCTCAATATCTTTTTTATAAAGTGTAGCTTGCTTTTCGTCATTTACTAAAACCATAATAATATCAGAAGACTTAACAGCATCTGATGTCAGCTCTACAGTCAGCCCATCTTTGACAGCGCGATTTGCAGACGATGACCCTTCATAAAGCCCAACAACCACATTGTGACCTGAGTCCCGCAAGTTTTGTGCATGGGCATGTCCTTGGCTGCCATAACCAATGACAGCGATTTTTTTACCTTCTAAAACCTTCGGATTACAATCTTTTTCATAAAACAGAACTGCCATATTTAACTCTCCTTTATAAATATGAGGGGCCACGCTTAATAGCAAGAGCTCCTGCGCGACACATCTCAATTATTTCAAAATTTTTAGCAAATTCAATAAAAGCATCAAGCTTTGAGCTTTCTCCGGTCATCTCCACTGTAATAGCTTCAGTGTTAAAATCAATCACTTTACCGCGAAATATGTTTACTGAATCAGTTATTTCTGCTCTTGTTTCACGTGTAATGCCAATCTTAATCAATAAAAGCTCTCTGGTAACAGTTTCTTCTGCAGGCAGAAGTTCCACGCGTTTGACGTCATGTAATTTTGCAAGCTGCTTAACGATTTGGTTTTTAACATACTGATCACCAGTCGCAATAATTGTCATACGAGACAATGATGGATCTTCTGTCTCCCCAACATTAAGGCTGTCTATATTATAACCTCGTCTAGAAAAGAGTCCTGATACGCGAGATAGAACGCCAAACTGGTTTGAAACAAGAATACCAATTATAAATTGTCCGCTTTTCATGTAATCACCTCATTATTATTTCTTCTATGGAACCGCCCGGAGGAATCATTGGTAGTACACGCGCATCACAGTTTATTTTACAATCTATTACTGTTGGTCCATCATTGGAAAAAGCTTTTACCAAGGCAGCATTTAGCTCATCTTGGGTTGAGACACTATGAGCCTTTGCTCCAAAGGCTTGGGCAAGCAAAACAAAGTCTGTCTTCCGATTTAATGTTGTGTTAGAGTACCTTTTGTCATAAAAAATCGTCTGCCATTGTCTGACCATACCTAATACACCGTTGTTGAATATAACGACTATAAGAGGGAGGTTGTTTGTTACTGCAGTGGCCAATTCATTTAGATTCATTCCAAAGCTTCCGTCACCTGTGAATAAAATTGTTCTTCCTCCATTTGTAGCAATTGAGCCTCCTATCGCTGCTCCCATGCCAAAACCCATCGTACCCAATCCACCTGATGTCAAAAGTGTTCGCGGTTTTTCTAGTCTGCAGAACTGTGCAGCCCACATCTGGTGCTGCCCCACATCAGTTGCGTATATTGTATGCTTATCTGTGTGATTTTGTATGCTTGATATTATGCTTTTCGGACTTAAGCATTCAGCGTCTTCTTCAGTGTTGTGCTGAGCCTCAACCAATTGTATTTCTTTGATTTCTTTTTGCCAATCCTCATGTTTACAGCTTTTAACAAGTGAAATAAGCTCTCTGAGAGTAACTTTAAGATCACCTATCAAACCATAAAGAACAGGTATGTTTTTATTTATTTCTGCTGGATCTATATCAATATGTATTATTTTTGTGTTCTCGGTAAATTTCTCTTTGTTTCCAGTAGCCCTGTCGCTGAAACGAACTCCGGCAGCAATAATCAAGTCAGCACGGGAAATGGTTTTGGTAGAAGCATATCTGCCATGCATTCCTATAAGTCCTAAGTTTTGCGGGTGTGCTGTGGGAACGCCAGACAATCCCATCATACTGCAGCCTATAGGAGCGTCTATCTTTTCTGCAAGCTCAGTTATTTCCTTTCCGGCATCAGAACTAACTGCACCTCCACCACAATATATATAGGGTCTTTCAGAAGAATTGATAACATCAATTATTTCCGGAAGCATGTCGTACTTTATTTTTGGTGAATCATGCTTTTGTGCTATACCAGCTGGTATGTACTGACACACATCCGTTTGCACATCCTTTGGTATGTCAATTAGCACCGGCCCCGGCCGACCGTTTATCGCAATTTCAAATGCTTCTCGAATTATCATTGCGAGTTTTTTGACGTCCTTAACTATATAGTTGTGTTTTGTTATTGGCATAGTAATTGACATGGTGTCCACTTCTTGAAAACTATCTCTGCCTAGCTGCGAGAGAGGAACGTTGCCGGTAATTGCAATCAGCGGGGTTGAATCTAAATATGCTGTTGCGATCCCGGTTACAAGATTGGTAGCTCCGGGACCGGATGTAGCAATGACTACTCCCGGCTTACCTGTTGTGCGTGCATATCCATCAGCTGCATGAGCTGCACCTTGCTCATGCACAGAAATGATGTGCCGAATATCATTTTGTGATTTGTAAAGCTCATCGTAGATGTTTAAAACAAATCCTCCGGGATATCCAAAAACAGTATCACAACCCTGCTCTATCAACGATTTGATTATAATTTCTGCACCAGTTAATTTCATATTCTCATCCTTTCTATAAAAAAATCTTACAGTATCGTGTACTGTAAGATTAGATTATCGCCTATGTGTTTGTGGCAACAATACTCTTATGTTACAGCACATTAAAATGGCCATCAATTATAAGCTCAAGTACATTAAGTACTAGAGCAATGATAGCCATAATAATAACTGCAACAAACGTTGCCATATTAATCTCCCTTTTTGTAGCTTTTACATATAATATCATATTGAATTGATAGTGTCAACAATATCATCTCAACAAAATAGCTACAATGCCTCCTTGATTAAATAGGAACAATTGCCATAAAAGCACAGTGGTCTTAAGATTAACAGATTGACTTGTCATTTACAGAAGTGAAAACTAATATATTTAAAAATCATTTGCTTAAAGACGTCTGCAATTGGTTTCTAAATCCGTCTATTCTGCTTTTTGAATTTAAACATAGTACTGACTATATCGTAGAAATTATGATTTGTAGTCATGTGGTGTTTGAGTCTTTGTTTTTAGTTTTAGATTGTTTTTATTGGGCACATTAGAACTAACAGAAAAAAAAGTAAAATCGAGTATTCATTACGAAACAATCAGATCTCGTTATGAATACTCGATTTGGCACGCCTGGAGGGATTCGAACCCCCGACCTACTGGTTCGTAGCCAGGCACTCTATCCAGCTGAGCTACAGGCGTTTATGAGCTGACAAAAATTATAACATATGTGCTTTAAAAATGCAAGAGGTATTTATCCTATTTCAACCTATTTTGGCGAATAGTTAATTGCCAAGTTAAATGCAACCACTGTGTGCCTTGATGGTCGAATTTAGT
>CAYTOF010000029.1:0-27595 GCA_964439435.1 uncultured Oscillospiraceae bacterium
TTCAAGACATGGAGAAAAACTACGAAGCTATGTGTGATATTGTAAAAAAGTATACTTGATACGTATGGGAATGTAAACAAATATGGAATATGACCGAATGCAAAAGGAAAAGGAAATAATTGCTATTGAAGGCAGAAACGCTTTATTTGAAGCGCTAAAAAGTGACTTGTCCATTATAAAAGTCTTTACCCTAACTTCCGCACGAGATGAACTGACTCCACTTTCAAATCTTGTAAGCAAGTGTATCGAGGGCGGTTCTAAAGTTGAATATGTTAGTCGCATGACTCTTGATAAAATGTCAACAACCGGATCTCATCAAGGAATAATCGCTCATGTCTCCGGAATCTCGTATACAGATGTTAGAGACATTGTTGCGAAAGCGAAAAACTCAGGACGCCCAGCTTTGATTGTTCTGTGTGACCATATCGAAGATCCTAGAAATCTGGGAGCTGTTGTCAGATGCGCTGAGGCTGCCGGTGCGCACGGTGTTATAATACCCAAACGTCGTGGCGCAGGATTTACAACAACGGCAATTAAAGCCTCTGCAGGAGCCGCATTTCATTTGCCTATCGCCAGATGCACAAATATCTCTACAACCATTGATATGTTAAAAAAAGATAATATTTGGATTTATGGGGCCGATGCAAGTGGGGATACTACATACTTTGAAACTGATCTCACCGGGCCAATGGCTTTAGTTATGGGAGCTGAAGGCACTGGTCTTTCTCGACTCGTCAGGGAGAAATGTGATTTTTTGATTAACATCCCAATGTTTGGAAAAACAGATTCCTTGAATGTATCTGCTGCTTCAGCAGTATTATTATTTGAAGCGGTCAGACAACGCACAATGAAATAAACAAGATTCTGTGATACAATTTATTCATTAAGGAAGGTAAAGGCAAGTCATGAAAAAGAAATTCCATTCACTTTTAAATGATATTTCAAAAGACAGTGTAAACAATAACGATAGTGCCCAATTCTCTCTTGAATCTATCTTGACTGAATTTTCAAGCCAATCTTCCTTAGATGATCCCTCAAAAGTCAGCAAGCAAACCTTAGCTAAAGCAGATACAATATCTGACAGTGTTGTATCTGAAACAGATTTATATATCGATACTGAAGAATCTACTTTAAATGAAGCGGAGAAGAGCGACCTATCTGACAAAATACAAATCTTGCCAAACCACATCCAAGATGTCACAACATTGGATGAGATACCACTGGCTTCAAATGATGTGATAGAGACCGAGGTTTCTCAAGGAACAGAAGAAGATATAAATAATACAGATGAATTTAATAGCCTTTTAGTGGACGAGGACTCGGAGCCTGTAATTGATGTATCTGCTTATGATGAAATTTATGCTCGAAAACAACGCAACATAAAGATTATTAAAGCTCGTGTTATATCTTTAGAAAAAGCTGCAAAAAAAGCAAATTCGAAAATGTTGAAGCGTAAAAAAATCGAAAAACTTCGTCCTGCAACCCTTGCAGCTTCTCCTATTCCATTGCCAAAACCTGCAAAAGTCAAAGATCATGAGCAAATTGAAAGTGGCGAAAGCCCTACTCCCAAGAAAAAAACCGCCATCAATCCATTGACCATGATGAAAAGAGTTGACAAGGCAAAAAAATCATTTGCCATCAGAAGTTTTTTTGCATTGCTCTTCACTCTGCCCTTGATTTATATGGCAATGGCAGATTTTATTGGTATTTCATTGCCAAGCTTTCTTTCTTTTGAAATCAATCCCCTCTATCATTCTGCTATCTCATTGAGTCTTTTATTAACGGTTGTATTTATAGGATACGATGTTTACTTTGGTGGATGTTATGATTTACTTTCATTCCGTGCCACTACAAACTCATTGGTTTTTGTATCCTCACTTGCCTCCATCATTCATTGTCTTGCCCTTTTGCTTGGCATGTCTGCATTGCGTGACAATCCCGATACGGCTTATATGCCTATAACTGTTCTTCCCGCACTATCTATATGTTTTTCTCTCTTTAGTGAACGCATGCAAACTAAATCATTTTATCGTTCTCTTCGTTCAAGCTATAGGTTGACTCGAGCAAGAGTATTAAATGCCTTGCCTGATAAATACGACGGCGATGTCATATTTTCTGCGTCTGAATCTGATGACCTTTCCGGATTTTACGATAGTATGAGAGAAAGAGACTCTGTTTCTGTAATTATGAGGTGGTTTGCACCTCTTATCATTGTTATCTCTGTCATCCTATCCATTTACAGCTCTCGGCAACCAAATGGGGCTTCTTTCTTTTGGTGTTTTGCCATTATTACGGCATTCACCCCAGCTCTTGGACTTTTTCTCGCTTCGTCTTTACCACATGCAAGTATTTCCAAACGCATGTTCAAAAGTGGTGTTTTGCTTGGTGGGGGAAGTGCCATTTCCAGGCTTGGAAAGAGATCTTTTGTAATACTCAATGATTCCAGCTTGTTTTCCGGAGAGGCTATATCAATTAGCGGATTTAAACTAATGCGTTCCGATTTAAAAGAGCTGGCTCTGTCTTATACTTCAAGTTTGCTTGATGCTGCCGGAACTTCACTTGCTAAACCTTTTTTAAGACTTGCTTCCGACTATTATGCACCAACTTACCCTGTTTCCGGCCTCATCATCAGTGACACCGGTGGTATTACAGGAAAAATTGACGGTCGCAATATAATGGTAGGTAATGGACCATTTATACAGCGCTCAGGTATAAAAATTCCACCTGACATCAAACTGAGAACTGCTGTCTTTTGTGCTTTAGATGGCGAATTACTGGCAATTTTTGCTGTAAAATATCATGTAACTCCAAGAAGTGAATATGCTATGAATCTTCTTATCGATAATGGATACTTTCCTATAATTGCTACACGTGATTTCAATGTCACTGCTTCATTTATACAAACACGCTTTGGTATCGGTTCTTCAGATCTTGTATATCCTCCTGTAGATCTACGTCTTTCCATGTCCGAACCTTCAAGAAAACTGGATGCCGATGGTGTGATTCTTGCTCGAGGCAATGGAGATGCAATTGCAGAAACCCTTGTTGCTTGTCATCGATACAAAAAGCTAACGCGATTATGCCTCGTTTTCTCTTTGTTTTCATCAATTATGGGGCTTGGAATAGGATTTGTAATTGCCTATCAAAATTGGAGTTCTGCAGCTTCTCCTGCAAATTTGCTTCTTTATTATTTGGTATGGCTGATACCTTTTATTATGTTTGCAGGTTGGATAAATAAATTTTAATACCTAAAGGTGATATTAATGCTTCTTTCAAAACTGCTCGGAGAACGATACAAAGAAAAACCGGCTGATGCTTCAATGGTTAGTCATGTTTTTTTATTGCGTGGTGGATATATCAGACAAGTAGCCACAGGAATATATACCCTTCTCCCTCCCGCTAAGCGAATCGTTACGAAAATCGAGGCGATTATTAGGCGGGAAATGGACGAAATTGGCGGACAAGAGGTACTGTTTCCTGTGGTTTTACCGGCAGAGCTCTGGCACGAGTCCGGCAGATACGCTAGTGTCGGAAGCGAGCTTCTACGTGCAAAAGATAGAAACGGGCACGACATTCTTTTGGGAATGACTCATGAAGAAGCTGCTGTCCACTTGGCGCGCAGTGAAGCAACAAGCTATTCCAAATTCCCATTTATGATATATCAAATTCAAACAAAATTTAGAGACGAACCTCGTAGTCGCGGAGGACTTGTGCGTGTTCGCGAATTTACAATGAAAGATGCATACTCATTTCATACTTCGATAAGCGACTTGGAAGAGTATTATGATATATGTCATTTTGCATATGATAATATCTTTCGAAAATGCGGGTTGACGAATTTTATATCTGTAAAATCTGATACCGGCATGATGGGTGGTAATATCGCTCATGAATTCATGTTACTATCAGATTCCGGAGAAGATAGTCTTGCCATCTGCCCCTGTGGCTACAGTGCCAATTTAGAAGTATTTGAAGTCATAGCGCAACACACCCAGCGGCAATCAGGGATCTTGCAAAAACATTCAACTCCGGATATTAAAACCATCGATAACTTAAAATTATTTTTTAATCTATCCAAAGACAGGTTTGTCAAAGCTTCCGTATTTGTCGCAGAGGGCTCAAAGGATCCAATCATCGTTTTTATTCGTGGAGATTATGATGTCAATGAATCTAAATTACGAAAAGTGGTCGGAGCTGATGTTTATCCACTTACAGAATATTTTGATAATGACATATGCTTTGGTTTTATCGGGCCATATGGACTTAAAACTTTCTCGAAAGTCCTATTTGACAAATCCTTAGAAGATGAAAACGATCTGATTTGTGGTGGAAATGAGCTCGATGTGCATTTGTCCGGCGTGGATATAACAAATGAATGCTTAGGTGCTGTATTCCCGACAGAATTTTTCGAACTAGCCAAAGGCGTGTCAGGCGATATATGTCCACATTGCGGAGGAAATGTGAGTATTGAGCGTGGCATTGAAATCGGAAATATCTTTCAACTTATGACAAAATATTCCGAGTCAATGAATTACACTTATGTCGACCAAAACGGAAAACCTTCAACGCCTTATATGGGTTGTTATGGAATTGGTGTCGGTCGTCTCATGGCTTGCATTGTTGAAGAAAATCATGATGATCATGGACCGATATGGCCGCTGAGTATTGCTCCCTGGCAAATCCACATTATAAGCGTAGGCGCCAATAAAAATCCAACTGTTCAAAATATATCTGAAAACATATACGCTAAGTTATCAGAGGATTTTGAGTGCATATATGATGACCGTGATGTTTCCGCCGGCGTTAAATTCGCAGATGCCGATCTGCTCGGAATACCAATACGCATTATTATAGGTAGGTCATTTATCTCAAATGGCGAAGTGGAAATAACTACACGCGATCGTTCCTTCAAAACAACAACTACACCTAAGGAACTGCAATCCACACTGGTTGAATTGTTTTCTAATTTATCTTGATTCTGAAAATGTTTCTTATATGAAAATCATTTGCGCTTTGGATCTTTTTATTATATAATATAGTGAAAGCGATAATTACATTGAGTTTATTTACAATAAAGGAGAGAGTTTATGGCAATACCCATCGATAAGCTTCGCAATATCTGTCTTTTAGGTCACGGCGGTGAGGGCAAAACATCACTTACCGAGAGTATGTTATTTTTTTCTAAAGCAATTGATCGACTCGGAAAGATAAGTGATGGCAACACTGTCTCTGATTATGATCCTGAAGAAATAAAGCGCTCCATATCGATACAGACAACAATTGCTCCGTTAGAGCTAAACGGCTATAAAATAAATGTTTTAGATGCTCCGGGATTTTTTGATTTCGCCGGTGAAGTAGTAGGTGCACTACGGGTTTCTGACACCGGCTTGATAGTTTTAGGAGCTAAAAGTGGTATAACAGTCGGTGCTCAAAAGACATGGAGAACTTTAAAGTTTTTGGAACTTCCATGTTCACTATATATTTCCAAGCTAGATGAAGAGCACGCCGACTTTTTCAAAACTTACGATGAAGCACGAAGTGTTTTCGGTTTGTCTGTGGTACCTCTTTCATTCCCGATAATGGAGTCCGGAAATGTAAAAGGCATTGTAAATGTTGTCACCGGAAAAGCATATACTACTGAAAGTCATAAAACTACAGAAATTCCGATGCCCGCTTCCGCCAATGCCCATTTGGAAGAATATCGTTCAATGCTTTCAGAGAACATCGCAGAGACCAGCGATGAACTTATGGAAAAATATTTTGCCGGAGAAGATTTTTCTCCCGATGAATTCAGAACCGGTCTACGAAATGGTATAAAAGAACGCACTATTTGTCCTGTTTTCTGTGGTTCTTCCATTACCGGCCTTGGAACTGATCAGCTAATCGAGAGCATAATTGATTATTTTCCATCTCCTGACGAAGGAAGAGACGAAACAGTAATAGTTGAAGGACAGGAAGAAGCATTTTCCAAAAAAGAAGACGGACCTTTCAGTGCTTTTGTTTTTAAAACTGTCGCTGATCAATATGGACGTTTTTCCTTCTTCAAAGTACTCAGCGGAAATGCATCCTCTGATATGTCTGTATATAACTCGACCAGCCACACTTCAGAGAAACTTGGGCGTTTATACCTTGTAAGAGGTAAAAAGAACACCGAAGTGACCGAAATAGGAAGAGGAGATATCGGTGCTGTTGCTAAACTGTCTGATACCCATACCGGTGATACACTTTGTGCTCCGGGAGCAAATATTCTATTCAAAGGATTGGAGTTTCCAAACGTAAGCTACTCACAAGCTATTACTGCAAAAAATAAAGCAGCAGAAGAAAAAATTGCCCTTGGGCTCGCAAGATTAAAAGACGAAGATCCTGTATTCGAATATATGCTTAATGCTGAGACTCGTCAACAGATTATATCAGGTCTTGGGGATATCCACATTGATGTACTGTGTTCAAAATTAAAGAGTAAGTTTGGCGTTGAAGTAGAGCTGTACGAACCACGCGTTGCTTATCGTGAGAAAATTCGAAAAACTGTTGATGCCGAAGGCAGACATAAGAAACAATCGGGTGGTCATGGCCAGTATGGACATGTAAAGGTTCGTTTTGAGCCTTCAGAACAAGACGACCTGGAATTTGCTGAGGAAGTTTTTGGCGGAAGCGTGCCAAAGAACTATTTTCCAGCAGTTGAAAAAGGACTCCGCGAATGTATGGTTAAGGGAGTTTTAGCTGGCTACCCCGTTGTCAACCTCAAAGCTGTTCTTTATGATGGTTCCTACCATGATGTTGACTCAAATGAACTGTCTTTCAAGCTCGCTGCTCGCCTCGCATACAGAGACGGTCTGCCTAAAGCAAACCCCGTAATATTAGAACCTTTTGGCCTCCTTAATGTCACCATTCCCTCTGAATTCCTCGGTGACATAAGTGGTGATCTTAGTAAACGTCGAGGCCGAGTTATGGGTATGCACCCTACAGAAGATGGTATGCAGATTGTTGAAGCTGAAGTACCTATGGCAGAAATGCACTCATATGCAATAGACCTGCGCTCTATGACCCGAGGCTGGGGCAGCTTCAAGTTGGATTTTGTCCGTTATGAAGAGACATCACCCACAGTACAACAAGCTGTTATCGAAAAAGCAAAAGCCCTTTCTGACGAAGATGATGACGAATAAAACACTGTCACCGCATCGTCCTTTAATAGAAATACTTATAAACATAAAAAATAATACCATTGAAGAGAATCAATGGTATTATTTTTTATCGATAGTTATTTGAATTATTAATCCTAACAGCACTAGCCGGCAATAACTTGTTCCGTTTCTTTGTCAAATAGGTGAATGCGGTTAGCATTGAGTGCTATCTTAATTGTGTCACCGGATTCAGCAACACTACGCGGAGAGACTGATGCTATAAATTCGTTGCCTTCAGCCAACAGATAGAGATAAGTTACCGGCCCCAACTTCTCTACGACATCAACTTCAGCTTCAATAATTGAATCCGGATATTGTGCCAAGAAAGCTTCTTCATCATGAAGATTTTCAGGTCTAATTCCAACTATAACCTCTTTATCAGCATATGCAAGGACTTCTGGATTACGTCCCTTAGCATTTGGCAACTTGATCTTAGATTCACCAAATAGGAGATATGTGGATCCGTCTTCATCGATCAATGTAGCATCAAAAACATTCATCTTTGGTGAACCAATAAATTCTGCAACAAATAAATTGCATGGATATTCATAAAGAACAGTAGGTGCAGCCACTTGTTGAATGAAACCATCTTTCATAACAACAATCCTTGAACCCATCGTCATCGCTTCAGTTTGGTCATGGGTAACATAAATGAACGTTGTCTGTAGTCTTTGGTGCAGCTTTGACAATTCTGTTCTCATTTGTGCGCGTAATTTAGCATCCAAGTTTGAAAGGGGTTCGTCAAGCAGAAAGACTTTTGGATTCCGAACTATAGCACGCCCCAAGGCGACACGCTGACGTTGTCCTCCGGACAATGCTTTGGGTTTTCTATCAAGTAAATGTGCAATGTCAAGTATCTTGGCAGCTTCTTCCACGCGACGTTTAATCTCCTCTTTTGGAGTTTTGCGAAGTTTCAAGCCAAAAGCCATGTTTTCAAATACAGACATATGTGGATACAAAGCGTAGTTCTGGAACACCATCGCAATGTCTCTGTCTTTTGGCGCAACATCATTGACGTATTTGTCGTCAATAAAGAGATCACCTTCGGTTATCTCTTCCAGACCTGCAACCATGCGGAGAGTTGTTGTTTTTCCGCATCCCGAAGGGCCTACCAGAATAATAAACTCCTTATCCTTTATTTCTAAATTGAAATCTGATACTGCAATAACTCCGCCTGGATATTTTTTATACATACCCTGTAGTTTTACACTTGCCATTTTTTGACCTCCGTTAGTTTTTTTAACTTGACTAAGAATATACCATATTTTACTCAAATAGTATACTGATTAAATACACAAATTATATGTATGAAATTTGGGCATATTGACGGATTTTGTAGCCAAAGCAGACAATCCCCGTGTTTATTTAACAGACCGTTACACTACTGTTTCAACATTGTAATATCAGAGCATGTTCATAGATGTTTTCCGGTTAATGTTTCTCAGTTAATTATCATCTGGTTGGAGAGATAATGCTCTTAAAACTTTGAATGAGGCAAGGTGGATTCACTTGCTATCAGGGATGCGAAGTCATCCAGTGACATCACGCCTTGATCTCCCTTTGTTCGTTCTCTTACAGATACCGTCTGATTTTCTTGTTCATTATCTCCCAGCAGCAGCATATATGGGAGCTTTTCTAGTTGTGCTTCGCGTATTTTATACCCTAATTTTTCACTGCGTAAATCTATATTTACCCGTAGGCCTAACTGTGAAAGCTTATGTTTAATGCTTTGTGCATATTCTTGGTGCCTTTCTGCAATTGGCAATATTCTAATTTGTTCAGGCGATAACCAAAGAGGCATTGCCCCCGCATATTTTTCAATAAGAAGAGCAAGCGTCCGCTCATAGCAACCAATTGAAGTACGATGAATGACATAAGGGTGCTTTTTATCGCCATTTGGATCAACATATTCCATGTTAAAACGTGATGCAAGCTGAAAGTCTATTTGTACAGTTATAAGCGTGTCTTCTTTTCCGTGAACATTCTTGATCTGTATATCTAGTTTAGGTCCATAAAATGCAGCTTCTCCGTCTGCTTCGCTGTAATCAATGCTGAGACCATCAAGGATTTGACGCATTCTCTCTTGCACTTCTTCCCATTGTTCTGCTGTTCCGATGTACTTCTCTTTGTTTTCCTCATCCCACTTAGAAAAGCGAAAGGACACATCAGAATCAAGCCCCAAAGCCCGCAACATAAACAAAGCCAAATCCACAGAACCTCGAAATTCATCTTCCAACTGGTCTGGAGTACATGCTATATGTGCCTCTGATATGGTAAATTGTCGCATACGAATAAGCCCATGCATTTCTCCTGACGATTCGTTGCGAAATAATGTGGATGTCTCTGCCAAACGCATGGGCAATTCACGATAACTTCTGGTGCGGGAAAGATAGTATTGAAATTGAAAAGGACATGTCATTGGGCGCAGTGCAAGTACCTCTCCCTCTGCGTCTGGATCTCCTATTATAAACATGCCATCCCTGTAATGGTCCCAATGTCCAGAAATCTTATACAGTTCTCTTTTTGCCATAAAGGGAGTCTTTGTTATCAGATAACCCCTGCGCTCCTCTTCATCTTCTGTAAAGCGTTGAAGTATCTGCAAAACTTTTGCCCCTTTTGGCATAAAAATTGGCAATCCTTGCCCAATGATATCTACAGTTGTAAAATACCCAAGCTCTCTGCCAAGACGGTTGTGGTCTCGTTTTTTTGCTTCTTCAATCTCTGCAAGTCGATTTTCCAGCTGCTCTTTGGATGGATATGCAGTGCCATAGATGCGACTCAGCATCTTGTTTTTTTCACTACCCCTCCAATATGCACCTGTTACACTTAACAGCTTGTAGGCCTTTAGAGCGCTTGTGTAACGCAAGTGTGGTCCCGCACACAAATCAATGAACTCCCCTTGTTCATAAAAGCTGATTGTCTCTTCAAGCGGAATTTCTGCAATCAGTTCTATTTTGTATGTCTCGCCTTTGGACTGCATGAGTTCTATGGCTTTTTCTCTGGAAAGCTCAACTCTTCGAATAGGAAGGTTTTCTTTTATGATTTTCTTCATTTCGGTTTCTATTGAGCTCAAATCATCCTGTGATATGGGTGTTTCAAAGTCAAAATCATAATAAAAACCATGCTCTATTGCCGGTCCAATGGCTAGCTTGGTGTTGGGGAATAAGCGTTTTACTGCTTGCGCCATTATATGAGATGCGGTGTGCCGCAAAGCCAAAAGTTCATTGTTGCTCATGTTCTCTAATTTCATACTCCCTCTTTATGATAAATTTTATAAACCACCCCCAACGAAATTCACCCGTCAGAGGCGGTATTTCTTGCGGTATCACTTTATCAGTCCATACAAACAAATTTGAATACTTATTACAGAAAGTAAATGAGAAAATTCTCTTCTGCTATCTGATACAAGTGAAAATTTCCGACAACTATTTAAACTGAACAACACAAATTATGGAAACATTTCAAATCATTGTGTGTCAGCAAAATGATTTAGGTAAGCTTTAAAATAAAGCTTTTATTTGATTTAGTATATACTCATTAGCACAATTTGTCAAGATTTTAAGCTATAAACCTTGTATACTTGCTTTTTCAAATTATAAAGCATTTGGTAAGTATGCACCAAGTTTCAACAAATTTTGTACGAGATCCTCCATGTTGATTGATCTGATATCTCCCCTGCTTTTGCTGGCGATTGCCGCGGCTGTTCCGGCAGCTTGGCCTGTTATGTAACAGGCGGGCATTACTCTGATAGAAGATTGCATATATCTGTCTGAACATATGCATCTACCCACTACTAAAACATTTGACAATCCTTTAACTCTCAAAGATGCATATGGTATACCATAGGACTCCCCTTTTTTATATCTAAGTGTCATATGGTCATTATAAAACTTATCATACGCTTCTTTGTCCGGTGTCATAATGTGAATATCCACAGGGTATGAAAAACGACCGATTTCGTCATCGAAGTTTGCACGTGATTTAAAATCATTTATGTCTAACTTATAATCACAACTGATACGTCGTGACTCTCGGACGCCAAGATATGCACCTGTGGCACACAGCTCCATATTTTCATAGCCTGTAATATAGTTCTTATAATAATTTGCGTATTCATCCATATATTCACGTCCTCGAAGCATTGCTTGCGTCAAAGAGCGTTCATCAGTAGCATCTACATTGAAACAATGACCTATATTGCCTCCTCCGATTAAGTCGTTGATCTTCCACATCCCAGGTAAATGCCTGTCTGCATATTTAAAAACACCATCTGTAATGGCTTGTTCGAGAGCACGATTGTCATGACCTCTAACACGAGAAAAATCTATACCGGCCCACATGCTACACAATGTTGCAGGCATCGTGATACCATCTTCATCTCCGAATTCCCAGTCAGCTCCTGCCCAAGCACACAGGTCTCCATCGCCCGTTGCGTCAACAAAGACTTTCGCTTTTATCGCGTATATCCCACTTTTAGCAGAAACAATAACATATTTCAAATGTCCTTCAGAAGATGATATAATATCTATCAATGAGGTGTGTAAAGAAAAATCAACACCTGCGTTGATCAGAAGCTTATCGTATATGACTTTTAGTTTCTCTGAAGGTATTGCAATAGAGCCGTGCACTATATCTTCACTGCCTGTGATTTCGTCATGTATTTGCCTGCCAATACCTCCTGCCAAAAAGTTTACTCCGTCTGTAAATGGCATAAATGCAGGCACTAGACCTACAGTACCGGCTCCTCCCCAAGATCCTTGTGATTCAATCAAAAGTACTTTCTGACCCGCTCTAGCAGCTGCAACTGCTGCGGCTATCCCACTGGGACCTCCACCGGCTATAAAGACATCTGTTTCATACTTCACCTTTAACGGTTTGCTGTACTGAATGCAGTTCATATTTGAAGCTCCTTTCTTGACATGACACAATGATAACACTATACTAATTATAATCAAATATTTTTTCTCGTCAAATCTAATTGTACGATCAATCTATTAAAATAGAAAGTGCAGTGAATTCATGAACCAAGAGCGGTTTCAAAATGCCCGTGATAGAATATTGCTTTCACAAAACCGCGATAGTGGGATTGGCACACTCAGTGAAAAAGTTTTACACGCGACTGTCAAAGAGTATTTAGAACCCTATAGCGGCAGTCGTGAAATTAAAATTGGCCCTTATTTTGCGGATATAGCAGGACAAGATGGCATATATGAAATCCAAACAAGAGCGCTCTACAAGCTTGCTAATAAATTGGATTCATTCCTTGAAATCTGTCGTGTAACTGTAGTGCATACAATAACAGTTGTAAAGCATATAAAGTTGTTTGACTCTAACACAGGAAAACTAATAAGACAAAGGATAAGTCCTCGTCTCGGTTATGTGTGGGACGCATTCACTGAATTATTGGGGTTAAAGCGCTATGTTTTACACCCAAATTTTCGTTTTTGTATTATGCTTGTAGAAATAGAAGTGCACCGAACAATTGACACTAACACAATGCAAAAGAAGAACAAATATCAATCAGTTTCAGAATTCCCACTAAAGCTGATTGATGAGATTTATTTTGAGTCTTCGCATGACTATCAGTCTTTATTGCCCCCTGAGCTTCCGGAGACTTTCACTTCAACTGATCTGCAAAAGCAAACACGAGCCAATATAAAATCAATTAGATCCGCTCTTAATATATTAAACCATGTGGGGGCAGTAAAGCGTCTGGGACGAGTCAACTCGGCATTTCTTTATAAGCGCACAACCTCTCCGATTCTCCACGATGAATTGCTTGCTGATTGATGTGATTTCAAAACCTGCATCAGCTCAGCACAACTTTTCTTAATTTTCTGCGCATATACATCATATCCGTCTTCATACAGAGTGCAAAAATAAAAAACAGAGGCTAACATATGCCTCTGTTTCTTGTTTAAAATATTGACCTATTGAATTTTTGCAGCACGTAAGTCAATCGCACTTTTTTTGCGGGCTGCATTGTTTTTATGGATTACACCTTTGGCAACGGCTTTATCAATTGCTTTTTGCACTGCTCTTTTTTCGTCAGCAATTACTGCCGCGTCGTCTCCTCCGCAGGCTATGTTAAACTTTTTAATAGATGTTTTAAGTGCTGATTTTACCATGCGATTTTGCTTAGTTTTTTTTGACGATATCAGCATTCTCTTTTTCGCAGATTTAATATTGGGCATATCTGTACACCTCCCCCATTACATAGATTACAACAAAAGATATTATATCATATCAGCATCCTAATTACAATATCTATTGTAAGTAATATTTAAATTCTTTTTTCATGTTTTTAAAAGTAGAAAAAGAACGAATATACTATAGCCCGGTATTGCCACTCAACTCTATGTCAGCTTCAGCGGCTTGAATATGCTTCTCAAAGGCAACAGACGGTCGTATTTGTATGTGGCTTTGCTCTCGCACACTTGCTTGGGCGAATGTATTGCCAGTGATTTTAATCGGCAATCCTAAAAGGGAATCTTTTTCAACTTCGATTGAATACAATTGATCGGCAGTCATAAATGAACATCCGGTTATCTCTATGTTCTCATTTTTCTGCTTGCTATGACCTTTTGTTATTTTGATGTGCGAAGTTTTGTTACCCGGGTATGTTGCAGTTGATATAAGATCTCCTTTTCTTCCATTAGATTCGAAGTTTATATTTTTTAATGTTATATCACTACACCCTCTGTCAATCCAAAATCCTTCACGACCATTCATAGAAGATATGCAGTTATTTACATTCGCGTTTTTGCATCCCTCTTCAATGGTTATGCCTCTAGAACCATTGCCAACAACATGACAATCATTTACAAAAATATTATGACCTCCAATGAGAACCAAACCGCCCATATGTTGCTTGGAAATTTCACATCCTGTCACAGTTGCTGTTACACAATTTTCTAGTGTAATGCCGTCACAATGAGATTCCATCGCCTTACAATCAACAACTCTTACTTCCATGCTGTTTTTGATAAAAATATTCGCCCGTGTGTCCCAATCCTTACTAGCAAGTGCACCTGCTGGGGTCTCGGTAAGATAATCAGCATAATTCGGAGATGCTCTGACTATATTACAATTAACAATATTTATATTTCGTGCTCGATTGTCGTCTTTTGATATGATGAGGATGCCGGCAGCGGTGAGATCTTTTGCTCTCAAACCATTTATTTGGATTTTCTCCGTTTCTCCTCCTATTATCAAAACACCACCAATATTCATATAGTTTTGACTGGAGGTCCTAAAGCAGTTTTGGTTATGTTCACTCCACTCGGAGGAGCCAATAATTTCTCCACCAGTAATATTTGTGTTTTTAAGATTTTCTCCTTTGAAAACATAAAAAGGATCATTGAAATATTGTTGATTTGAAATAAATCTTACACCATCCATTATGTACGATGTGTCACTAAATAAAGGGATACTGACATTTTCTTCAAGTAAATAATCCCCTTTTGGAAACACCACTTCTTTAAGATGGTTCTGTTTTGCTGCTATAACATACTCAATAATTGCACCTACTGCATCTTTTTTGCTATTTGCCAAATACTCCAGTTTTTTCACTTCAGCCTCCCCCATGTTAATATACCAGTTTGGTTTGATAATTTCATTTGATGTCTATCTTACTATAATTCAGATTTCAGTGCCATGTCTCCATGTTTTATCAAACCATATTTCCTCATTATCTCACTTGTGCCCAGTGCAATTATTGCAGGCAAAATAAAATGCACAACAAGGATAGATATGATTATATAACCAGATGATGATCCTGCTTCACTCATTGCTGTGTACGTGGAAAATTGTCCCACCAGTCCGCTTGTTCCCATGCCGGCACCTTCAGGTGAAGTGCTCATGTGAAAGATGGCTGTTGAAACAGGCCCGGTAACAACAGAAGCCACTATAGCCGGAAGCCATATCCATGGCCTTCTAACGATATTTCCCATTTGCAACATTGAGGTTCCAAGCCCCTGTGACAATAGACCTCCAATTTTATTTTCACGATAACTCGCGACCGCGAAGCCAATCATGTTGGCTGCACAACCGGCAACTGCAGCACCGCCCGCTAATCCAGATAATCCAAGTGACATGGCGATGGCAGCGCTTGAAATAGGCAGGGTTAGAATCATACCCATTATCACAGAGACAACTATTCCCATGGAAATCGGAGCCAGTTCTGTTGCACTTCGAATAAATTCACCCAGAGTGTTCATCATAGACCCGATATGCGGACTTAAAAATGCTCCCACGGCACACCCCGGAATTATAGTTGCAATTGGCACGAGTACAATATCAAATTTTGTTTTGCCTGTTATTAAATTTCCAATTTCTGCTCCAACTATGGCAGCTACATAAGCACCAAGCGGACCACCTCCGTTGGTGTAGGCAAATGCACCTACTGCTATACTTGAAAACAAAGCCAGTGATCGTACTTTAAGTCCACTTGCAACTGCTGCACCGATTGCACCACCAACCACAAAATTGTTTTTGACAACTGATGCAAATTCCACTAAAAACAACAAGCCTGTGAGTTTTCCAATTTGCTCGATAATAAGCCCGGTAAGCAATGATGCAAACAGCCCTAAGGCCATTGCCGACATTGCGTCAACGAAGTATCTTTTTGCCAACTTGGCGATTATGCTCTTGGGACTTTTTCTCGCTGCCATAACTTATGCCTCTTTCCAAGTGCTCGTTTAACTGGTGATCTCTCCATCTCACCATGTAGGGAGCTTGTGTTTTATACTAAAGTCTTTTTGGTGACGCCATTTTATCTATACGAGGACTGTCCATCTATGCTCATCTGCAATTTCTCCACGCTGTATACCGGTCAATGTGTCATACAACCATTTTGCTACAGATCCCGTTTCTCCATTGTTAATTTGAATTTTATATGAGCCAATTGCAAGTTCTCCCACAGGGGATATCACTGCCGCTGTTCCCGTGCCAAACACTTCTTTTAGGACACCGTCTTTAGCTGCTTGCTCTATCTCATCCACTGAAATACGTCTCTCAACTACTTTATGTCCTTCCTTCTTTAGCAGCTCAATGCATGATTTTCTTGTAATACCGGGCAAGACACTCCCCTCAAGAGCCGGCGTGATAATCTCGTCTCCCAGTTTGAAGAACACATTCATCGTTCCAACTTCCTCGATGTATTTGCGATGGACCCCATCAAGCCATAAAACTTGGTCATATCCGGCTTCTTTTGCAGCGATTTGAGATTTTATCGAGGCTGCATAGTTTCCTCCACACTTTATATGTCCGGTTCCACCTTTAACTGCTCTGACATATTCAGTTTCGACATAGATTTTGACGGGATTGATACCACCGGCATAATAATTTCCCGAAGGAGATAAAATTACCATAAAGTAATAGTTGTCAGATGCCCGCACACCAAGAAATGGATCCGTAGCAATCATAAAAGGCCGTACATATAGGGTAGCACCGGGCTTATCCGGTACCCAATCTTCGTCAACTTTTACAAGTGTTTTAACACACTCCACCCATAACTGCGGATCTATTTGTGGCATACACAATCTGTCACAGGAAGTATTCATACGATGTGCATTCTCAAGCGGACGAAAAAGCAAAGTACTACCATTTTTTGTTTTATATGCTTTTAATCCTTCAAAGTTCTCTTGCCCATAATGAAAGACCATCGCAGAAGGATCTAACGCTATTTGAGCATAAGGAACTACTCTGGCATCATGCCAACCTTTGCCTGTTGTGTAGTTCATCATAAACATATGGTCCGAAAAATATTTTCCAAAACCAAGCTCATCTGTAGGTTTTTGTTTTTTGTTCTCCGGTAAAACTCGCTCAATTTTGATATTCATAATTTCTCCTATACTTTAATCAAAATATTATTATCAAATATTTTATTCTATTTATGTTATCATATCACTTAAAGTATCTATTTTCAATATACAAATCGTCCAAACCATTTAGAATAGCACCAAGATTTCATTATTGACTTTTTACCTTATCCCAAATATAATCAATATATAATAATATTAAGAGGTGACCAAAGTGAATACTTACACAAAACTTTTTGACCATATACGCCAATGCCCCATAATATCGTCGCATAACCATCACTTTCGAGATGAACACTATCAGGGTATGAATCTTGACAAACTTTTAGAAAGCACATATGTCAATTGGGCAGCTCGCCCACCGAAATCAACTGATATTCAAGGTTGGCAAAACTATTTATTAAAGAATAAGACCAACAGTTTTTTGCGTTGGAGCTTACCGGCACTCGAAGAGATATATGATATCGCTTTCACCACCGAAAACCTACCCGACCTTGATATAAGAATTCAAGACGCATATAAAGACAACTCTCACCATATTGATATTTTGACTAAATACTGTCGATTTGAACGCGTTGTCAACGAAAGACAACCCAACCCCGGTGACAATCTTGGATATCCCGAGTTGTTTTCTCCCAGTTTTCGATGCGACTGCTTTTTTGCGGGATATATAGAAGGAAATCCAGAACCAAACGGCTTTTATGCACGTTCCCTATTCTCTGACCCTGAAGCTAAGACTCTGGCTTCTTATTTCGAACAAATGCGTATCGCCATAGAACGCAAAAAGGAAGAAGGATGTGTCGCTCTTAAGGTTGCGATGGCATATGAAAGACCAATAAACTTTACGAAACGGTCCTATGCCGAAGCTTCTGCAGCCTTAAACAACAAATATGCCACCCAAAGTGAAATAATTAGTTTTGGTGACGCTGTGATGTTTGAACTTGCACAAATAGCAGCTGACATTGAGATACCCTTACAGATTCATACAGGAACCGGACAATACGAAGGTACAAATGCGATGGGGCTTTTGGAGCTTATACGCTCAAGTTCCAAAACTAAATTTCATCTTTTACATGGAGGTTTCCCTTGGGTTGCGGACCTATATGCATTGATGATGGAGTTCCACAATGTCTATTGCGACTTATGTTGGTTGCCCTACCTTTCGCCAACAACTGCAAAAGCCTTTATTAAAACCGCATTAGAAGTCTCGGACTGTCACAGAATAACTTGGGGGTGTGATACCTGGATGCCTGAAGATAGCCTGGGGGCGCTGCATGCCATTGAACATTGTTTATCAGCTACACTTGCTGAAATGGTTGAAGATGGTGCAATAAGCTTTGATTATGCTAAATACATTGCTGAACGGATATTGTATTATAACAGCAAGGATCTTTTTGAATTGGATTAAACTCGCGTGAATTATATTTTCCAAAACAGATTAAAATATAGAGGTTTGGCGCAAGCACAAAACCTCTATATTTTAATCTAAAGACTTCGTAATTTATTTGTCTAAACACTAATAAAACACCAATTCGTTAGTGATGCCTATATTATATCAAACTCTCGCATACCTTTGAGAGAGCAACTCCGACTGAACCAAATATTCTTAAAGTTGCATCTGAATCATATGGCGTTTTCGTTTTGTTTATCAAAATCAAAGAATCACCTTGAAAGTATCTTAGAAGACCAGCAGCGGGATAAACACCTAGTGATGTTCCTCCTACAACAAGTGTTTTTGCACTTTTTATGTGTGAAATGCTCTTGTCTAAAATATCTCTATCCAGTTCTTCTCCATATAATACCACATCAGGACGCACAACGTCTCCACATTTTAGACATTTAGGTACACTTTCCGAAGATAAAATGTGTTGTATTCCATATTTTTCGCCGCATTTAATACAGTAGTTTCTATGCACGCTGCCATGTAGTTCGCATACATTTGAGCTTCCGGCGCTTTGATGTAAACCATCAATGTTTTGCGTAATTATACCACCGAGCAGTCCGGCATGTTCTAATCTAGCAAGGCTAATATGCGCAGGTCCGGGTTTTGCATCCGGATAGAGCATGTGAGAACGGTAGTATGCATAAAAGATCTCCGGATATGTATCGAAAAATTTGCGGTGCAGCATTTCTTCAGGAGTCAATTCATCATGGGAATCTGTGTATAGACCACCGGTACCTCGGAAATCAGGTATGCCACTTTCGGTGGAAACACCGGCTCCACCAAAAAACACTGTACCTCCCCTAGATAATGCATCTTTTAACTCAGCTATTTGTTTTAGAATTATATCAGTCATGACTTCTTTATTTCCTTACCAGTTTCAGGCATTATGAACTTTGACATAAAGTCTATTGTAAAACGGATTCCCCACTCTCCCCTTGCACCACTCCAGATCGATGAATGGGGTTCGATGCTTAATGTCCCATTGTAATCACATGCATAAAGTGTGTCCATTACGGGGCCCCAAGGAATTTGGTCAAGACCGGCAGGCGGGTCATCAAAATGTTGTCCATCTATATATATAGTGCCTTTTACATGAAAGTGTTTTACAAACTTCCCAAAATCACGCAGTTCCTTCAAAATATCTCCGCCTCTTCCAAAACAATGAGATGGATCATATTTTATGCCAAGCTCGGGAACACGAGGAAGTACCGCATCCCAACCTTTTTGATCGTAAATAAAGTTACCCCATGAACAATTATACACCAACACCTGCACATTTTTTGTCTGTGCATATTTGCATAGTTTTGTTAAATATGATACTGCATTATCTATATTCCAATTATAATCTTTAGTTTCTGCATAATTTACACCTACCAAGTAATAAGGCGCACCGATTGCTTGAGCCGCATCAATCATCTCAATATCTGATTTATATTCTTTGTCGTTTATTTCTCCGCTATTTAAGACTCGCTCTGCACCAAAACGGCCTAAAGAGCAGACCTTTATTCCTTTTTCATTTGCTCTGGCAGCTATGCTTTGGCTCTCGGCACAGAAATCCGCAACATTATCTCCAACATTTACGCAGATCTCTATTTCTGAAAGCCCCATTTTTTCAACAAATTCAAAGCCTCTTTCTCTCCAATCAGCAATAATTCCAAGTCGCACAAAAATCCCTCCCGATTAATTTTTAAGTGAACATTTAAAGCAGCTTATGACAATTAATTTCTTATTGTGTCAAATAGTCAAGTGCTAAAGCTTTTCTCATTAAATTATATCATCCTGCCACAAACATGTAAAGCTTGGACAACCATCATTAAGCAAGATGCCACCTCCATTTTACTAGTGTCAGACTGTATTAATAGGTTATTGTTGATTTTTGACATTATGCGTGATACAATCAGCTTGCAACGGAAAAGCTCCCGTTGAAAGGGAAATATTATCGCCAAAGGAGATGCAATATGAAAGAACTTATGTGGGCTTATCTAATCCATTTGGGTGAAAACATGTGGAATGACCGGGAAGACATATCTGACACCCATTGGGGTACTTGGGAGGATTCTCCAAAGTTCAGAAACCACCTCATTTGCGAGGACGATATTTGGGATTCGGTCGTTGAAAAACTGCCGCAGTTTGGCATAAACACCCTAGTGATTGATGTGGGTGACGGTGTTAAGTTCGACTCACACCCGGAGCTTGCAATCAAAGGCAGTTGGGATAAAAGTAAGCTTGAGGAGAAATTGTCTTTTGCACGCAGCATCGGGCTAAAGGTTATTCCAAAATTAAACTTTTCTGCTTGTCACGATGCCTGGCTAAAGGAATATCAAAAGATGCTTTCAACAAGCACATATTACCGAGTTGTTCAAGATGTTATTTCTGAAACCTGTGAAATGTTTGATGGTCCTGAGTTTTTCCACCTCGGTATGGATGAGGAAACCTGGGAGCACCAAAGAGAATTTACTTATGCAACTATACGAATGCGTGATCTTTGGTGGGATGATTTGTATTTTTACAGCGATTTATGTGAAAAGCTCGGTGCCCGCCCTTGGGTATGGTCAGACAAATACTGGCATCATCCGGATGAGTTCGCCGAAAAAATGCCCAGAGATATTCTCCAGTCAAACTGGGAATACGGTGGCAACTACAAACAAAATCAAGACAGCAGCTTTCAAAATCATATGGTTGATGCGTTTGCCGCTCTTGACAAACTCGGTTTTGAACAAGTCCCCACAGGCAGCAACTGGTCTTGCAGACAAAACATGGAACTGCAAGTAGAAGCTTGTCAACAATGCATCTCTCCGGATAATCTTGCAGGTTATATGATGGCCCCATGGTCACTTACAACAAAACGCCAATACTATTATTTGCTTGATGGCGCAGCCAGATTAGGTGAAGCCAAACGTAGGTTTTACAAATAGCGTTGTTTTCCATTTTTTTAATGTTTAAAGCTTGTAAGGAATAATAGCTCATTTGCTAATACAACCACCCGAACTTGCGTATTTTTGCAAGATCGGGTGGTTGTTGTGAATAAATCGATGTTGAGTTCTTTCTCCTATTGTTTTTCTGTGCTTTCAAACTTTTTCTGCTGTTCATTTCTATTCACTAAATTTTCGCGAGCTTTAATGAGAAGTTGACGCAATTTGTCAAGCTCGTCTTCCGACAACGATTGCATGAATTCTTTTTCCACAGCGATCAAAGACTCCTGCATCGCAGCATCGATGGCACGACCCTTTTCCGTCAAGAAGACACGCATACTTCTCAAATCCTCAGGGTCTGGTTTTCGTGTCACCAGTCCTTCTGCTTCCATTCGAGTAAGTGAAACACTTATGGTAGGTGCACTCAGCCTTGTGTGTTTTACCAGTGTCTGCTGTGTAGAACCTTCGTCTCCACGGACAAGATGATACAAAATATGCCTGTAGCCTGGTTTGAGCCCAATTCTTTCGCTGCCTCGACGCAATCTTCGGTACAGTATTCTCGCCACATCTGCCAGCAGCATATAGGCGCTCTGCTCACATTCATCTGCATTTTTGCTTTTGAATAAATGATTTTTCAGATGCACATTTGTTGGTTTTTTTGACATTTCATCACCATTGTTAGTTATAAACTAATCATATTATACTTTACTGTCCATTATGTGTCAATGATGCCTTCCCATGCATGGGCATATGAAAAGTTATACCTAATATTTTGGCACAATGACAGCATGAATATCAAGTTGAGGCAGATTGAAATGGGCTTTGCCTTCTTTGTAATCAAACTCGAGATTTACATCATTGGGAAGCACTACAATGCGTTCCGGTTTAGTTTCTAGCTCCATCTCGACTCGCAGATTGTAAATTGACGGAATTTCATCAAAGCTGCGTTGTTTTTCATCTGAGTGCGCACCTGACAAGTTTAACAAATTCAAGCGCACTTCACCTTCCTTTTCCATCAATGCAATTTGGACAAGATGAGAATTATAAACACGAGCTTTTGGACTTTCAAAATGCTCTAAAATCCCTCCTGTGAAATCGCGCAAAACCACTGATTTCGCATCGTTGTATGCGGTTCCAAGGTCGAACATAATGCCAATAATCTTACCTTTTCCCAGTTTTTGACTAACTGCAAATATCTTCTCATTTCCCTTTATGATGTCTGCACCTCTATACCCATAAGATAATACTTCGCTGCTGTTGACAATGATATTTCGAAGTTTACCCTTAAAAGGTGCATAAGCTTTAAATATACACCCTTCTTCATTTGGCAAAATGGTTGAAGCCTCTGCTTGTAAAAGTTCAGGTTCTTTTGATAGAGAAATGCACTTCAAATCAAGTTCTTTTTCAAACAATCCGCTTGAGTGTTCTCCGGCTAACAGAAGGATGCCTCCGTTAATCACATAGTTTATCAAACTTTCTCTTACTTCATCCTCAATGACGGTTATATTGGGCACACACAAAATTCCATATGAATCCAAACTCTTTTCTCTTATGTGATGCGTCATCAATATTTCTGCGCTGTATTGGTTGTCCAGTACAGAAAACAGCAAACCCTTCATTGAATTTGTAACTTTGCATCCATATGCCGTGAAGAGATTGGTTTTGCCTTCATAAAACGCTTTGGTTGAGTGTATTATGCCCACCTGTGGTACCGGTTTTGCACGATGACATAGTTCTTGCCGCGCCCTGCAAAACGTAGCCAGCTCTTCCCACATGGGAATCGCCCACTCCTGTACTGTACCGATAACCTGACGGTTGTAAAATTGGAAACCTCCGCCGATACTTATAACCACAGCTGCTTCTTGGCAAAGTTGTTCACAAGTTTTTACACAGTGATATCCGTTTTGAATATTGAAGCCCCAGGCCATCAAATCCCAGGGTTGGGGTTGGTTGATAAGTGAATATCCTTCAAATCTGGCTGTATTTACACTGTCCGAAGGAGAATAGTCGCCAGAGATAAAATCAACAGGTAGAGTGACTTCCTCCGGCACAAATGAAGTGTACATCCAATTTGAAGCTATTTGAAACTCAGGTGCTGCTGATTTGACTGTTTCAATATAGTGGCGAAGATACTGACGAAAGCCTTCTCTGTTGAATTCCAGGTATGCATCGTATCTATCCTCGCCGGGTAACGGCGCATACTTCTCTCCCGTCTTTGCTTCCCAGGCTTTTAGCGCAAATTCGCTGTAATCCGGTATAACCGCCCAGCACTCTCCGTCAATCCATGCACCGTCCAGATCGTAATCAAGCGCCATCTCTATCAGTTGAGGTGAAAGTAATTTTTCTGCATATGGTCCAAATACAGAGTTTTTTTCCTGTGATAGCTCACCTTTGTCATTCACAGCTCCCCAGGAAGGGTTATGCTCGAGTGCCAAGTTGTCCCAAACTCCAGAATGGTGTGCATATAAAGAAACATCATACTTTTTCGTTATTTTTCGAAACATTCGCAAAACATCACTGTGGATTCCACTTGCAGCATATCCCACTTTTGTTGGATAACTTGAAGCACCTGCATGTCCCTTGGTGTCGCATTGTATATAATCCGGTTTGACGCGCTCAAGCATTTCAGAAATAGCTTCCGGGTTGCTATTGGAGCCTATGCCTTGTTGATTTTTCTGAGCATGGAAGTCGAAATGCATGCCGAAAAAACTTTCCGCCCTTTTTTTCCTTGCCACAGTTTTACCTCCCGATTTATATCTATCGTATTTATTGCCGGATAGAAGCTATAATAACTTTCATCGGCTTTGATAATCTATTGTAAACAATAAATTATGCGATTGTGTAATGAAGCTTATATCATGATTGTCTTTGCTATAGAAAGCAGATCATCATATGCACTGCGCATAAATCTCTTTGTCGAGGAGCAATATCTGAAGTTCTTTTGCTTGTCCCACTCTCGAACACAACCACCTCCGCAAAGTGCAAAAAAGGAACATTCAAAACACAGGGACGGTCTTATGCCATCATTTAAGAACCTTCCAGCTGCAGAAGATGCAATGAGATCTGAAATCCCAACCTCATTTATGTTCCCAAGTAGGTATTTTTCTTCAACATAAAAATCACATGGATAGCAACTTCCATCTGCCTCAAATACAAGCTGATTTGAACAAAAACCACGAAGAGAGCATTGCTCTGTCTGTCTACCTGCCAAAATGCTCACCAAATTATCAAAATATCTGATTGAAATATAGTTTCCATTGTCCCAGTCTTTTTTCCAAAGGACAAACAGCTCTGATAAAAACCTATAATATTCAGCATTTGTGGGCCCTTTAATGCCATTTTTATTTATTGGATCAAGACATGGTATAAATTGCAGATATCTCCAGCCCTTTTTCTTATAATACTCATAAACCTTGTGAACTTGAGAGCAGATAGTGCCGGTCACAACAGTCAACACATTATAAGATACCGAATGCTTATCAAGCAACTTTGCCGCTTCTTCAACCGTCTTAAATGTCGGTTTCTCACTTGTGGTTTTTCTATACTTATTATGTATTTCAGGAGTACCATCCACAGAAAGTCCCACCAAAAACTCATGTTCTGCCAAAAATGCGGCAAATTCGTCGTCAATCAGCAATCCGTTCGTCTGTATTGTATACGATACTCTCGCATTATTTTTATTTTTTTTCCGCACCGCTTTGACGAAATGTTGAAAATACTCAAGACCTGCCAACGTTGGCTCTCCTCCTTGAAAAGAAAAGACAAATGGGCCCTTTGTAAACTCAAAGCATTTTGAAATCAATGCGTTTACGGTATCTTTACTCATAATTCCGCGAGCGTGGATTTCATCCAAATAAAAGCAATATTTGCATCGCATATTACATAGTCCTGACGCGGGTTTTATCAAAACAGAAATCATATAGGCCTCTTTTAATTGCAATCCGGTATAAGCTCACCTGCCAACTCTTCCATAAAAAAGAGGGTTCCGGGCTTTGTTGGTACAAATGATGAAGGCACCCAAATGTCCGGGCTGTAATTAAGTGTCATTTTAAATGACATCCCTTGCCACTGCATACCACGTGACAAAATTCCATCTGCCCCACCAATCATACGATTTGAGCGAAGAAACAGTCCCGGACCGACTGTATTTGCCCTGCAAGGTACAAGTGTTGTCCGACTTTTAAAAGAAGTGATGGCATTTTGTTCTATTGTCAATGGATGCAGCATTGCCGCAATTCTATGTGTCTGTGATGCCCACTCCTCAACTGATGAGAATTCCTCCGCAAAATGCGGTTCCCAAAAGGCAATATGACACATACGCCCTATGCCATAAACAGTGACAAGCCTGCCCCCACGTGCTATTAGAGCATCTATTTTTTCGGCATAAGTGGGCAAGTTTGCAAATGTCGCAAAATTTCTCTGTTTGGCAGGGACTGTCTGCGCTCCCAGTGGACCATAAAAGGCATTTTCCATGGCAGATTGAAAAGATCCCGGGTTTGACGGATCCAATGTACGTCCATCCGAGTCACTCCATTCATCCATGTTAAATCCCCAAAGATGAGAACAGTCAACATTCCACAAATTCAAAAAATACACAATCCAACGATACATGCCCATCGGTCCAACCGGCAATATTAGTCCGAGTTCTCTGCCTGCATCGCGGCTGGTTTTAATCTCCAGCGCTATCTCATGGCCAAGCATTGTATTAAAATCTCCAATGCTTTCACAGCAAACAGGTGTGAATTCTTCATTCCACCACGGTCTCCGAGTCAAGGTTTGATTTTTATCAAGTTCACAAATTCTGTCTATGCGCTCAAAGTCCCATCCTTTTGGATAAACATTTTCAAGTAAAGAACCTTTTAATGTTGATAGAAAGTCCATTTTTTCACCTCAAATAATTATATTTCATAAGCATTTATATCTTTTGTTCTACGGCAAAATCCGTTCAACATTAATCCGTGGCCATGCTTCGCAGCGCACAAATCCTTCCGCAAAACCAACACCACATTGCAATCCCCTAAATTTTGAGCATGTTTTGACAAAATCAAGAAAATCTATACCATCATGTTCAAGCATCCACTTTATCTGGCTTTCATGACAGTTAAGAGCATCTACTTTAATGTCTATACAATCCGTTATGTCGACATATTCAGTGGGCAGGAAATTTACTCCTGCAAGTGTGTCCATATAATATATTGGGCACACTTTTTCATACGCAGGTACATCGGGGATGTAGTGCGGTACAGAGGACGAAAATGATGCGTTGAAGACAAGCCGGCCTGTCTGTACATGATCTCGCATATAGTCTTGAGGTGCGTGTGTGATGATTAAATCCGGTTTGACATATCTGATGATTCGAACAAGCTTCATCACCGTTTCTTCATCGAACTCACTTACCGCAAGATCATCTACGTCCAAATTGAAAACCTCACGTGCTCCGAGCTTGACCCCGGCATTTTCTGCTTCCTTTGTCCTGATGACGGCCAGTTCCTCTTTCTCGATTACAGCATGTCCATAGCAGCCATTTGCAACATGTGCACAAAACACATCATCTCCTCGCAAAGCATATTTTGCAAGTGTTCCTCCGCAACCAATCTCAATGTCGTCGGGATGACAACCTACTGCAAGAATTCGCATTGTCCTATTCTCCTTTATACATCCATATACATCGCTTAAATTTCCACTGGCAAAGGAAGCCCATCTTCTGACCCTCTCTGTTTATAAAACTATTATATCATAAATTGCCGATTCTGTAGCAAAGAAAATCATTGTAGATTATATACAACTATGGTATACTGACGATGAAAAACTTGATTTTCACTTAGGAGGTGTATTTGCTTTGTCAAAGATAAAAATAAACATTAAAAGCGCGTCTCGCACAGCGCTCTTTGCTTTAGAAGAATTAAAAAAATATATGCGTATGATGGATCCAAGTGTTGGATTTCTCTTAGCCATCGGAGGTATAACTTTAGAAGTCGCTCCTGAGGCATTTGCTTATTTTGAAATTGACCTGAAAGATCCTGTACTTGATGATGCAGTGCATATTGATGTTGAAAATGGCAAAGGTATAATAATCGGGTCAAACCCGCGAGCTCTCCTTATCGCTGTATATAAATTTCTTGAATTGAACGGAGTTGCATTTGTTAAACCGGGCTCACTTGGGGATATAGTGCCAAAAATGAATTGTCATAACCTTCACGGTAAATATACGCACGCAGCATCGTATCGACACAGAGG
>CAYTOF010000030.1:0-27017 GCA_964439435.1 uncultured Oscillospiraceae bacterium
GTCATGGAGCGCCGCCGCCGTGCAGAGACGGGCGTTTGTCATATCCTCAAAGTTGTAACCGATGAATTGAGCGTCCTTTTCTCCTTTTGCCCTAAGCTCATCCTTGATGAGTTCCAGCATGACGGATTTTCCGCTCCTGCGAATGCCGGTCAACACCTTAATCAAATCGTTTCCGATAAAAGGACGGATGCGGCTCATATAGATTTCTCGTTTTATCATGAACAGAATACCCCCTGTCATTGGGATTGTACAAGCACAGTTTACCACAGATACATCGAAAATACAATGGCTAAATTGTATTTTTATCAGTTATAACTTACAAAATATAAGTTTTGACTAAATTCATCCGAAACAAACATGGAAGTTCGTTGTTTGATATTGGTGATCGCAGAAAAACAAGCGAAAAGAGAAGTAAATTGTTGATTTGAGAAGAGTGGAGAGTCCAAAAAACAAAAAGCCGCATTTCTGCGGCTTTTGCTTCTCTGGCGGAGAGGGTGGGATTCGAACCCACGTGCGCTTGCGCGCAAACTGATTTCGAGTCAGCCCCGTTATGACCACTTCGATACCTCTCCATATAGGCATTTATAAAAACAACCGTGTGTTTTTGCATGACCTATATTAACACAAAATCTCGTTTCGGTCAATCACTCAGATTGCAAAAACAACATGCATTTTTGCAAATCCAATAATAGTTTATCTCCTCGCACTCATCACTCTTCCAATTGATAGACCTTTACATAGTCGACAAGAAACTCCCGCTTGTCGTCTTTTTCGTGGTCACATTGTCCCGGCAGGCAGATGGAGAATATCACCTCTTCATCCACTTCGGAAACGCCGTTTCCAAAGCTGGTGCGCGAAACCTCTTTGCCGTCAATTGAGAAAATATACTCCTCTTTCGTCCACTCCAGGCCAAACACATGATATTTTGTGCACAGGTTTTCAGGATAAAACACTCCCACTCGCAGATGATCGGTCTCTCCCGGGCCGCTGTTGTACCCATCTACGCCTTTGCAGTGTATGTTCTGCTCAATAGCTGTCTGCCCGTTTATGTTAAATGCTTCAAAGATATCGATTTCGGCCCCACCCGGGCCGCCCTTTGAACGCTCTGCATTATAAGAGTGCCGAGCCTGCAGCCAAAATGCACTCCACAAGCTGTTTTTCGGAATCGCTTCCGAACAAATGCAGCGTGTTTCAAAATATCCGCGTATAAAGCGTTGCTTGATATTTACCATGCCGGCATACCATCCCGGACCAAATTGCCCCTCCTGCCTATACTCGCCTGTGAGCACAAGATTTCCATCTTCCACCTTGACTTGGCTTGGAGCAAAATACCCGCATTGCACGGCTCCCGTGCCGCGGTATTCCCAATTGTCCATATTGAGCGCGTCGCCTTCAAAAGAGTCCTCAAATACCAATTTATAACCTTTGGGTGCAAACATGCAAAATCCTCCCTACACTTTCAATTTCGTTCTGCTATCATAATAACACAACCAAAGCACGTAAACAACCGTAATTTATATTCCTCAAACAATAGTATGAAACATTGTTGACACCAATCACGCAATCAATTACAATTGAATAAAGGGGGGATTTTTATGGCCAAACAAACTATACTGGCATCAAACGCTCAGAGCGACTATGCCATTGTTATTCCAAAGGACGCACTGCCGACAGTTGAATTCGCCGCGCAGGAGCTTTCGCATTTTTTTGAAAGCATCAGCGGCGCCAAGCTTGATGTGGTGAACCCATCGCAAGATATTGAAAAAGCCATTTATATCGGCATAAATGACGATGTTGATTTCAAAGAAGAAGATTTTAGAATTCGGATCGAAGAAAACGCTGTATTCATATCCGGCGGAACAAGGGGCATCTTATATGGAGTCTACACCTTTTTGGAAGACTATCTGGGATGCCTTTTTCTAACGCCCGACTACACCCACATAGTAAAAAAGCGTGTTGTGTCCCTGCCTCTGACTGACAAGTCCTACTCTCCTTCGTTTTCATTTCGAAGTATGACAGCCTCAGATATGACATCAGATGCGCTTTGGTGTGCTCGCAGAAAGCTAAACGGCCCTATGCTCTTTGACCACTCCAAACTGGGAGGCGGGCTCGCTGTATATTCGATGGATCACAGCTATTCAACCTTTATAAGTGCCAAGGAGTATTATGACAGCCACCCCGAATACTTTTCCGAGGTTGACGGTGTTCGTCTCCGCGAGAGGACCCAGCTTTGTCTTTCCAATCCCGATGTGTTCAAAATAGTATTGGATAAAATGCGTGACCTTATGGCTCAAAACCCCGACAAACGGATTTTTGCCTTTGCCCAGGATGATCATCCAAACCCCTGCGCCTGTTCGGATTGCGCCAAGGTAGACACATATGAGGGTTCGCATTCCGGCTCTTTAATACGATTTTGCAACAAGCTGTGCGAGGCTTTGGAATCCGAATTTCCAAACAATCAGATTTACACCTTTGCCTATCTTTTCACAAGAAAACCCCCAAAACATACAAAACCGCATAGGAATATCTTTTTGCATCTGTGCCCTATCGAATGCTGTTTTGAACGCCCGCTTGAGGACTGCAAAGAAGATGACCGTCGCTGCAATCATGAGTTTGTAAGTGACCTCAAAGGCTGGTGTGCAATTCACAGCAACGTGCATATATATGACTACCCGTGCACCTGGCATCACTATTTGACCCCAAATTGCAATCTCCGCGCCATGCAGCCAAATATCAGGCTTTATTCAAAGCACGGAGTTAAAGGCATACATGAGTTGTTGCTGACCCGCACTTCAAATTACGGCGATTTGTTTGAGCTCAAGGCATATATTCTTTCCAATCTCATGTTCGACAAAGACTACGATGTCGAAAGCGGCATTTTGAAATTCACTCAATCCTATTACGGCGAAGCAGGGCGCATAATCCGCAAATATATGGAATATGTGGGAAAAATAGTGCTCGAAAAAGGGCAGCACCAAGGCGGAAACATCAGCCCCGATCCTGCTGTTTTCACCCCTGATATAATGGACACTTTAAACGATATCTTCGACGAAGCCGAAGGTGTAGCTCTGTCGTCGGAAACCCTTGAGCGCGTTCAAAAAGCAAGGTTGCCGGTGGATTATTACAGCGCTTATTTTCACTTGTCGGACAAACGGCGCGATCTGGTAAATACCTTCCGTGAAAAAATAAAGACACACAATATTGCACGGCTGGAAGAGACAAGCCTGCCGGAACAACAGCTGTTTCGCTTCATGCAACCGCAGTATTTCGAGATTTTCAAAAATCTAAAACCCTTTGTCTCTACCCTGCCCGATGCCTCGCAAAAAGGAGAATAACATGATAAAGCCAAATATCATCGCAGAAAACGGCAAGAGCGACTATACCATTGTATGTCCAAAGCATCCAAGCGAATGTGAGCACTTTGCCGCCCGGGAGCTGGCAAAATATATCAAACTCTCTACCGGTGCAGAGCTGCCAATCATTTCGGATGAAGGCGCAACCCTTGGCCAAAAGCTGATAGTCGGGCAAAACAACAGCTTGTATGTCGATTTGGAGTGGCCCATAAGATGGGACAAACTTGGCAAAGAGGGTTTTTGGCTCCAAAGTGTGGGCTCAGATATTTTTCTTGCGGGCAGCGCGGAAAGAGGCGCGCTCTATGCCGTATATGAGTTTTTAGAGCGCTGTGTGGGGATTCGCTTTTTTGCACCTGATGAAACCTATATTCCCCAAAAACCAAATTTGCACGTTTCCAATTTGGACATCAAGCAAATTCCATATTTTATCAACAGAAACACAAGCTACACCGAAAGCTTCAACCCCGATTATGCCTCAAAAGCAAGGATCAACACCACAACCACATTGAGCAAAGCCCAAGGCGGCTATGAGACTTTTTCATCGTACAGAGGGCACACTTTTGCTCTTATTGCAAACCCTGTGGAGCTTTTCACCACCCATCCCGAATATTTTTCCATGGTCGACGGGCAAAGGTTGTTTGAACGCACGCAGCTTTGTCTCACCAATCCCGAGGTGTTGGAATTGGCTGTCACAAAAGTTCGCGAGTGGATGAGAGCTGAACCCAATAACCGCATTTTTTCAGTATCTCAAAACGATTGGGCAAATCCCTGTGAGTGTCCAATGTGTGAAGAGATAAACCAAGCAGAAGGATATTCAGGCACCCTTTTGCAATTTGTCAACGCCGTTGCCGACGCGCTCTATGAGGAGTTCCCGCAAAACCTGGTGGAAACTTTTGCATATCAATACACACGCACTCCGCCCAAAACAATCAAAGCCTCGAAAAACGTGAGCATAAGGCTTTGTACGATAGAGTGTTGCTTTGCCCATTCCCTTGAAGAGTGCAAAGAGACAAAATATTTTAACAACAAAAGCCTCCTCGATGACCTGAACGGCTGGTCGGTTCTTTGTCAAAACATGTATATTTGGGACTACACAACGAACTTTTGGCATTATTTAGCGCCTTTTGACAATCTTTTTGCTTTAAAGAAAAATCTTAGTCTTTACCGTGATAACAATGTCAAAGGTCTGTATATGCAGGGAAACAGCGCAGGATATGGCGCTTTCTCCGAATTGAAAGCATATCTGATTCCAAAACTGATGTGGAACCCGGATCAAGACGACGAAAAGCTGATCAACGAATTTCTGGTCGGTTATTACGGCCTTGCAGGTGTCGCCATAAGGCGCTATATTGATCTGTTGCATGATCTGACAAAGAAAACAGGGGCGCATTTCGGGCTGTTTGAGTATCCTCACAGAGAATATTTCTCACATGATTTTATTCTCAGCGCCGAACGCATTTTTGACGAAGCGGAACAGCTCGCACCCGATGAGAAAACCCTGTCACGCGTTAGGCGGTGCAGGTTGCAGATAGATTATCTGCGCCTTTTCAGATATTTGGAAGACAGAGCTAAAAATGAAACTCGTTATAAAAACTTCATGGAGAAAATAGAAAAATACGGAATAGAATGGCTTGAAGAGTTTGCTCCGATTGCCCAAACGCTGCAAGGGCTTATAGACGGCTCGTTTTTCGACAAACAATATGATATCATGCCCACCCCGGGTGATTATTCGGGAGTTGCAAACCTTCCTTAATTTTCATCTCAAAAAAGGTTGCTTATATAAAAATCCCATTCAGCAAAGCTGAGTGGGATTTTTAATCGGGCTATAATGTTTCCTCGCGTTCAAATCGATATTACAGTTATTTTTTACTTTGTGCCAGCATCCACTCATAGACTTTTTCGTCTTCATATGTCACAGTCCAGCTGTCGTGCCCCACACCGGGGTACACAGTGAGCTTTGCATTTCCACCTACGGTATTTATACCATTTACCATGTCAATGCTGCCCGAAACATCAACTGCCTCATCCTTGTCACCGTGAAATGCCCAAGTGGGCACATCCTTCATGGCTCCGGCCGCCCAAGGCACTCCCGCTCCGCATATGGGGATCAAAGCGGCAAACTTGTCAGGATATGCAAGTCCCAATGTCCATGTTCCAAAACCACCCATGGAAAGCCCCGTAACATAGATGCGCCTCTTGTCGGCGCTGTATTTTTCAACCATGGCATCTATGAAAAGAGCCAGAGTCTTGGCCTCTATCGGCCAAAAAGAGTCTTTCGGGCATTGGGGCGCAACGCAGATAAAAGGAAATTCCGCGCCCTGGCGGACACGCTTCAACGGCCCGTGGACAGCAACCAACTCCACATTGTCCCCTCTCTCCCCCGCTCCATGCAGGAAAACCACGAGGGGCAACCCCTTTTCGTTTTCTTTTCCTTTTGGGACATAGGCCATGTACCCATAGTTACAGGGCACACCAATAGGATGTACATAATTTTCAATGCTTATCATTTTACACCTCTTAAAATATATTGCCAAGCTCATTTCTAAGCTATCTTTAAAATGCAAAAACACCCTTCACTCTCTGTTGTGAAGGCGGAGGAAATAATGTATAATGCTCATAGTGAAAAATCATTTTGCATCATCTCATATAAAAATACGAAACGAGGAAGCTTATGAGCACTGACACCCGCATTGTCGTCACAGATGTAGAGTCGAATTACGGTTCCGAGCAGTTTTATGTGAATGTATTTCACGGGGATGACCCAAGCCCTGCCTCAAACGCCACGGCAATCACCATAAACACCATGTTTTGCGGAAAACCCATAAAAACGCTTATTGTGGCAGGAGTCAACACGCGCCCCGAATACAGAAGGCATGGATATGTTCGGCTCATAATGAACCATCTCTTCGATATGGCACCTGAAAAAGGATGGGAGATGAGCATTTTGCATCCTTTTTCGTTTTCATACTACAACAAATTCGGTTATGAGCGCATCTCCGACCATAAAATAACAGAGTTCCCCACAGCTATGCTCAACACCTTTGAACGCCGGACCGACCTGGTCGCCCTAAGTGCCTCCAATGCCCAAGATGCCCTACGGATATACAAAGAGTTTTCGGCGGAGCGCAACCTCCTGCCCGAGCGAAACGACCCGATATGGTATCTTGGCGAGAGATACGGAAAGAACGCGAAGACCTACCTATGGTATGATGAAAAGGGCGTGCCTTCGGGTTATCTGATACTGACCAACGAAAAAGTGTTTGAAATCAATCGCTCTGTGGGGGTGGTTCTTGATGTGCATGAAATGGTATACACATCGGCTAAAGCCCTGGTTGCACTCCTTGGATTTCTCAGGGTATATGAGGGCGACAATGACATGATAAAGCTCAGAGATACCGCCATGTGCCCCGAATTTGAAATCGTATACAAACATTTCACCCATATGAAAACCCGCATCATCCCGGATATATCGGGGCGCATTTTAAACACAAAGGCAGTGCTTTTAAAATATTCCTACCCCGGACAGCACGGGATTTTCACGCTGAAGGTGAAAGACGAGCGTCCAAATGTTAAAGGCATTTTCAAAGTCGAATACGAAGGGGGCAACGCCACAGTCAGAGAGCTTGAAGACAACTCAGATTATGACATATCCATTTCCGCCTCGGCGCTTTGTCCAATTGTCTACGGCCACACGACCTTAAACGAGAAAACCCTTCACTATATTCCGGGCATCGAAATCAAAGGCGAAACGGATGCCTTTGTCCGTGCCTTTCCGAAACGATACGGCGGTGTCTTTGAACATTTTTGAGAAATCTCACGCATCTATCATGTGTTTTCCGATCTGTATCTCAAAGCCTCGGCCAGATGGTGTGTTTCAATGTGCTCCGCACCGTCGAGGTCCGCTATTGTGCGCGAAATGCGAAGCAACCTGTCATATGAGCGGGCGGTCAAACCAAGACGCGAAAAGGCAGCTCTCATAAGCTCCTTTTCCTTTGTTCCCAGCTCACAGCAGTTGTTCAACAACTCCGCAGGCATGTGTGCATTGCATGAAATCGGAAGGTTTCTCTCAGCAAACCGCCGCGCTTGAACAGCGCGTGCCTTATTGACGCGAGCCCTTATCTCTTTTGAGCTTTCCGCGTCTTTTTTCTCTGTCAGTTCAGAAAATTTGACCTCTGGCACATCTATAAAAATATCCATTCTGTCCCGCATCGGACCGGATATCCTGCCCTTGTAGGTCTTGACTTGGGCAGAACTGCAAATGCATCTGCCGGAGGGATGTCCGTGCCATCCGCAGGGGCAGGGGTTCATAGCGCCCACAAGCATAAATCTACAGGGGTAGTTGACTGTACCGCTGGCTCTGGAAATGGTGACAGTGCCGTCTTCAATGGGTTGACGCAGCACATCAATCGTATATTTGGCAAATTCCGTCAACTCATCTAAAAACAGCACCCCGTTGTGCGCCAGCGACACCTCACCCGGATGCAGATCGCTCCCCCCGCCTATCAGGCTTATCGCCGAAGTCGTGTGGTGAGGTGCCCTGAAAGGCCTGTGGGAAATGAGCGGGACTTTTCTTGACGTCAATCCCGCCACAGAATATATTTTTGTTGTTTCAAGGGACTGCTGTAGTGTCATTTCGGGCAAAACAGAAGGCAGCCTCTTAGCCAGCATGCTCTTTCCCGAGCCCGGAGGGCCGCACATGAGCACATTGTGCCCGCCGGCAGCTGCAATCTCCAAGCCGCGTTTTGCGTTGTCTTGCCCTTTTACATCGGCAAAATCCACGCCGTAGCTGTCATATATATCCATCGAGGGAGCTTTGGCGCTTTCAATTTCCATTTCTCCGCCAAGCACCGCAATCAAAGTCTTCACATCTTCCAAGCCATATACGCTCGGTCCTCCTGCAAGGGCTGCTTCCGTGGCGTTGTCGAGGGGAAGATATATCTTTTTTGCACCCATGGCTCCCGCTGCCACCGCCGCGGGCAATGCCCCATTTATCGGACGCAACTTGCCGTCAAGGGATACCTCTCCCAGAAAAACGCTTTCTGTAAGATCCGCAGCAAACTGACCCGAAGAGCATAAAATGGCAAGCAAAATAGGCAGGTCATACACCGCCCCTGCCTTTTTAGTGTCTGCCGGCGCCAGATTTACGGTAATTCTGCGCATGGGAAATTCAAAACCGCTGTTGCTTATCGCAGAGCGAACTCTTTCACGGGATTCTTTCACCGCCGCATCGGGCAAACCCACTATGTCAAATGCGGGCAATCCGCCCAAAAGATCACATTCACAGGAGAGCGAATAACCATCTATGCCCTTTATCCCCACCGAGTTTATGCGAGATACCATCCGATTTTGCGCCCCTATTCGTCTTTATTTCTTCTACAGCACTCCCTGAGCATTTGCACGCAGATATGCACTTATAAAACCGTCGATTTCACCGTCCATAACCGCGTTAACATTGCCCTCTTCATGTCCTGTCCTGTTGTCCTTTACAAGTGTATAGGGCATAAAAACATAAGAACGAATTTGGCTGCCCCACTCTATGGGTTTTTGCACGCCTTTTATATCGTCGATTTTGTCCAAGTGTTCTCTTTCTTTGATTTCCACCAACTTGGATTTCAACATACGCATGGCAACATCCCTGTTTTGGTGTTGGCTCCGCTCATTTTGACACGCCACGACAATCCCCGTGGGCAGATGTGTTATGCGCACGGCGGAGTCTGTTTTATTTACATGCTGTCCGCCTGCCCCGCTTGAACGATATGTGTCCACACGCAAATCCTCGTCTCGGATAACAACCTCGACATCGTCTTGAATCTCAGGGGTGATTTCAACAGCCGCAAAGGAGGTGTGTCTTCTTCCCGATGAGTCAAAGGGCGACACCCTCACCAATCGATGAACACCTACTTCACTTTTTAAATACCCATATGCGTTATCGCCCTCGATTAAAATCGTGGCTGATTTTAGTCCCGCTTCTTCACCGTCCAGAAGGTCCAACACCTTGTATGAATACCCCCTGCTCTCCGCCCACCTTGTGTACATGCGGAAAAGCATGAGTGTCCAGTCCTGGGCCTCTGTCCCACCGGCACCCGCATGCAAAGATAAAATAGCAGAGTGCTCATCATACTCACCGGAGAGCATGGCTCCAAGCCTGGCTGTCTCTATTTCTTCCTCGATATCGGACAGCTCCTCCCCAATGTCTGCGGACAGTTCATTGGAGCCCTCTTCAATGGCCAGGGCTATCAGCTCAAGCAGGTTCGTCAAACGCAGCTCCAAATCGTCACACAACTCGATTTTGTCTTTGTGACGCTTGATGTCCTTTAAAACAACTTTGGACTGGTCGGGGTTGTCCCAAAAGCCCTGTTCGCTTGCAAGCCCCTCGAGCTTTTCAAGCTCCTTTCTGAGTGTTTCGATGTTCAAAGCAGCAGAAATCTCTTTTAAAACCGGGACTAAAGCCCCGGCTCTTTGTTTATATCCGTCAAATTCAATCATACAAATCTCAATCCGTGAATATATTTATCTGGAAAAGACCTTTTCTCCATTTAATCACATCTTTATTATACCAAATCCACATTGAACTGTAAAGCAACACAATATGCATTTCTCAATGACAAAACATCAATCAATTTAGCATCTGTTTTGAATGGTTTATATGTTAATACTTCCAAATTTCATCTGTACGCAAAGCACATCTTGCTAAAAGTGCCTTTTTAGGATAAAATAATGGTGTGCAATAATGCATATTTTCTTTTAATCTGCAATGACAAAGAGTCTTTACAGCATGAAAGGTAGTGTATATATGTCTGCAAAAACACTGAAAGTCGCCATCGTGATGGGCTCTGACAGTGACTTCAAAATCATGAAAAACTGCGTGTGCACTCTGAAAGAATTAGACATCCCCTATGAATTGCGCATAATATCGGCTCACAGAACGCCCCAAGCCGCCGCAGAATTTGCCTCATCTGCCAGAGAAAAGGGCTTTGGAGTCTTCATTGCTGCGGCAGGGAAAGCCGCTCATCTTGCCGGTTTCATCGCTTCCTTTACAACTCTGCCTGTCATAGCAGTGCCCATCAACGCCTCCCTATCAGGATTGGACGCTCTTTTGTCAATGGTCCAAATGCCCAAGGGCGTTCCCGTAGCCACCGTCGCCATCGACGGAGCGGCCAATGCCGCCATCCTTGCTGCACAAATCCTTTCTCTTTACGACAAAAAAATAGAAAACGCCCTTGAAAAAGCCAAGTCTGCGATGGAGCAAGAAGTTATTGCTAAGGACTTGTCCTGCGCGGATTTGCTTTCAAGCATATAGCGCAATTTATTCAAACACTTTCAGTGACAACGATTTCATCCCTCTCTCTTGGGATGCTTGGAGGTTTGATGTCATACGCTCATGTTAAACCCGGAGAAGAATGCGGAGTTTTTGGCATCCGCTCCGACTGCAATGACGCCCACAATGCAGCAAATATCTGCCACACCGCCCTTTATGGCCTGCAACACCGCGGGCAAGAAGCCTGTGGCATAGCGGCAAATGATCAGGGTGTGCTTTCATTATACAAAGGACCGGGGCTTGTTTCCGAGGTCTTTAATCAAAAGCAGCTTGATTCTCTGCACGGTGACGCAGCCATCGCCCATGTCAGGTACTGTGCCGGCTCCCCAAACAACTGGCAGAACGCTCAACCTCTGGTTGTCTCCCATATCAAAGGCAATTTGGCTGTGGCTTTCAACGGCAAAATCACAAATGCCCCGTCTCTCAAATCCTCTTTGGAAAAGAGCGGCAGCATATTTCAAACAGGTTCCGATATCGAAATCATAGCGAATCTCATTGTTTTTGAGCGCCTTTCCGCAGTTTCTATGGAAATCGCCGTTTCGCGCGCCGCAGCCAAGTTGCGCGGTGCCTTTTGCATTGTGCTGATGAGCCCTCGAAAGCTCATCGCCCTTAGAGATCCCCACGGTTTTCGTCCGTTGTGCATGGGCAAGTTGAAAAACTCGGTGGTTTTCTCCAGCGAATCCTGTGCCTTTGACACGATAGGAGCAAAGCTTGTCAGGGACATTGCCCCGGGTGAGCTTGTGCTGTCAGGACCCGATGGGCTTGTGTCCATGTTTTTCGCAGAACCCGAAAACAAATCAAGTTTTTGCGCCTTTGAATACGTTTATTTTTTGCGCCCCGACAGCATTGCAGACGGTCTCAACGTCGACCTGGCAAGACAGCGTATGGGGGCCTTGCTGGCCATCGAACACCCTGTTCAAGCAGATATCGTCGTAGGCGTCCCAGACTCAGGCCTCAACGCCGCGATTGGGTATTCTAAGCAATCAGGCATCCCCTATACCATCGGACTCGTAAAAAACAGATATATCACACGAACATTTATAAAACCCACACAAAGCGAAAGAATAAACCAAGTGAAACTGAAGTTGAATGCGCTTTCCTCCGAAGTTTGCGGAAAGAGCGTCATCCTGGTGGATGACTCCATCGTACGCGGCACCACCAGCGGACACATCGTGTCCCTACTGCGCGAAGCGGGCGCAACGGCTGTGCACATGCGGATTTCCAGCCCGCCCTTTGTTGCTCCCTGTTATTATGGAACAGATGTGCCCGACAAGAGCATGCTCATTGCAAGTTCTCGAGATTTAAAAGATATCACGCAGGCAATAGGTGCGGATTCACTGGGATATTTGTCTATCAACGCTCTAAATGAAATCTCAAAGAGCAGTTGCCTTGGTTTTTGTACCTCATGCTTTGGAACCCCCTATCCCGTATTACCCGAATCAGAACAGGAGTGAAGTATATGGAAAATTCATATTCAGAAAGCTACAAAAAATCAGGTGTTGACCTGAAAGCAGGATACAAAGCCGTTGAGCTCATGCGCCCCCATGTGGAGAAAACTTTCACAAAGGGTGTCATAGGAAATCTTGGCGGCTTTGGCGGCTTGTTTGAACCGGATCTTTCAGGCATTTCCGATCCGGTACTTGTCTCCGGCACGGACGGTATAGGCACAAAGTTAAAAATCGCCTTCCTGACAGACAAACACGACACCATCGGCATTGACTGTGTCGCCATGTGTGCCAATGACATTGTGTGTTCCGGGGCAAAGCCGCTTTTTTTCCTTGACTATATTGCACTCGGTAAAAACGAACCTGAAAAGGTTGCATCTATAGTAAAGGGCATCAGCACAGGATGCGTGGAGGCGGGTTGTGCCTTGATTGGCGGTGAAACCGCTGAAATGCCCGGCTTTTACGAAGAGGGCGAATATGATGTTGCGGGTTTTTGCGTCGGAGTCGTATCCAAATCCAAAATCACGGATTATAAAACAGTAAAGCCAGGAGATGTCATAATCGGCCTTGCCTCCTCAGGCGTCCACTCCAACGGCTTCTCCCTCGTGCGCAAAGTCCTGCGCATTCGCGCTGAAAACATAAACAGCTATGTCCCGATACTGGGCAAAACCCTTGGAGAGGAACTTCTCACCCCCACTGTCATCTATGTCAAACCTGTCCTTGCGGCCATGAAAGCCGCTTTGATTAAAGGAGCTGCCCACATAACCGGCGGCGGGTTTTATGAGAATATCCCGCGTATGTTGCCTGAGGGCGTGCGTGCGCGTATAAAAAAGAATGTCTTGCCCGTACCTGAGATTTTTTCCTTGATTGCCCAAAATGGCACCGTCGATGAACACGATATGTACAACACCTTCAACATGGGTGTGGGCATGGCGCTTATAACAGAAAAGGCCATGGCAGATGCGGCCATTCAAGCTTTGAAGGAGTCAGGCACACAAGCCGAAGCCATCGGAGAGTGCGTGGCGGGAGAGACAGGCATCGACCTGCTCTGATCAAAAGCATTGCCTTCCCAATTTCTAATATCGAAAGGAAATATATGAACATAGCGGTGCTCGTCTCCGGCGGAGGAACAAATTTACAGGCTCTTATAGATGCATCCGATAACGGAGAGTTCCAAGGCTTGCGCCTTGCCCTGTGCCTTTCGTCAAACCCGGATGCTTATGCGCTTGTCCGAGCCAAAGAGGCGGACATACCTTGCATGATTGTTGCGCGTTCGGACTATGCTTCGCGCACGGACTACACAAAAGCCCTGATAAAGGCTCTCCTGCCCTTTGATATAGACTTGGTCGTGCTAGCGGGGTTCATGGTTATTCTTTCCCCCGAATTTTTCCAAAGCTATGCAAACAAGGTGATAAATGTTCACCCCTCACTAATCCCCTCTTTCTGCGGAGATGGTTTCTATGGACTGACCGTGCACAAAGCCGCTCTGGACTACGGCGTTAAAGTCTCCGGAGCGAGTGTTCACATTGTGACGGCAGAAACAGATGCAGGCCCTCTGATATTGCAAAAAGCTGTACCTGTTCTCGACACAGACACTCCCCAAACGCTTCAAAAGCGCATCATGGAGCAAGCCGAATGGCCATTGCTCGTCAAGGCCGTCAAGCTGTTCTGCCAGGGTCGCCTTGAGATCGTGGGCAGGCATGTGAAAATCAATACATGAGAGACGAAAGGATAATTCAAATGAAAAAAAGAGCTTTGTTAAGTGTGTCCGACAAAAATGGCGTGGTGGAGTTCGCTCTCGGGCTTTCAAATCTCGGTTTCGAGATTATTTCCACGGGAGGTACCGCAGCTGCCCTTCGTCAGGCGGGCATTGATGTCGTAAATGTCTCGGATATAACAGGTTTTCCCGAATGCCTTGATGGTAGGGTAAAAACCCTCCACCCTTTTGTCCATGCGGGTATTTTAGCCAGGCGTGACCTTGCTAAGCACATGTCCACACTCTCCGAGCTTGGCATCGGCACCATCGATGTCGTTGCAATAAACCTCTATCCTTTTAAAGAGACCATATTAAAAAAAGATTCCACCTTTGAAGATGCCATAGAAAACATAGATATCGGCGGCCCCGCCATGTTGCGCTCCGCAGCCAAAAACCACAGGGATGTATATGTGCTTGTGGACCCGACAGACTACCCCAAAGTTTTACAAGCGCTTGCCTCAAAGGATGATATAAAACTGCGAACAGAGCTCGCACGGAAAACCTTTGAGCACACCGCCGCGTATGATGCCCTCATTGCTGCGTATTTCGCGGAGAAAACAGGCGTCAAGTTCCCCGACAAGCTGACTTTGACATATGAAAAACAACAGGAGCTGCGCTATGGCGAAAATCCACACCAAAAAGCTGCTTTCTACCGCGAGCCTCTTCCTGTTGCAGGCACTTTGTCCGAGGCGATACAACTGCATGGCAAGGAGCTCTCATTCAACAATATAAACGACTCTAATGGCGCCCTTGCCATCTTAAAGGAGTTCGAAAAGCCATGCGCAGTTGCTGTCAAACACGCCAACCCCTGCGGCGTGGGTGTAAGCGAGGGTATAAGTGAGGCTTTCCGCGGTGCATATGACTCTGACCCCGTCTCGATATTTGGCGGCATTGTCGCCCTCAACCGCGAAGTTGACAAGGTCTGCGCCGAGCTGATGTCAAAGATTTTCCTCGAGGTCATCATGGCTCCTTCCTATAGCGATGAGGCCTTTGAGATACTGACCCAAAAGCCTAATGTCCGCCTTTTGAAAATAGAAAACATTTCCAGCAAGGAACCTAAAACCGCTCATGATCTGAAAAATATCAGTGGTGGTCTTCTACTCACAGATCCTGACCACGCACTTTACGGTGCCGATGAGCTACAGGTGGTGACAAAGCGTACACCGACCGCCGAGGAGATGAAAGCCCTTACCTTTGCCTGGACGGTTGTGAAGCACACCAAATCCAACGCCATTGTGCTGGCAAACGAAAAACGCACCCTCGGCGTCGGCCCGGGCCAGACCAACCGCATAGGAGCGCTGGAAATCGCACTCAAAGGAGCCGGAGAAAGTGCCGCGGGCGCCTGTCTCGCCTCAGATGCCTTCTTCCCCTTTGACGACAGTGTCCACGCAGCTGCGGCAGCGGGCATCACCGCCATCATTCAGCCGGGTGGCAGTGTGCGCGACGAAGACTCTATAAAAGCCTGCGACAAATACGGCATTGCCATGATTTTCACAGGCATGAGGCATTTCAAACACTGATTTATACGGAGGTTTCATGAAAATACTGATTATAGGTTCGGGTGGACGCGAGCATGCAATTGCCGTTGCGTTGAAAAAAGACCCCAGGGTGAGTGAGCTGATTTGCGCCCCGGGCAATGGCGGCTTGTCCAAAGTCGCTTCGTGCTATCCCCTGAACCCTTCGAACATAGACGACATCTGCAACCTTGCAAAACGCATCTCTCCTGACTTGGTCGTCGTCTCCCCCGACGATCCCCTTGTGCTTGGTGCCGTGGATGCTCTCATCGCTCTTGGTTTTCCGGCTTTCGGTCCAAATAAAGCAGCCGCCCAGATAGAGGGCAGCAAATCCTTTGCAAAAACTCTGATGAAAACCCACGGTATTCCCACCGCGGAATATGAGGTTTTCGATGACTACGAAAGCGCTGCCGCATATGTCAGAGAAAAGGGTGCCCCCATCGTGATTAAAGCAGACGGACTTGCCCTGGGCAAAGGCGTCACCGTGGCAAAGACCTTTGACGAGGCGCAAAAAGCCCTAAAAGACGCCATGGTCGACAGAGTATTTGGCAACTCCGGCAGCCGTGTGGTGATTGAAGAGTGCCTTTCCGGCCCGGAGGTCAGCATCATGTGCTTCACAGACGGAGTGCATTTCTCCCTTATGCCCTCAGCCCAAGACCACAAACGTGCCTACAATGGCGATCTCGGTCCAAATACAGGGGGCATGGGTGCTTTTTCACCCAGCTCGACATATACTCCGGATATAGCACAGAGTTGTTTAAATGATATCTTCAAGCCCACCATAAATGCCCTTTCAGCAATGGGTTGTCCTTTTAAAGGTGTTTTATACTTCGGACTGATGCTGACCAAAGACGGCCCCAAAGTGATTGAATACAATGCACGCTTTGGAGACCCTGAGGCACAGGCAGTTTTGCCTCTGTTGAAAACGAGTTTGCTGGACATCATGCTCGCCATTGTCAATGAAACTCTGTGCGGCATCGAGATTGAATGGGAAGACAAAGCCTCAACTTGTCTGGTGCTTGCAAGCGGTGGATATCCCGGTTCTTATGTCAAAGGCTATCCCATTAGCGGCATAGAAAAGGCAGAGGAGGTCGGAGCAACTATCTACCATGCCGGTACAGCCGCAGTCGAAAAATGTTTTATCACGGCGGGCGGAAGAGTGCTCGGAGTCACCGCACTGGGCGATACACTTTCCCATGCGGCAGAAAACGCCTATGCCTATGCAAAACTTATCGAATTTCAAGACATGCATTTTAGAAAAGACATAGGCATAAAATAGTGCTGCTTAAAAAATCTATTTTTTAAACCCAATGTGCCAACAGATACCGATGCCCCTCTTGATTTTTATCAGGAGAGGCATCTTCTATATTCGGGTGTTTCACAAGCCAAAATTTACTGCCGAGAAACCTTGATGTCCATAACTTCATTTATCCGATTGCGAAGCCATTTCTCAGAGGATAAACCCACACTCATAACACAGTTTGTGCAGAAAATAAGCCCATCAGCCCTGCTTTTTTCTAGAGTTGCAGCCCATATTCCAAAAATGCCAAAGGGCGAAAGAGAATCCTTCCGCCCTGCCCATGAATCCGTATTGTATTATATACCTCTCTTGACCTTGTCAAGTGGACCTCTGCTAATTTGTGGGGACATCCTTCAACAGCCCATCCGCTCCGAGTTCCAGTGGTGTGATATCAGATTTTGTATACTTGATGATATCCCTGAGTCTCCCGTACTCACGCATGTCGTAGAAGACAAAGGATATGCCCTCTTTTCTTGCTCGCCCTGTCCTGCCAATACGGTGCAGGTAGTAGGTGTTGTCCTCGGGGATGTCGTAGTTGATGACCATCGAAACATCGGACACATCTATCCCTCTGGAGGCCACATCGGTGGCAACAAGAATTTTGAGGCTGTGGTTTTTAAACTGCTGCATTATCCTCGTGCGCATGCTCTGATTCACATCGGAGCTCAGCATATCGGCGTCAAATCCTTTTCTTTTCAAATCATTGCGCAACCTTTCGGTCATGCGCTTTGTATTGCAAAAAATAATGACTCTTTCCGGATCATTGCCGAGTATCTGCATCAAAACACGCATTTTTCCGCCTCGCGGAACGCAAATGCTATACTGCGTTATCAGTGGCTGGCTCTCCTCCACGGGGTTTACTGTTATCTCCAGAGCATCCCTTTGATAAAGCCACATTATGTCCATCACTTCCCGTGTGATTGTCGCTGAAAAAAGACAGAGCTGTTTTTCCTTGGGCATTTTGTCCAGGATGCTCGTCACATCTTTGAAAAACCCCATATCGAGCATCTTGTCCGCCTCATCCAGCACCACGCTTTTGACGTTGGCAACCTTCAATGTATGCCTTCCAAGATGGTCTAGCACTCGCCCCGGAGTGCCAACGACAATTTGCGGTCGTTTTTTCAACGCAAATATCTGTCTGTTGATAGGCAGCCCACCATATACCACAACTGTTTTGATACCTCGATAAAGCTTTGCGAGTTTTACAAACTCTTCGTTGATCTGCATGGCAAGCTCTCGAGTCGGAGCCAACACCACCGCTTGCAGCTTGTCTGACTTTGCATCAATACTCTCAAAGAGCGGTATGCCAAAAGCAAAGGTTTTTCCGGTTCCGGTAGGAGCTTTTACCACTATGTCGGCACCGCTTCGCATTGCGGGGATTGACAGCTCTTGAACCTCTGTCATCTCATCAAAGCCAAGATGTGCCATTGCACGCTTCGTAGCCTCATCCAACTCTACTTTGTTGTATTTAATATCTTTATGTTCCATATCTATTATCCAATTCTTTAAATCTCCGCCTTTCCAAGCTGTGAAAGTCTTTTCCTTGCATTTTTAATTTGCCTCTCCACTTCAGAGGGCGATGGGCCTCCCATGGATTTTCTACCCTCTACGCAGGTCTCAAGGGCTATCTTTTCGTATATATCGGCATCAAAATGCGGTGAAAAGTCTCTGTATTCTGATATTTCCAATGTTTCCAATGTTAGGTTTTTTTCTTGGCAGTATTTGACGATCTCTCCTGTTATTTTATATGCATCTCTAAAAGCCACTCCCTTGCCCGTCAAATAATCGGCACAGTCCGTGGCATTGATAAAGCCCTCCGCAGCTGCTCTGCGCATTTTCTCGGCATTTACCTTTAAAGAGCGACACATCGGTGTCAACGCCTCCAGACACAAAAGCACTGTATCCGATGCGTCAAAAACGCCTTCTTTGTCTTCCTGCATGTCCTTGTTATAGGCAAGGGGCAAGCCTTTCATGACCACCAGCAACGCAGTGAGGGCCCCAATAACACGCCCCGCTTTCCCGCGAACAAGCTCTGCCACATCGGGGTTCTTTTTCTGCGGCATAATCGATGACCCAGTCGCAAAAGCCTCGTCCAATTCGATAAAATAGAACTCATGGGCGGTCCAAAGTATAATCTCCTCGGCAAAACGCGACAGATGAACCATGATGATTGAAAGACATGACAAAAACTCAAGGGCAAAATCCCTGTCGGATACACCATCCAAGCTGTTTTCCATCGGTTTTGCAAATCCGAGCAGCCTAGCTGTGAGTTCTCTGTCAATGTCAAATGTGGTGCCCGCCAGTGCTCCGGAGCCCAGGGGGCACTCATCCGCTCTCTTAAATGCATCCGCAAGTCGGCCTATATCACGCAACAGCATCTGCACATACGCCATCAGATAGTGTCCATAGGTTATGGGTTGCGCCCTTTGCAGATGCGTATATCCGGGCATAACTGTATGTGTGTTTTGCTCTGCCAAATCGCACAGCGTCAAGGCAAGCTCTGAAAGCTTCGACAAAATCGTCTTCATCTGCCCGCGCAAAAAGAGTTTAAAGTCCGTTGCTACTTGGTCGTTTCTGCTCCGAGCTGTGTGCAGTCTTTTGCCCACTTCCCCAATCCTTTTGGTGAGCTCAGCCTCCACAAAGCTATGGATGTCCTCATATGTGTCGGGAATTTCAACACTGCCGTCTGTGATTTCCGAGCGCAGTGTCTCAAGTCCTTCCACCAGGAATTGCATCTGGGTTTCATCCAGTATTCCGCAAGCCGAGAGCATCTTTGCGTGGGCTATGCTCCCTTCGATATCTTCATAATATAGCCGTTTGTCAAATCGGATGGAAGAATTCAGCTCATCCATTCGCCTGTCTGACTCACCTTTATATCTGCCTGTCCATAGCTTCATGCTCAAATCATGCCTTTCCGATGCATGTATATATATCCTATCCAAACTCAAGCATAGGATTATATCTGCTTGACTCATTTACAAGATATATAATATAATTATACTATAAAATTATATTAAAGTACAGCAAGTGCGTGGATTGTCCCATCTTAGGTAGCAGCATAAATAGCGATTTTGCTCCCATACCACCTTGTTGCTCTTGTTATTTTTATGATTTTGTAGTAAAATAATACTGTTTGGAGTAATTAATATGTACGGATATGTGCGACCGCACAAACCGGATCTGCGCATCAGAGACTTTCAACTATATCAAGCAATTTATTGCGGGCTTTGTCACGCCCTGAAACGCAACTACGGGTTTTTAGCGCGGTTTTCTGTCAGCTATGACATGTGCCTGCCGGCATTGATGTTTTTAAAAGACACATCAAAAAGCACTCACAAAAGATGTCCTGCAAGTCCTTTTAAAAAAAAGTGTATATTGTGTAACGACCCCATGCTGGACGCCTGTGCAACCCTTACCATCATCCTGGCATATTACAAGCTGATGGACGATATTGCAGACAGCGGATTTGTAAAGAGAACTGCCGCCCGCTTTCTTCTTCTTTTTTTAAAACCAAAATATAAAAAAGCATCCAAATTGATGCCTTGGTTTGATGATATCGCCCGTGAAAACCTCTCGTCCCTTGCCACAGCTGAGAGCGCATATCACTCAAATGAGCCAAATGCCGCAGCTCTTGACGGGTGCGCTGTGTATTTTGCAAATATAATAGCCGCTTTTTCCGAGCTTTCAACATCGACATTCGAGCAGCGGGTTACAAAGGAACTGTTTTTTCACACAGGTAGGATTGTCTACATTCTCGACGCGGCGGACGACTACGAGGAAGACAGAAAAAGCTCAGGGTTTAACGCTGTGGCCATAAGATACGGTCTGGACGCAGAAACTCTGCCCGAAGAGATCAAGGCTGAGTTATTTGAAACCATTGAAGACTCCCTCTCTGCTGCCTCAGCAGCTTTTGAATTGCTGGACGAAAGGCCCTCCGCACCGATTTTATCCAACATACTATATCTTGGCATGATGCATGTTTCACAAGAAGTACTGTACGGTGAAAAGAAAAGGAAAAGAAAAAGGCTCTAAAGACAATGAAAACGGAGACAAAACATGGACCCATATAAAATTCTTGGTGTCAACCCCAATTCCACCGATGAACAGATCAAGCAGGCCTATCGGACACTTGCTAAAAAGTATCACCCTGACAACTATGTGAACAACCCCATAGCTGACCTTGCAGCCGAAAAAATGGCTGAAATAAATGCAGCTTATGATAAAATAATGGAATCTCGAAACGGCAAGGAAAGCGGATATGCCACACGTCCTGAGAGTTCACAACACGGTGATCCGACTTTTGCTGCCATCAGAAATCACATAAGCTATGGCAACCTTGAGCAAGCGGAACAAATGCTCATGAATATAACAAACCGCAATGCGGAATGGTATTTCTTGATGGGCAGCATATACTATCGTCGAGGGTGGTTGGACCAGGCCCGTGATTGTTTCCGTCAAGCTTCTCAAATGGATCCGGCAAACCCCGAATACGCCACCGCACTCAATAGAATGCATCAAAGCCGTGAGGTTTACCGTTCAAGGGGGTTTGAAGGCGGAGGCATGAGCGCATGCGACTGCTGCTCCACCCTGCTCTGCGCAGACTGTTGCTGCGAATGCATGGGCGGAGACCTCATTCCCTGCTGTTAAATAACAATATGAAAGAATATAAGAAACTAACTTTTACTTCAATAATGGGCGCAGCTGCCACAGTTTTTTTACTTGTGGGCGGTTATATCCCCTTCATGTCTCTGACTTTCACGGCAATTGCCGGGCTTTTCATCGCCGCAATCTTTATCGAATGCGGCATGAAATATGCCTTTCTCGGATATTTAACCGCAAGCGGCCTGTCATTTATCGCTGCCTCAGATAAAACGATGGTCTTTTTGTTTATTTTCTTTTTCGGTCTTTATCCCATCTATAAATCCTGGGCAGAGCGCAGAAAGACCGTAATAATGGAATTTGTCTCAAAATTTTTGTTTTTGAACGCCATGTTGGCACTCAGCTTTTTGCTTATAAAAGCATTTGCAACTCTGCCAAAGCTTCCGGACATTCCTTTTGCCTATATAATTGCCATCTTTGTCGTTAACGGTGCCTTTTTTATATATGATCTTGGTTTCTCCAAGTTGATCGTATTCTATCGTCACATCATGTCGAGGAGAAAATAAGCTTGTAAAAGCTTATGCGACTATGCAAATCATTTCCATGGAAAATGCTGATCAAAACTCATCTGTTTCTTTTCTTTTTGCGCAGTGAGCTGAAAAAATCACTCAGTATTTCCCCACATTCTTGCCCAAGAACACCGCTTGTCACTTCGGGTTTGTGGTTTAATGGATATTCGAATAAATCAAAGACACTTCCCATGGCTCCTGCTTTCGGATCACTTGCCCCATATACCACTCTGTCAACTCTGGCATTCAAAATGGCTCCCGCGCACATGGGACACGGCTCCAGCGTGACAAACAGCTCACAGCCGATCAATCTCCAACTGCGAAGCCTTCTGCAAGCTCTGTAAATGGCACGCATTTCAGCATGTTCGAGCGCATTTCTTTTTCTTTCTCTGCGATTGTAACCGGAGGCGATAATTTTATCTTCATGCACTATCACGCACCCCACAGGAACTTCTCCTATGTTTTTAGCTTTTTCCGCAAGTTTTAAAGCGGCATACATAAATTTTCCGTCGCGTGATTTCAGCATATTGCCCTCCTTTTTTTGAAAAATATGCCTTTTCGGATTGTCTCCAAAAAGGCATTGTTCTGTTGGCACGCCCGGCGCGATTCGAACGCACGACCTGCCGCTTAGGAGGCGGCCGCTCTATCCTGCTGAGCTACGGGCGCTTATTTGAAGCTCTGAGTATTTTAATATATTCCGTTTCGTTTGTCAACTCAAAATGCAAATACAATACCCGGAGGACACCTTGTTATTTCCCGATGAAAATAAAAAAATAAATTTTAAAAACCTGCTCTGGCGTTGTCTGCTCGTTTTGATTGGAGCCATTATATACGCTTTCGCAGTGACAAGCTTCTATGTGCCGGCAAATCTCATGACCGGCGGCTTGACGGGCATCTCGCTCATTTTAAACAGATTGGCAGGTTTGCCTGTCGGTGTCATGATGATTGCTCTCAATACACCGCTATTTTTGCTTGGCTTCAAAAAAATGGGCAGGGAGTTTTTTGTGTTGTCCATTGTGGGAGTAATCTTTTCATCCCTCTTTGTCGATGTTTTTGCCCTTTTCATACCTCAAATCCCAGCTCTTCACGGCGATCGATTGCTTTCCGCCGCTGTGGGCGGCGCCGTGGCGGGTGCAGGGCTTGGCCTCACAATGGCGGCGGGAGGTAGTACCGGGGGTACTGATATCATGGGGTTGTTGTTTTCTAAAAAACTTGAACACCTTTCGCTGGGCAGGATAATAATGTTTGTGGACTTGATCATCATCGTTGCAGGTGTGGCTATTTTCCGTGATATCGGTGCCGGATTGTACACAGCGGTGGCGATGTACCTTGCGACAGCTGTCATAGACAGCGTTCTCTATGGTGCCAACATCGCCATTGTGATGACCATCATAACGAAAAAACCCGAGCCTGTAACTCACGCAATCACGCAGGATTTGAAACGTGGTGTCACCATATTGAACGGTGAGGGTGGATATACGGGCGTCCCGCAAAATGTGTTGATCTGTGCTGTCGGAAAACGCCAGCTCTCCCAACTCAAACGCATTGTGCGTCTTGCCGATCCCGGCGCTTTTGTCATAGTCAACGAAGCGAAAGAGGTGATGGGACACGGTTTCAAACCCATCGAATAATCTAAACTTTCCACTCGTTTTTTATAGTGCTGCTGTTTTGAGCGTCCTTTGAAATTTCAAGGGACGCTCAAGTGTTTTCATTTTCAATGCCTATTCGACAACCGCCATATTTCTGCCGTTTTCCTTTGCCTTATACAGATTGCTGTCCGCCCTCTCCACCAGTCCCATAAAATCATCAATATCATTTTCAGGATAGGATGCTCCGCCAATGCTCACCGTAGCCTTGATGTTTTGGCCGTTGTACAAAAGAGAGGTTTCTTCAATATATCTTCGAATTCTCTCGGCAATTTTGATTGCATCGGCAATAGAGGCACCGGGCAAAATGGCGGCAAATTCCTCGCCTCCATACCTCAAAAACACATCTCCTTCTCGGAGAGAGGCCTTGGCAACAGATGAGATTTTGATCAGAAGCTTATCCCCCACTATGTGCCCATATGTGTCATTGACTTTTTTAAAGTAGTCCAAATCGATGATGATAACTCCCAGGGGTTGATCCGCTCGGACAGCCCTGCTGTACTCCTCTTTTAATCTCGCCAAACCAAAACGTCTGTTCAAAACCCCTGTCAAGGGGTCGGTTACTGCCAATTTTTGCAGTTGGTCATGTGTTATGGCATTCTTAAAAGCAAGGGCAAGACCTCTGCCAAACAGCTCCATATTGTTGTGCTTGTCCAATTCATACTCTTCCACACGGGCGAGAACAACACAGCCAAGCACTACACCTTTGTATATGATGGGTTCCACTACGACGGATTTCGGGCGAAACTCCAACATCACGCCGCTAAGCTTTATATCCTCAGGCAGATTTATTACCATCCTCTGCTGCCTTGTAAAAACCTGACGCACGATATCGCTCTTTACTATCTCTTCGGGAGTGCTGATGCCAATCGATGAGAGCAATACAATTTCGCTCTCCCTCTCAATGATAATCGCTCCGGCGGATGCTTTAAAGCTATCCATAAGACTTGTCAGCGCCTCTTTGGCAAGCTCGTCAAGCTCCAATTTGCTTGAAAGCATTTCGGTAAATCTCTTGACCTCAAGCTCTGAATCAAAAGCTTGGGCAAGGGCCTTGACGAGCGCATTAAAGGCCATAGCACCCTCACCCAGCTCGTCGTTGGATATAACTTTTATATAACAGTCATCACTGAGACAATCTTCTAAAAGTTGTGTTCTGCTTTTTTCTACCAGCTTTGTCTCTATCTGCTTCATGTGTGAGCTCAACTGCCTTATCTTTGCACCTACAATCTTGCGGGCAAGAAATATATTAAAAGCACCGACCAAAATGCCGGCAACTATACAAAGTGTAAAAAATAGAGCCGTGAGCACGCTCTCAGGAGGAACATCAGTTACGGCAACAACGAAAAATGGAAATATCACGCCAATCATTGCCCCAAAACCTATCATAAAGACAGCCAAGACTGAGAATACATTTTTCTTAAACATAGTGTCTCTCCAAATTTCTATTTTTTAAAATCCGCTTCTTATCATCTGTGATTTCATTGAAGTACATTCAAATAAAAATGTGTTTTTATAATTATATCACAATACTAATTTTATTTGAATATTTTTCACACACAAACAACAAAAGCTCCGAACACATTGACAAAAGCAGTGTCCGGAGCTTTTTATAGACATAAGCCTATTCTTTTATTATCTTCACACCTTGCGGTGTGTCTTCAAGTGTTACACCCATCTCTTTGAGCTTCTGACGAATCTCATCTGCCTTTTTGTAGTCCTTGGCTTTGCGTGCCTGTGTCCTCTGTTCGACAAGCTCTAAAATCTCATCTTCCTCTTTTGTATCGGCTTCGAGATCAAAACCAAGCACTTCACATAGCTTTGAAATCAGCTCGGCATATTGTCGCAGTTTTTCTTTTGTGGGATTGCCTACCGCTACAATATTTGCTTTTCTCACAGCGTCAAATATCACGGCTATCGCATCGGCGGTGTTCAAATCATCGTCCATAGCCTCTCTAAAGGCTTTGTGAAACATCACGACATCTTCTGCCGCGCTCTCGTCTCCGTCATTCTCTTTGATATCCGCTCCAAGTAAAAACATCAGATTTTGATAACTTGCTTTGATGCGGGACAGAGCTGCTTTGGCACTTTCCATGATATCAGCAGAGAAATTGATGGGGCTTCTGTAGTGAGCGGAGAGTATAAAAAAGCGTATAGTATCATATCCATATATCTCTGCGGCATTACGTGTCATGAAAAAGTTGCCCTCTGATTTGGACATCTTTTTGTTGTCAACATTTATATATGCGTTGTGCAGCCAAAACCTTGCAAATTTTTGTCCGGTAGCCGCTTCGCTCTGGGCGATTTCATTTTCGTGGTGTGGGAAAACAAGGTCCTGCCCACCACAATGTATGTCAATCGTATCTCCAAGCAGAGAGCTTGCCATGACAGAGCATTCTATATGCCATCCCGGCCTGCCTTCTCCCCAAGGGGATTCCCAGCTAGGTTCATCGGGTTTTGCCGCTTTCCACAGGGCAAAATCCAGGGGGTCTTCCTTGCGTTCATCCACTCCAACTCTTGCTCCCGATTCCAGCTCATCCAGCGGCTGATGTGATAGCTTTCCATAATCGGGAAAACTGCGAGTTCGAAAATACACATCTCCTTTGGTTTCATATGCGTGACCTTTTTCTATCAGTTTTGAGGCAAGGTCAATCATACCTCCGATGTACTCCGTCGCCAAAGGATGGTCGTCTGCTCTTTGAATGTTGAGCCCATCGGCGTCTTTGAAATACTCCTCTATATATCTCGCGGCAATCAATTCCGGCGCAGTGCCCTCTTCTGCCGCCTTGTTAATGATTTTATCATCAACATCTGTGAAGTTTTGCACATACCTCACTTTAAAGCCGCGATATGTGAGATACCGTCTCAAAGTATCAAATACGACAAAAGCTCTGGCGTTGCCAATGTGAAATTTATTGTAAACCGTAGGCCCGCAGCCATATATCAATACGGTATCACCGGCCGGAACAAATTCTTCTTTTTTTCGGCTCAGCGTGTTATAAAGCCGCATAAACAATTCTCCTTGTATGTTGTTTTATAAAAACAGTTCGATTTGCAAGTCATGGCTTTTCGTCGTTTAAAGGCATCAAGTCGATGGTATACTATCTTTTTTTAATGTTTTTGAAAGAGAAGCCATGCAAGCAGTATTCAATGCCCGATATGACCGAAACCGCCGCCATTATCCATGAAAGCACATTGGCTATGAGTACAGTGTGCTTTGAAAATGCACTTATCCCAAATTCCGGAAGCAGTGGGAGCGCTAAAATAATAAGAATCGACAGTATCTGAACAAGTGTCTTGATTTTGCCCGATATCCCCGCTCCCATCACACGTCCGTTTGAGGCAAGAAGCGCTCGAATAGATGTGATGGAGAGCTCCCTTGCAAGGAGGAGAAACAGGGCAATGGGATGTGTAAGTCCCTGTGCGGTGAACACAACAAGAGCTGCAAAGACAAGGAGCTTGTCTGCAAGCGGGTCCATTATTTTCCCAAGATCCGTAACCTGATTGAACTTTTTTGCCA
>CAYTOF010000031.1:0-26418 GCA_964439435.1 uncultured Oscillospiraceae bacterium
GGAGAGTTACAAATCTCACAGACGACCTATATGGAAAACTGGAAACACTGGAGGAACTCCACGGCGCAGCCAAGTGTATGGAAAGTCTGCACAGGGTCCAATGCTGCCGTGATGGCATAGTCGGTGCCATGGCAGAGCTTCGCCTTGTCATTGACGAGCTCGAGACAATCACAGACAGAAAGCTTTGGCCCTATCCCACATATGCCGAGATTCTGTTCAGCGTAAAATAGACAAAAGACTCCAACTGTGACGGTATTGCAGGCGGAGTCTTATTTTCGTGATTATGCAAGATATAGCAACAAATCAGACCAAAACAGAAGCGAGATACAGCGCATCGAAGAAGAACAGGATAAATGCCAGCTATGTAAAGCAATGTGTTTTACATGGCTGGAACAAAAAGCATAAAAGTTTATTTAAACAATAAATTGCGTAAAATGAGGGAGAATATCAAATGCAAGACAGAAAAACAGTGATATTTAGCGATATGACGAAGGTGTCTCCGAAAAACGCCACAGCACCCAAAGTTTCAAAGTCCACATGGCAGGCTGTGCCCTATGAGAGCGATGAATTTGACGGGGTCATGCTGTATGCCCACGGTACTATGAGCGTGCCTGAAATTGCTGTGAGCCCCAATCTCTCAGGTTTATACCGCATATACATCGGCATGCTCCACACCGTCGGCATAGAAGGAGCTATCAATTTGACGGGTTTCAGACTGACAAAAGATGCTCATGCCCATGAATTCTCCCACGACTTTCACGGCGACTTTGCCCGCGCCCCGTATATGATGGAAGCGGAGTGGAAGATAGCCGACATGAAGGGCCAAAGTGTGCACATATCCCATCCGAGAGGCCCAAGATCGTATCACTCAACCATTGCCTATTTGAAATTTGTGCCCGTAGAAGAGCCGGAGCCTCGAAATCGGCGCCTCATTGCCTATCATGACATGCACTCAGCATATTGCTACCAAGACCCGACCCTGGACAACATCGTGTCAGAGGTGGCGCCTTTTGCGGAAAGCGATGTGAGCCATCTCATGATTGAATACTATATGGATGTCAACGACCCTGATTTCAACAACAGGTTTTTCTGGAGCATGGAGGGCTATGGGTGTCACGCCGGGGAAAATGATGAAAACTTTTATCATGCGCGCAACACCTTTGTGTCCAAGGGGGAGGACCCTCATGCCGCAGTGGCGGAATTTGCCCATAAACAGGGCATTAAAATAGGCATTGGATTCAGAATGAATTACTTTGCGGCACAGCCGCCCTGGGACATCGGCTTCAACTCACCGCTTTATGACAAACATCCGGAATGGCATTGCATAGACCGCGACGGTTCGGAGATTGCACGGCTTAGCTACGCACATCCCGAATTTTCGCAGATGGTCATAGATTTATTTTGCCGTATGATACGCTCTGGCGCAGACGGGGTTCATCTCCTTTTCAACAGAGGGGTTCCAAATCTCCTCTACGAAAAGCCACTCACAGATGCTTTTTATAAAGATACCGGCCTTGACGCCTTCCGTTTGGAAGAAGAAGACGAGCGTTTTGTTGATTTTCGCTGCAGGTATTTTACAGAGGTGTTTATAAAACCCCTTAAAAAGGCGATATGCAAAGAGGCAAAAGCCCTGGGCAGAGAGGATGAACCCTTTATTTCCGTCACAGCCCTGGCAGATAGGCGCTCCAACCGCTTTTTTGCCATCGATCTTGAAAGTTGGGCCGCGCAGGGCCTTTTGGACATCGCCATCGGATACCCGTCGATCATGAACAGCCCCGATGACTTTTGCTATAACAGACAACAGACCGTTGATGCGGCCTATTACGCAGCCCTCCAAAGAGAACACGGCATCATAGCCGCGGTGGATTTGCTGCCCCGCGGAGTTTCGCCCGACGGCATACGCACTAGGGCGCTTGCGGCATATGAGGCGGGGCTGTCCCATGTGGCAGTCTGGGACACATATTCATACACAAATCGAAAGACCTATTGGCCGATCATAAAGAGGCTTGGGCAGAGAAAGTGGTTGCAGGAGTGCAGTCCCGATGCACAGGAGATATACAGATATGTACGAGTGACAAAAATGAACGGCTTAAAGCTCGACAAATACAATCCATGGTGGGGGCTTTGATGGATAACCTTTCAAAACTTAAAAAGAAACTGATAAACAGGGAAATGGTGTTCATGCCCATCCTCGCCGCCGCCTTTGCCGGAGCAGCCGGCGCGATAAAAGCGGGAGGTGCGGACTGTGTCATGATTGATACGGAACACACGCCGACAAATGCGGAAACGCTGCATGCGGCGCTGACACACTGCAGGCAGGCTGACCTACCGACCGTTGTCAGGGTGCCCGATGCGCTCTATCATCTGATTTCCCAAGTATATGATTTTGGCGCAGACGGCATAATGGTGCCCCGTGTGCAAACCACCGAGCAGGTGGAGAGGGCAATAAAAGCCGCAAAGTTCCCGCCTGTCGGGGAAAAGGGCTGCGGCGGACCTGGGATATTCAGAAAAGGAGAGAGCACGGAGGATTTCAACCGAAATCGCATTGTCCTGCTCCAGATTGAGTCTGCTCTTGGCATAGAATCTCGGAGCGAAATGCTTGATGAATATGGCGCACATATAGACGGCGTGGTGGCAGGGCCGACGGACCTCTCCATATCCCTTGGAGTGCCTATGCAATATGGCCATGAGCTGGTGGAACGTGAGCTTGAAAAGATGATATCCGTGTGTGAGAAGTATAGAAAACCCTGTGGCATGTATATGGGAAGCCTGGACGAGGCGCGCAGATGGCAAGAAAAGGGAATGACAATATTGTGGGTGTCCTCTGTTATGGAGTTTGTCAGGGAGGGGACAGCGACAATTTTGGAAAAACTGCGAGGGGAACAATGAACATAAAAGAGATAAGAGCTCTTTGCGCGACGACGCCTTTTGTCGATGCCCACGCCCACCTGGTACATCCGAGTATTTATGCCTTGATGGGCGTTGAAGAGGCGGACAAAAAGCCGACTCTTGCCCAGAAGCTGCTCTGCCTGACCTGCCGACCGACATTTTTAGCAGCCGGCATGGAGGCAAAGCAAATAGAGGGGATCTTGGCGGGTGAGATTTTTGGAAAAGAGGCCAAAGCCGCAGTGTTGCAGTTTTTGCCCTATGTGGACAAAACCTCCGCAGTGCAAGCCACAACTTGCGGCATATTCGCTTTTGGCGATATGGCTGCGGAGCTCATAACAGAGCAAAATTATGATGCGCTGGAGAGCTGCCTTGTTGAACCATCATATGGAAATTGGCAAAAATGCGCGAAAAAGTTCAACATAAAACACATACTGCTCAATATGTGGGCAGGGCATGAGGCCGCTTATTTTTGCACGCAAAACAATGATGGCCTCAGCAAAGCGGAGCAAACGGCCAAAGAAGAGCTTTTCACACATATTCCGACAATAGACGCCCACGCTCTCAACCCGTCGTCAAAGTCCACGGCAAAGCTTGCAGCTCATCTCGGGTGCGCTCTGGACACGCTTGATGAATATGAGTCTTTTTTGAGAAAACTGCTTGACTATCTCGTGACATACTACGATATCGGCGGCATCAAGGTAAATGAACAGTATTTTCGAAGCCTTGATTACAAATATGTCCCACGGGAAAGGGCGGAAGACATATACAAAAGCGGCAGCGACTTTTATGAAAGAGAGCTCTGTGACTACATCGCTTATTTCATCTTTCCCCTTGCCGAAAAGCACAATCTGACGGTGCAGCTGCACACAGGTATGCTCTGGAACAACCCCGATACGTCCAATCTCAGCCCAAATGACCTTTGTCGGGCGATTGCGCATTTTGGCAATGTGCGCTTTGATCTCCTGCATTTGGGGTTTCCGTATGTGGAGCAAGCCGCTGCGATGGCCGCAAACGCACACAATGTGATGCTGAACCTTGCCTGGGCACCGCTCATTTCGGAGAGCATGACAAGGGATTGGCTTGTGCGGATAATCGAGATAGTTCCGCTTAACAAAATCTCCTTTGGCACGGATGTGTTTGACATAGAAAGCCTCTGCGGGACAGCGGAGATCATACGCGATATTGTGGCGCATGCCGCCACGGCTTTTCCTGGACGAGAGAGGTTGATAGCGGAGAGCTTGTTGCATAAAAACGCCGAAAGGCTGTATGGGCTTTAAAGACAACAGCATAAAACAAACAAAGCACAAAAATCCGCCAAGAGTTGAGGCACATAGCCATCAAAGTTTGGCGGATTTACCATATAAAAACTCTTTACAAAACAGGACTCATTAGGTATAATTATATCGATAAAAAAATATCGATATAATTATACCTAATGAGTTTCAAAATGAAAACAGAGCACAAACATGGACATTTGATCGCAAAACCCAATTGGAGGAGGGCGAAGATGGCAAATAACATATCACCGACATATTTTGGCAGACTTGTCAGGTATTTAAATTATCTCAAAGAACTGCCCGAGGACCCGGGCTATATGATTTCGGCAACAAGCATTGCCGAAGCGCTGGGCTTGAACCAGGTGCTTGTCCGAAAAGACCTAGCCGGAGCAAGCGACGGAGGGCGACCCAAGGTCGGTTATGTTGCGATGGAATTGCAGGCGGATTTGGAGAGATTTCTCGGACACGACAAGACCTTTGAAGCTGTCCTTGCGGGAGCGGGAAACCTTGGAAAAGCGCTCCTATCATATGAAAATTTCGCAAGTTACGGCCTTGAAATCATCGCAGCCTTTGAGAACTTGCCGGAGTTGACAGGCAAGAAGATTTCCGGAAAAACTGTCCACGATGTCAAAGAACTTCAAAAATACTGCCGGGACCACGGAATAAGAATCGGGATAATCGCGGTGCCCGCGATTGCGGCTCAGGAAATTTGCGACAGTATGGTGCTTGGCGGTGTGAAGGCCATTTGGAACTTTGCGCCCACAAATCTCAAGGTGCCCGAGGGCGTCGCGGTTAAAAACGAAGACATGGCGGCATCCCTTGCGATGCTTACAAAACAGCTCATAGATCGAAATTAGCAACCTTGGAATAAACAATTGAAAGGGAGAAATCATGGAAAACAAAAAACAAAAAGATAGAGACGTAAAAGTTGATGTCAATGAGATGATCAATGTGCTGGTGGACAATGCACAGGCGGCATTGGCACAATATATGGAGATGACACAGGAACAAATTGATGCCATCGTGCATGCGATGACCCTCAAGGGGTTGGACAATCACATGCATCTTGCCAAGCTCGCCGTTGAGGAAACAGGCAGAGGCGTTGTTGAAGACAAAGTGATAAAAAACATGTTTGCCACGGAATACATTTGGCATGATATCAAAGACCAAAAAACAGTCGGAATAATAGAAGAAAACACAAACGAGGGCTATGTCGATGTGGCCGAGCCTGTCGGGATAGTGGCGGGAGTGACCCCCGTGACAAATCCGACATCGACTGCGATGTTCAAAGCCCTGATATGTACAAAGACACGAAACCCCATTATATTTGCATTTCATCCCTCTGCTCAGCGCTGCTCAGTCGAATCTGCGCGCATCTTAAAAGAAGCGGCCATTGCCCAGGGCGCACCTGAGCAATGCATACAGTGGATTGAAACCCCTTCCGTTGAGGCGACAACGACTCTCATGAATCACCCCGGCGTTTCCTTGATCTTGGCCACAGGCGGTTCCGGCATGGTGCGGTCCGCATACAGCGCAGGAAAGCCGGCTCTGGGCGTTGGCCCGGGAAATGTGCCCTGCTACATAAACAAACATGTCAATGTGGGCAGAGCATGTGTGGATCTGATGATATCCAAAACCTTTGACAATGGCATGATCTGCGCTTCGGAGCAGGCAGTGATTGTCGACAAAGAGATTTCTGCTGAATTTGAGCGCATAATGAAGGAGAACAATTGCTATTTCCTGGACGAAAAGGAAACGGAGCTGGTCACACAATATGTTGTCAATGTGGATAAACTCGCTGTTAATCCCGTCGTTGTGGGTAAAACAGCGGAGTTTATAGCGACAAATGCAGGCATAAGTGTCCCAAAAGACACAAAGATGCTCATCGCCAAGTTGCCCTATCCGTCAAAAGAATACCCGCTGTCCATAGAAAAACTCTCTCCGGTGCTTGCCTATTTTATTTCCGAAGATGAGAAGCAGGGTTTTGAATACGCTCAAACAATGCTTGAACTGGGCGGGCTCGGGCACTCCGCCGTCATACACAGTGACGATGAAGAGCTCTGTGTGCGCTACGGCCGCGAGATGAAGGTCGGCCGTGTGATCGTAAACTCGCCCTCTTCCCAAGGGGCAATCGGTGATATCTACAACGCAAACACGCCGTCCCTGACCCTTGGTTGCGGTTCATTCGGGCGCAACTCCACCACATCCAACATATCGAGTGTCAATTTGATTAACAAAAAGCGGATAGCCAAGAGGAGAGTCAATATGCAGTGGTTTAAAATCCCACCCAAAATATACTTTGAAAAAGGCTCCATCGGCTATCTCGAACACATGCCAAATATCTCCCGAGCTTTTATTGTCACAGACCCTGTGATGGTCAAGCTTGGCTATGTGGACAAGGCTCTGTACTATCTGCGCAAACGAGCTCAGCGCGTGCACTGTGAGATTTTTTCCGAAGTTGAGCCGGACCCCTCTGTCGAAACGATTTGGCGCGGTGTGGCCTTGATGAACGTGTTTGCCCCCGATGTCATAATCGCTCTGGGCGGAGGCTCAGCGATGGACGCAGCAAAGGGCATGTGGCTGTTTTATGAAAATCCGGACACGGATTTTGACGGCTTGCGCCTGAAATTTTTGGACATTCGCAAACGCGCTTTCCACTTTCCCAATCTCGGCAAAAAAGCGCAGATGGTGGCCATACCGACCACATCGGGCACGGGCTCTGAGGTCACATCCTTTTCTGTCATAACCGACAAGGAGCGGGGCAATATCAAATATCCTCTGGCGGACTATGAGCTGACACCGGATGTTGCAATTATCGACCCGCAGTTTGTGACGACTATGCCAAAATCCGTCACGGCTGACACAGGGATGGATGTGCTGACCCACGCCATCGAGGCGTATGTGTCTGTGCTTGCCTCGGACTATACAAACGGTCTTGCGGTCAAGGCGATAGAGCTTGTCTTTAAATATCTGCCGCGGAGTTACAAAGACGCCCATGACGAAGTGGCAAGAGAAAAAATGCACAATGCCTCCTGTATTGCCGGCATGGCATTTACAAACGCCTTCCTTGGCATTAACCACTCCCTGGCACACACGATTGGCGGAGAGTTTCGCATCTCTCACGGCAGGGCTAATGCTATTTTGCTGCCCCATGTGATAGAGTACAACGCGCAAAAACCGACCAAATTTACGATATTCCCCAAATACGGCGAATACAGCGCGGACTATCGCTATGCGCAGATCTCCAGGTTACTTGGCTTTGGCGGTGAAACCGAGCAAGAGCAGATACAAAACCTTGTCAAAGCCATCAGAGACCTGATGAAATCCTTTGACATGCCCATGAGTATCGCCGACTGTGGTGTGGACGAGAGCGAGTTTTTGGCAAAGCTTCCTGCACTGGCAGAGCGTGCCTTCGAAGATCAATGCACCACGGCTAACCCGAGGTATCCGCTGATGTCAGAACTTGAAGAGATCTACAAAAAGGCCTACTACTGGAAAGACTGAGAAAACCGCTTTTCTAAAAGGGTTATACCGTAGGGTGTCAAATTAAAAACGCATAAAGATATTTAAATCTATAAACTTGCCGTATTCCTGTGATATAATTGTAAAAAGGAATACGGCAAGCTTGTTTTTCTTATATTCTTGAAAGGATACAGTAAATGGAAATTTTGAAAAAATATGAATTTGAGCCGGACTACACTCACATTGTCAAAGCGGCACAAAACATTTGGGCGCCGAGACTCCCTCTGTATGAGCATGGAGTGGGAGAAAAGGTGATTTATGAAACAATGGGGACTAAACCTTATCAAGTGTGGTTTTCAAAGGATATGGAGGAGAGCAGGGACGGTTTTCGTAAGTTTTGGGACTTTTGGCGCGCCATGGGCTATGACACCGCATCCATGGAATTTGGTGTCTGTGGAGCCTTGGTGGGAGGTGGTGCACTCAATCAACAGAGCAAGGGATGCATCAAAGAACGTGCTGATTTTGAGAGATATCCCTGGGATGAAATCCCACAAAGGTTTTATGATCTATATGCCCCATATATTCAAAACTTTGCACAGACTTGTCCGCCGGGCATGAAGGCAGTCGGAGGAGTGGGCAACGGCATTTTCGAAGCGGTGCAAGACATCGTGGGCTATATTGATTTGTGCTATATAAGAAGCGATGATTTGGAACTCTATGAGGAGCTATTTGTCGCAATGGGTGAGGTTCAGTTCAAAATATGGGACAGATTTATGGATGAATTTTCCGATGTCTTTTGTGTCCTGCGCTTTGGAGATGATTTGGGATTCAACACCATGACCTTGATATCCCACGATGACATTCGAAAAAACATAATACCCCAATACCGCCGTATAGTAGAAAAAGTGCACTCAAAGGGCAAACCTTTTCTGCTGCACTCCTGTGGGTGTATCTTTGATATTTTCGATGACCTGATTGATGATGTAAAGATTGATGCGAAGCACTCAAATGAAGACATCATAGCACATTTTTCCACATGGGTGGAAAAATACGGTGATCGCATAGGAAATTTTGGAGGCATCGATACAGGTGTGATGTGCCTTCACGATTCAAATTTTATCAGAGACTATATTTGGGATTGTCTGGAAATAGTAAAAGGTCGTGGCGGAATTGCTTTCGGTTCGGGAAATTCCATTCCTGATTATGTTCCGACAGAGAGCTATATTGCCATGATTGACACCGTGCGAAAATGGAGACAGGACAAAAAGCTGTAGTTATGGGCGTATTACAAAACCTGACTTAAAGGAAATCTTGCGGAATGCTTTGAGATATAGCATAAAAGTCGTAAAAAGACAGGGAGATGAAGATTGGACATCGACACATGCAAAACCTTGTGTATATGTGCGCTTGACAAAATCAGCCTTATCTTTTAAGATAATTGGCAGATAAAGCTGTATTGAGGACAAAAATATGGCAACAGCAGATTTTGTTGATCTTAAATAAGTGCAATGGCGAAGGGATGGCAGATATGGAAAGAATAAAGATTTCATTGGACACATTTAAATTTACATTGGGTCGTCATTTGACCACCGAGAACCCAAAACCTTTGGGGGAGCAAAGTGAGGTGCGCATCCCCCACGATATCTTGGTCAATGCACCTCTTTCTGAGAGTTCGGAAAGTGGTGGGCGTGACCAAGGGTTTAGTGAGTGTTTTGTAGAGGCGACATATACCACAACGTTTTCATTGGGGGCTTCTTATCAAACAGTATATCTCTTGGTAGACGGCATATACAGAGAGTGCGAATTATACATAAACGGAACGTTGGCGGGTGGCAGCCCCTATGGCTATATTCCGATGACCTTGGACATAACCAATCTGCTCAATGCAGGGGAGAACACCCTTGAAGTGTATATAGACAACCGCTCAAGAAGAACAGACAGATGGTATTCGGGTGCGGGGATTTACAGGGAGATATACCTGCTCTTGGTTCCAAACACCCACATTGAACCCCATGGTGTCTTTGTCACCACTCCAAAAGTAGCTCAAAGTGAGGCGGACATAGAGCTCAATGTGGAGACCATAAGAGCTGCGGACGGCGCAAAGGTGCAGGCACAGATATATTCCCCGGAAAATGAGCTCGTGGCAACAGCGGAGGGAAAGATATCGGATAAATTCGTCAAGCTTGGTGCCGAGGTTAAAAACCCCGAGCTGTGGGAGCCGCAAAACCCTGCCATGTACAAAGCAAAAGTCGTTTTGACATCAGAGGACGTGCAAGACACGGTCACGGTAAATTTTGGCATCCGTGAGTTTGTATACGATGCGCAAAACGGACTCAGGCTCAACGGAAAGCCGATCAACCTGCAAGGTGTGAACCTGCACCATGACAGCGGTTGTGTCGGATCGGCGTTTTTTGAGGACATTTGGAGAGAGCGATTGAACGCCTTCAAAGCTGTGGGATTGAACGCTGTCAGGACAAGCCACAACCCACAAGCTTCGGTGTTTTATAGAATATGCGATGAGCTTGGCATAATAGTGATAGATGAGCTCTATGACAAATGGGATGACGGTTCATATGACAGCCATTTTTGGAATTGGTATGAAAGAGATGCGCGTGCTTTGGTGCGGCGCGACAGAAACCACCCAAGTGTGTTTTTGTGGAGCGTTGGCAACGAGCTGAGCACCCAAGGGCTTCCTGTACATTTTGACCCGCTGGACAAGCTTGTCAGTTCTATTCGCAAACATGACCCGACGCGACCTGTCAGCTACGGTATGCATCCCTTTGGATGGCCTGAGGAAATAGCCGCAAAAAACAGCGACGAAAAAGCCGTGCTCGCAGCGCAGATTGCAGAGCATGTGGATATGCTGATGTGCAACTATCAGGAGCAATGGTATGAAAAGTTCCACCGCGAATCACCCAAGACATGCATCATCGGCTCGGAGATAACCTATTGGTATGTTCCGGCTCCGGAGCACGGAGGAAGTATGACGGAACAAAAGCCTTTGAGCTTTGTTGAGAAGCTTCCGTATGTAATCGGCGGCTTTCACTGGGCGGGAACCGATTATCGAGGTGAGTCCCTGGAGTGGCCCTCGCGCGGCTGGACATCCAGTCTCTTTGACATAGCGGGCTTTACAAAACCCGCAGCATATCACTCAAAGGCATATTGGGTCGATGAACCCATGGTATATGTGGCCGTGGGAGATAAAAACAAAACACCTGCGAGCAACTTTGAAAGATCTATGTGGAGCATACCGCCCATGGCAGCCCATACAAATTTCCCATATGAAGACGGAGAAAGTGTCGCAGTCCATGTGTTTACAAACTGCGAGAACGTGCGCCTTTATCAAGACGATAAGCTCATCGGAGAGCAGGCAAGGCAAGCGCTTGATGTTAGAAATATGAAGTTTGACATAAGCTGGAAAGATGGCGCAGTTCTCAAAGCAGTCGGCGAAAAGAAAGGTGAGACCATCTCCTTTGAGATATCAAAGCACAGCGACGCAGAGCAGATAAAGCTGTTGACAGACAGGAAGAGCATGACCAACAACGCAAAAGATGCCTGTATACTTCGAGCTTGGTTGCTTGATGGTGAGGGCAGAGTCTGTGAAACCAAGGACCAACGCCTTGCCATATCACTGACCGGGTTGGAGCTTTTGGGCATGGACAACGGCAATCCGATCATCTTGCCAAAGGAATCTGAAAATGAAATCGACACATATGGAGGGAAGGCAGCGTTTTTCGTGCGAGCACTGCCAAACTTTGACGGTAAAGCAAAAGTTGAGCTTCGCACGGTGAGGCAAGGTGCTCAGAGTGACACGCTTTTGGCCATTGCCGAAATAGAAATTGTAAACGGTTAAACCGAGATAAGGCATTTTCACTCAAAATAAATATTTGCGAGCGGCTGTTTTCGTCTTGACAAAGCAGCCGCTCGTGTGTATAATAGGCAATGTCTCGATTACCAAGGACGCTTAGCTCAGCTGGTAGAGCACTCGCTTGACGTGCGAGTGGTCAGCGGTTCGATCCCGTTAGCGTCCACCATTTCACGACAAATCCGAACCCGATAATCCCGATGGGAAATGGGTTCGGATTTGTCGTTTTTATCATAGCCAGATACAAAAAAAGGGTGAATTTCGAGTCAGATCAACCTGAATTCGGAGCAGCAAAACCTCTGCGAAATTTCGCGAGAAAATATGATGCATAAAATTCGAAATTCCTTGTAAATTGTCATTACAATTGTTACAATAATATTAGCTCATACGAATGAGGTAAATTCTATAGATTTTTTACAGAAAGTGAGCTATGTTCGAGAAAAACCTGATATCAGCCAAGAAGAATGAGCTCGCACTTCTAATATGAGTTACGCCATTACAAACAGATGGGAAAACTCCAAGAACAAACCCGTGAGAATGTTGCAAGGGGCTATTGGTGATTTTTGTACCGAGCACGGTATTACATTGAACGATACTGACAATCAACCTACAATTGAAACGAGGGAGAAAAATAATCATGAAACTTTGGTGGTATTGTCCCAAATGCAATGAAAAAATTGATTTTCAGAATCAATTAGAGGACTGTTTTGAAGACGATGGCGAAGCCATGTTTTCCGTACAAGAAGAAGATTGCTCATTACTCCATCGGATTTCATGCAGCACATGCAAAGTGAGCTGGATGGTCTTTATCAGCGGTTTGGAAGAAGCAGAACAGGAAGACACAGTTGCAGAAATTTCAGAAGATGCAGAAGGATTTGAAGAGGCCATTGCAGAAAAAGAGGCTTCCGTTCTTTACGAGGAGCCTTTGAAAGACATGCTCCCTGAGTTAGTACAAGGCGAGTTATATTGTGAATTGGCAGGAACATTTGCCGATGTGAGCAATAAATGCGGTTGGCTTGGCCGCGAATATGATGAAATAGAACCGGCGGAGTTAGCTGAGTTTGAAGTTGATTACAAGAAATGGCGGGAGTTAGAAGACAGTTTATACAATAAGATTAGAGTAATAATGAAAGAGGAAAACGCCGCCGGTGAGACTAACCGCGAATATGGAAAAGGGTTGCATTCTGACATAATGCCTTTTATGAAAAGGTACGGCGGTTATTATAAAAGCAACGGATGGTGGATCCTAGAAGAATGGGACGATTGCCCTGTATGCGGAGAAACATTGTATAGGGTAGACAATTTCATAGAAAATCCTTTTAAAAAATGTGGCGTTTGCGTTTGGGTGCACAATAAAGCGCAGCTAAACAATCCCGATTTAGAAAATCTCACAAATCAAAAGAGTCTTAATCAAGCACGACAGGCCTATATGGCAAACAGGAAATCCGCAATGGCAAAGCAAGCGGTTGAAGCGCAACCTTTTAAAGTAATAAAACCGACTGAAGAAATATAACTATCTGATCACTAAATCCCCGAAAATGAATTTGAGGATATGGCGGTTATTCAAAAGACCTTTGACTTATGGGGCAAGGAAAATTGGTTTAAAGAAAACAAGCTGATATGACGGGAACGCCTTGAGCAAGCGGGGTTTGTCATTTCGCAAGAAAAACTTCAACTTCGTAGTATCGAAAAAGATGATTGGGAATTAGGTGAGGCAGCAGCTTCTTTCGGACTCGAAATTGCTGTGATTTTCAAAACGTTAATTCCGTCTATATGGTGGATGAAAGGTGATAAAGTATATGAAACAGGCGTTGATTGTAATTGATTTTGTGAACGATTTTGTGGACAGCAGTGGAAGCTTGACCTGCGGTGCGCCCGCACAGCAACTTGATGGGCGAATTGCCGAATTGGTAAAAGAATTTTCTGGACGGGGAGACTTTCTTGTCATAGCCAATGACTCTCACAAAGAAGGCGACAAATTCAATCCTGAGAGCATGTCGTTTCCCCCGCATTGCATTGCAGGCACTTGGGGCGAAGCTCTTTATGGAGAAACCGACAAAGCAGTTAAAATGGTCAGCGACGAACAAATAATCACAATATCCAAATCACGTTATTCTGCTTTTTGCGGTACAGATTTGGATTTGAAACTGCGTGAGCGAAAGATAAACACCATATTTCTGGTTGGTGTTTGCAGCGACATCTGCATTTTACATACGGCTATTGACGCTTATAATTTGGGATATGCAATCAGAATATATGAAAACGGCATAGCAAGCTTTGATGAAGAGGGGCATCGTTTTGCCATCCGACATTTTAAAAATGTCTTGGGAGCTACCATATTGTAAAAAATATAAAGATTAAGCAGCAAAAAGGGCTTGCCGTCTGTGAACAGCAGACGGCAAGCCCCTTGAACATTGCTTTGATTTTGTTGTATATCCCAAATTAGGCACACAAATCACGATGGAGGTGGTTATTATATCTGATTCTCAAACCAAAAAGCTCCGTCAAAGGATTTCTGCCCGTCCTGCCTTATTCCCCTAAAAGCGAGCATGTCGGAACCCTTGGAAATGTATAGGCCCAGATTGTCTCCAAGCTGAAGCTCACGCGCAAAGGACATGTGCATGCGGTTGATGGGGGTGGAGAGAGCACTTGGGGGCATGGCATCATATGCAAATTCAAAGTAGCGTGTGTTGTTTACATGGCCCAGGATGTCAAGGTGACTTGGGAGAATCAAGATGTCGCCGTGATGAGCAAAGGGGCCTTTCAAGGAGACACTGCGCACCGCATCGGCAATTGCATAGTCATCCCTGCCCTCCGACATCTCGACAGGGAGGGTATACCCCCTTAAAACGCTGCGCTTTTCCAAGTTGAACAGCACAGAGAAAGAGGCACCGGAAAAAAGGACACCATTTTCGTCAAAAAACTCAAAGTCACGTCGGAAAAAAGGCAGAGCAGTCTTTGAATGCCATGTCCTTCCCATGACAGTCATTGCAACGGAGGGCGGTCGAAACACCCTTATGTCCATGCCGACAAGCACCCAGGCGAGGTTTTGTGCAGCCATTGCGGCGGTGTCCAAAGAAAATTCGGTGAGATGTTTTTCTGCAAGGTTCTGTATCAGATTGGGGTATGTGTAAAACTTTACAGAACTGTCGATGTAGAAGTCATTGCCCACCAGAGTCAAGGGGTATTCATAGCTTTTTTCTGTGTTTATCATGCCTATATTGACACCTCCTTTATAAAGTTATTTACTATGCACTTATGGCTTTGGTGTCCCTAGTCAGGTTTTTCATCCATTTAAATCGGTTCACTTTTACCACAGCGACGAAGCATTTTAAAATCTGATCGCTTTTCAAACACATAAAGACCACCACCGGCGGCGCCTTGAACACAAAGGCGGCAATCATCGCCGAGGGTATGACGATGAGCCATACAAAGATCAAGTCGTTTATAAGCACAAAGTATATGGACCCTCCCGCACGGACAATACCTGTCAATGAGGACATCTGATAGGACGTGCCAATCAGCGTGACGGAGAGGACGGTCAAAAACTGTGTGGCGACGACAATCGTCTCTTCGGACAGGTTGTAGAGCATGAGTATATAGTCTTTCACAACAAACAAAACGGCGCCGGAAATTGTACCTATAATCAAAAACAGAAGCTGTAGTTTTTTGGCATAGCCTTTCACCTTTTCATAGTGACCGTTGCCCACGGTTTGACCAATGACAATGGCAGTCGCTCCGGCAGTGCCATACACTCCGACGCTTATCATCTGAAAGACGATATTTGCAATGCTCACTGAGGCAAGTGCATTTGGCCCGAGTCGGCCCATGATCGCGCCTTGCATGGCAAGGTTTACGCCCCAAAATATATCTCCCAGGATAACGGGCAAACCATATCGAAAATAGTCTCTGACAAGGGACAAATTGGAGCTGAGAAGGTCTTTCACCTTGAAGCGAAGCTTGTCGTCGAAAAAACGCACATAGACACACATGATCAGACACTCGAGGATTCTGGCAATCAAGGTGGCGATGGCGGCTCCCTTAACTCCGAGGGCAGGGGCGCCGAGCTTGCCGTATATCAAGATCCAGTTCAAGGTCACATTGACGGAAAAGGTGACAATCGACAGATACATGCCGATTTTGACGCGTTCCACGGTTCTCATGGAGGCGATAAGCACCTGTGTCAAGCAAAAGAAAACATAAGTATAGCGGATCACTTTCAGGTATTCAAGGGCTTTGGGTATGACATCGGCTTCATTGGTGAAGAGTTTCAGCACGTTGATGGGAAAGAGGAGCGTGACAGTCAAGAAAAACACTCCCGCCGCCAAGCTGAGTTTGAGCGCTATGCTCACAATGGCCTTCACGCTTTCGACATCCTTTTTTCCCCAGTACTGCGAGGCCAGCACGATTATCGCAGTGCCAAGTCCAATGACAAGCATCTGGAGAAGATTTTGCAGTTGATTTGCCACATATACACCCGACAGAGCCAGTTCACCAAGTGAACCCACCATGAGGTTGTCGGCCAGGCCGATGGCAAAGGTGATGATGTTTTGCATGGCTATAGGAAGAGCCAGCAGTAAAACTCTCCTGTATAGCCCCTTTTCTTTAACTGTATCTTGAAGTAAATCCATTTGTTTTGTATCTCTTTCTGAAAAATCGTATCGGCACTCTAAGGCTTGTGCTTTTACATGAAAAATATAGTTTTTTCTTTGAATATAAATGATATTGTATACCTTAAATACCACTACCGTCAAGATGCAAAAGGCAGTTTGGGACAACTCATAAGCAAAGGGGTGAAAAAAGCGCTGATATAGATATTTTTAATTAGAAAGACTTTAAAACTCGCTCAAATCAAGAAAATCAATTGCAATGGTTGATACACATAAAATTTTGTTGTAAAATAGACTAAACATCCAAAGGAGTCGTGTGATGCTGCTATATCCCCTGAAAACCGTTGCCATATACAAGGAAATGCCCTGGGGTGGGAGCGGGCTCAATGACAAATACAACAAAAAATCGCCCTATCAGCTTACCGGTGAGAGTTGGGAAGCCTCTGATCACCCAAATGGAAGCACGTTGATTGAAAACGGAGTCTATGCCGGAGAGAGCCTAAACGGGCTTGCCAAGCGCTTCTCAAAAGCCTTTCTGGGATATGCAGGGGAGCAGTTTCCCGTGCTCTTCAAGCTCATAGACGCAAAAGAAAGGTTGTCGGTTCAAGTTCATCCGGACAATGTGCAGGCTGCCGACTTTGGTGACAACGGCAAGACGGAGATGTGGATTGTGCTGAAAGCAGAGGCCGGTGCGGGAGTGTATTTGGGGTTTAAAGAACCCTTGACGACAGAGGAATTTAAAAAACTCATAGTCGACGAAAAGCTTGAAGATGCACTACATTTTGTCCAAGCAAATCCCGGAGGCACCTTTTTTCTGCCGGCAGGACTTGTGCACGCCGTCGGAGCGGGGTTGGTTCTCGCAGAAATCCAACAATCCTCAGATGCGACTTTCCGTGTTTATGATTGGGGCAGGCTCGGGATAGACGGAAAACCCCGAAAACTGCACATAGAGGAGGCATTGCTGGTCTCAGATACCTCAATGCGCGGTGAAAAAGAAGCCGGCGTCATCATCACACCCCCCGATGCTTTGAACGCCCGGGTGGAATATCTGCCCGCCTGCCCTTACTTTGCTGCGGCACGCATATATGCAAAGGGAAAGCTCTCACAGCACACACATGGCTTGAGTTTTCATATTGTTTTCATCGAAGAGGGCAGCGCGACGGTGAGGGCAGAGGAAAGTTCCGTCACCGCGAAAAAGGGAGAAACCATTATACTCCCCGCGGCGGTCAACACATATCAACTGGAAGGCGAGTTTTCCGCCTTGATATTTTGGAAGCCGCAATCCGAAAAGGAATACAGAGAAAAACTTTCTGATACAGGCGTTAAAAAAAGAGACATAGACAGGCTTTTTAAAGCGTAAGACAGGCGAAAGCCAATGAAAGCTTGAAAAGGAGAAAAATAAATTGAAGATATTTGCAAATCATGCGCATGTGTTCAGAGAAGAGGTTCGACCGCACGGTTCGGTAGAGAGTCTCTTGAAGATGCTTTGTGAGGCAGGGATATGGGGTGCCGTCGCATTTGCTCCTTTTGCGGGGAAAGACAGCAACCAGGTGCTGGGACCGGAGGACAATCAAAACAGATGGCTTGCAAAGGAGATAGAGCCGCATGCCAATCTGGTGGGCTTTGGAACCGTAAATTTTGAAAGGGCAGATCTGTCATCACAGGTAGAAGAGATAGCGGGACTCGGACTAAAGGGCATAAAAATTCACACTGCATATCAAAAGGTGAAGGTGAACGGCAAAGAAACTTTTGAGGTATATGAAGCTGCGGCGAAAAATGAGCTCTTCATCACATTTCACACAGGTGTCCATTGGCATAGGCTTGCGGATTACAATCAACTGCTTTTTGACGAAGTTGCATGGGCTTTTCCTGAGTTGCGATTTTCACTTGAGCACATCGGAGGATATTGTTTTTTCAAGGAGAGTGTGGCGGTGATGACGAATCAACGCGGATATTTGGAAAAACCTCGGATCTTTGCTGGTTGGACATCGATATTTGAGCGCGGAATATGGCAGATCACACCGTCGCAGCTTTTGGATTTGATTTATATGACCGGAGAAAACGCCCACATTTTTGGTTTGGATTTTCCGTATAAGGATGCGCAGTATGCAAAAAATGCCATTGAAATGATAAATGAACTTGACATTTCAGATGAGGCAAAAGAGAAGATACTCGGCAAGAACCTCGCAACAGAGCTTGGAATACAACCGTGAAAGGCAAAGGCTTTGATGATAGAAAACACCATCTCCTACAAAGAAACAGACTCCACAAATACACGACTGCGCAGCCTGGTCAATGAGGGCACCGCAAGTTGTGGCATGGCATGTGTGGCGGAGAGTCAGACAAGCGGGAAGGGCAGAAACGGGCGTTCCTTTTTTTCGCCAAGCAGGTCAGGGATCTATCTTTCGGTTTTTATCTGCCCGAAAGTGAGCGGGCCGCACATCGCCACGATATCGGCCATTGCCTCTGTCTGTGTGATCAGGGCGATAAAAGAAGTTGTCGGCGTGAGTGCGGGTATAAAATGGATAAATGACATCTATCTCGAAGGCAAAAAAGTGGGCGGCATATTGTGCGAGATCATTTCGGTTCCCTCCGGCAGTATAAAAGGGGTCGTGGTGGGTGTCGGCTTGAACTGTTCAATCCCGGAAAGTGGATTTCCGAAAGAATTGAAAGACATTGCCGGGTATCTCAATATAAAACCTGAAGAAAAAGCTCTGTTGACCAAAAAAATTATCGAGCATCTGCGTACTGTTTCGGCGGGCGGAGTAGAGTGGCTCTCCGATTACAAAGAAAACTCAATTGTATTGGGAAAAGACATCTTGGTTCTACCGAGTGCGGATAAACCATATAGGGCGCGGGCAATGGACATAGACAATATGGGTGCACTCTTGGTTACCGATGAAGACGGTGAAGTCAAAAGGCTGTTTTCCGGGGAGATCAGCATCAGATTTTAGCCCTATGGTCAATGCAGCCAATATGAAATACCAAGCGTTGACCCTTGGGGATACATGAAACTTTATATTGTATACAGTTGTGGGAGGCGGACAAAATGACAGATTCAATTTGGCAATTGCTCCTTAACACGATAAAAGAAGCGGCCTATCTCATTCCATTCATTGCGGTGGCATATCTGATGGTGGAACTGCTCGTGAGCCCGCACGCCAATGAAAAGGCCAGAGCCATGGCACATTCCGAATATCTGGGAGTGCCGATCGGCACCATCACAGGAAGCCTTCCGTTGCTAGGTGTACCCGGAGCCTTTGCCATTTTGCTTTCATACAGAATGATTACCCCCGGTGTTTTTGCCGCCGTAGCCATCGCTTCCTGGGATGGTATATTGAAGCCCGTCATCGAAAACATACAAAGCAGTGGGACAGTTCTGTGGATATTTGTAGTGAAATTCGTATCCGCACTTCTGGTGGGATTTGTTGTCAACAAAGTGCTGTTTGACGGCAGCTGCAAGCAAGAGCTAAAATGCGATCACGACACAGAACGCCGATTGGCGCATATTAGGCTGTGTAAAATGCACGGTTGCAGGGAACACCACTCGCTGCCAAGGCGTGTTTTAGCCCACACTTTGAAGCTTGGGTTTTTTATCTTCGTGATTTTGCTTATTTCAGAGCTGGTTGTATACACCATTGGTATCGGCAACATAGAGGGCTTGTTGCAAACAGAGGGTGTCTTAACCCCCTATCTGAGCGCACTTTTGTGCCTTATACCCGGAAGAGCGGTGCCCGGTGCACTTGCCTCCTTATTTTTTGCCGGAAAAGTCAGCAAGGGCGCTGCAGCCGCAGGTTTGATTACAAGTTCGGGCATGGGCTTAAGCTTGTTGTTTTATAAAAATAGAAGAGTTGCTGAAAACATGAAAATATTGCTGGTTATCTTTCTAATGGCAGTCTCCGTCGGCATGGTTATGCAGGTGTTATAAAGTAAAAGGTCAAATCAACCACTTTCTTGCAAGTTGATTTGACCTTTTTTAATTAACATATAAAACATGTGTTATATCAAAAAGACTTAGGTCAGGCGGAGGTTGCATTCTTTATAAAATCAAGGAGCACCTCCTTGTTGTTTTCAACCTCGTCTTTGATGACGGCTTCAAGGGCTGATGCAAGCAGAGCGCCCATAAGAGGTCCTTCTGAGATACCAATGGCCTTTAAATCATGGCCATTGATGGCGAGTTGAGATTGCGCTATGCAGTCGCCATTCTCTGTGATTTTCGCAAAAAGCTCATGAGCAGTGGAGAGGTTCTCCTCATCCCTGCCAAGGGCATGCCAATAGTCAAATAACAAGTGAAAGTCTTTTGAGTCCCGCAGTTTTGAGAGAAACATGCGGGCTTTTATTTTGTCTGTGGGGATAGAGACTTCTTTGTGTTTCAGGAGGAACAAAATGTCATTTTTCTGTTTTTCCGAAAAGGCAAGCCTTGATATGCAGTCTGTGGCATTGTGTTCGTCTCCAAAGAGAAGGGCAAGGCGCAAGACGGCGTTGGATTTGGCGCCTTTGAGATTTTCACACACCTCTGACGGCTCGGGCAATGCAGGCAAGGCGGCGCGGATTATATCATGGTGCCTTTCATAAACTTTATCAGCTGCGGGTCCGATAGCAAATTTGATAAGTTCCTGCGTTATCCGCTCCTTAGAAACCAATCTGACCCGATTCTTTTGCTCCCTTGCGGCATTTATAGTGTTTTGTTCTATTTTGAAGTCCAGCACAGAGGCAAAGCGGAGGGCTCGCCAAATGCGGAGCGCATCCTCGCCAAATCTCAAATGCGGATCGCCCACGCTTCTGATTGTGCGCTTTTCAAGATCTGCAAGACCGCCAAAGGGGTCGTATATCCTCTCGGCACGGTCAAACAGCCCCTCTGTTTTGGGTAGATATGCCATGGCGTTGATTGTGAAATCACGCCTTGAAAGGTCCTGTCGCAGTCTTTTTGTAAAGAAAACACGGTCCGGTCTGCGACTGTCGGTGTATTTGCCGTCTCGGCGAAAGGTTGTGATTTCAATCGGGCCGGATTTGCTCAAAACACGAACAGTGCCGTGTTTAATCCCGTCATCCACCGTTTTAATGCCTTTAAAGGTCCCTTTTATCTGCTGGGGGCGTGCACTTGTCGCTATGTCCCAGTCGGCGGGTTCTGTGCCGAGTATTGCGTCGCGAACACAGCCGCCTACTATGACAGCGGTAAAGCCCGCTTTGCGCAATGTTGAAAGTGCAGAGCGTATATGAGCGGGAGGGTTGATATTATATGATCTGTGTCGAGTTTTCGCCATGATGCCTCTCATGAAATATTTGTTGCAGTTTGCGGTATTGCGTTGTATAATTAAATTATAGCGAAATAGGTGTAAAAATCAAGCTTTATTGTTGAAAAGCACAGAAAACCACAGTTTTTAAAGAACATGCCGCAGCAAAGGCATGTTCAAAAGGAGAGTTTTTATGGGTAGCAAAGTTCTGATACACGATATAAGGGCTGCCGAAATACTGGACTCCAGAGGCAACCCGACAGTCACCGCTGTGCTGAGCGCACAGAGTGGCGCAAAGACGTTTTATGGCAAAGCATCTGTACCCTCCGGGGCTTCTACCGGTTCACACGAGGCTGCCGAGCTTCGGGACGGAGGCGCAAGGTATGGAGGCAAGGGCTGTTTGCGTGCCGTGGAGAACGTCAACAAAGTGCTAAACCCCGCCTTGATAGGCATGGACTGCAGTGCGCAGAGGGAAATTGACGCCCTGATGTGCGAACTGGACGGCACAGCAAACAAACATTTGCTGGGTGCAAATGCGATATTGGCTGTTTCTCTCGCCGCAGCTCGCGCGGCTGCGGCTTCCATGGAGCTTGAGCTGTGGCAATATCTCTCAGAGGGAAAGGCACCAAAAACAATGCCCATTCCCATGATGAACATTCTAAACGGCGGAGCTCATGCGGACAACAGCCTTGACATCCAGGAATACATGATCATTCCTCATGCCGCTGCGAGTTCTGCGCTGGCGGTGGAGCAGTGCGCTGGAGTCTATGCAAAGCTCAAATCCGTGTTGAAATCACGCAACTTGTCCACGGCTGTAGGGGATGAAGGTGGCTTTGCCCCGAACCTGGAGCATGATGAGGAGGGTTTAAAGCTTCTCTGTGAGGCAATAGAAGCTGCAGGCTTCACACCGGGCAAGGATCTGTCGCTGGCGTTGGACGCAGCTGCCGCAGAATGGGCCAAGTCAGATGGTTCTTATATTTTGCCGAAAGCCCAAAAAACCATGAACGGCGAAGCCCTCGCTGCATATTGGCTTGGCCTTGCACACAGATATCCGATAATCTCCATTGAAGATGCTGCGGGAGAGGATGACTTTGCTCTGTGGAGTTCGCTCACCGCTCTTATGCCTTCGAAAGTTATACTTGTGGGGGATGATCTCTATGTCACCAACACAAAACGCTTGAAAAAGGGCATTGAACAGAAGGCAAGCACCGCCGTGCTTGTAAAACCCAATCAAATAGGCACCCTCACAGAGACGATAGACTTCATCGCCATGGCAAAAGCCGCAGGTATGGAGGTTGTGCTCTCTCACCGCTCAGGCGAAACCTGTGACAGCTCCATATCCGACATCGCCGTAGCCCATGGGGCGGACTATCTGAAGGCAGGTGCACCTTGCAGAGCAGAACGCACGGAGAAGTACAATCGCCTTATGGAGATTGAAAGACAGATTCTGGAACGCTGATTGTTTGGGCAACATGTAAAAGGTTATACCTGAAAGACTTTATGAAAGCACCTGTTTTCAATTTTGATAAAAACTGAAATCGGAACAGATGGCATTTTCAATTGACCTTGATGTATAATCTGAAAATATACACGCATACGCGAGTTCACAATTATGTGGAAAACTATGTGGAAGTTGTGAATCTCCTAAATAAAAATGGCAAATTGAGGGTGTAAAGCTATTTAGCTTTATCTGAATGGCGTCGCCGTCGGTGTGTATATTTGCATATGTTAATGAATATCGAGCTGAAAATGGCAGAGGGAGATAAATTTTCAGCTAACAAAAATCGTCAAAATCAATATAATAAAAGCTTCTCATAATAAATGCTACAACAAAAAAATTATGTGAATGAGAGTAGTGGAGAATAATAGAGACATAAGGAACGACTGTTATAGGAAGCCAGTTCTACCACACTCAAGCGGATAAATATGATGAATAAAATATTTCGCATAAAAACTGCGAGAAGTCCGAGGATTATACGTCTAATAAGTAGAGGAAGTTAATCCATGGATAATGGTACAAGTAGCGACCATCGTTTCCTTGATGATGATGACAACAAGGAGGGCTTTGTATATGAAGAATTATGAAGAAACGGCCGAAAGCGTTTTCAGACGCAGTAATGCTATAATTAAGAAAAGAGCGGAAAGAAGAAAAACATTGCGACTCATCACTTCGGTATTATCTTGCTTTTTATTAGTTCTCCTTTTCGGGACAGATACTTCAAACGGAGTATTCAACCGCACTCCTTTCGAGATATTGGATGTGGGCACTTCGCAGTATCAATCTACCGCATCCAAATGACACACAGCCAAGTCAAGGCTCCAATTCTGAAATCCCAAGCAACGGGAACACGCAAGGAAACTCTGATAATGATCTTCTTTTCACACCGGAATACCCTGATATTGTTTGGGCTGAGAAAATTTCAAGCGACAATGGATTGGTCGACCGGAATGGTAAACGAATAGAGGTCGGTCTTTATGAGGCACTATCACATTATTCGGACGATACTGTTTTTGCAATTGTAACACAGGCTAGCGGCGGTAAAAATCAGGAATACCGTCAGTTTGTTTACAACGGAAAAACGTTGGTCGAATATGAGAAGGAGGTTGAAGAAGAAAGAAAATTATCAGAAAAGCTCCCACTGTTATTTAAAAGCGGAGATGATTTAAAGTACGGAGAAGCGCTGTATAAAATCGGAAATGACAAAGGCCAGAAGTGGTCCAAAGAGCATTACGACAGCATAGTTGCCTATTTCGGCGAGGGACTGCTGTCAAAATATATAGTTGAAGGAGAGTTTCTTCGAGAAAAGCTCGAATACGACTACAGCCAGCCGGTGACGGTAACCGCCGAAATTGCATGGTATAAAGCATATGATGCGTATGAGAACCATATTATCCAACAAACCAAGGAGCAGCTTACCGAGCAAGGAGTTATATTTGAAAGCAAAAATGCTGTTTATAATACTAATGTGATAAAATATCCGCTTGCAGACAACCTTGTTTCGGAAGAGGCATATATCAGTATTGAGAGAAGCAAACCGTATATAATCATTTATCTGTCGAAAGAAAAGTTTTCTTCGCTTACAGGCAATTATGAACATGTCATTTTCCGTCTTGCCGATAGAAATACCCGCGACGGAACATTCCCGTCTGATCCCGCAGATGCCATGATTGTTTTCGATTGATGATTGACGCAGATCAATAATTGACGTTATTATCACTCGAGGAAGCAATTGCACTATTAAAAAGATTGTGACTGATGACAAGTGGGGAGCTTGTCATCAGAACGAGCTGTGCTGGCAGCTCCGCCGGGTAATCGTAAAAATTTGATAAAAAGCCGATGCGCGGAAATCCGCGTATCGGCTTTTGCACCGGCGTTAAAGCGTCCAGTGCGTAAACATGAGGGAGAGTTTTCCCCCGCCTCATACTGCTGGTGGTACATCGTGAACAGGTTTCGTCCCTCAATCCACGGTGGAAGGGTAGCCCAAGTCGCGGCTCGGCGCGTTTTTAAACAGTGGAATCTTTTAAAATATTAAAAAATTTAAAAATGGCAGAGCGAGAAAAATTTTCAACTTGCAAAAATCGTCAAAAATCGATATAATAATATCTGGTCTAAATATCCACCTTGAAAATATTATGTGTTCAGGAAAGGAAATTGATTATGGGTAAGTTTAGAGTGGCAGTTATTGGTTGCGGCGGCATTGCAAACGGCAAACACATGCCGGCCCTTGCAAAGCTTAAAAATGTCGAGCTTGTTGCCTTTTGCGACATCATTGTCGGGCGTGCCGAAAAAGCAGCCGAAGAATATGGCGTGGATAGCGCCGGTGTGTATGAGTCCTATGTAGAGCTTTTGAAAAAAGAAAAGCTTGATGTGGTGCATGTCTGCACTCCGAACCGCTCACACTGCGAGATATCCGTTGCTGCAATGGAAGCCGGCTGTCATGTCATGTGTGAAAAGCCGATGGCCATTAACGAAGCTGACGCGAAAAAAATGCTCGAAACATCCAAGAAAACAGGCAAAAAACTCACAATTGGCTATCAGAGCCGCTACCGTGCCGACTCGCAATATCTCAAGACTGAATGCGAAAAAGGTTCACTCGGGAACATATACTATGCCAAAGCCCATGCGCTCAGACGCAGAGCAGTCCCGACATGGGGCGTGTTTTTAAACGAAGAAGAGCAGGGCGGCGGGCCCCTGGTGGACATTGGAACCCATGCTCTTGACCTGACTCTTTGGATGATGGACAATTACAAGCCCAAATACTGTGTCGGAACAAAGTATCGCGAAATAGCAAGCCAAAGAGGCAACACAGGCAATGCTTGGGGCGATTGGGATCCGGATGAGTACACAGTCGAAGACAGCTGCTTTGGATTTGTCGTGATGGAAAATGGCGCCACAATCGTTTTGGAGTCCTCTTGGGCGCTCAACACGCTTGATGTTCGCGAAGCTCAGACAACCCTGTGCGGCAGCATAGCAGGTGCGGACATGGCCGATGGACTGCGCATCAACGGTGTCCAAAATGGCAGACAATATGTCTTGAAACCCGACTTTAAAGCCGGCAGTGTCGCCTTCTATGAGGGCAGCTCCGGTGGTAAACCCGAAGACATAGAGGCATACCAATGGTATGAGGCCATTAAAAACGATACAGATCCCTGTGTGACAGCGGAACAAGCTTACATCGTTTCCGCCATCCTTGACGGCATCTACAAATCCGCAGAGACAGGCCAGCCTTTCTATTTCTAAGAAAGGGAAATTTGCCGGAAATCAAAACACTATAACATAGCCGCAAATAAGAGCAAGGCTCGGAGAAAATTCCGAGCCTTGCTTTTATTCTGTGTATTTGGCAATTTATTGTGGCGGGGCCATCCTGGTGGTCTGGCGCTGTGCCATGACTAGGTTGTAGTAGATGCCTTTCATTTCCAACAGTTCGTCGTGTGTGCCCATCTCAGCTACACGGCCCTTATCGATGCAGACAAGCTTTGTCGCGTGACGCAGGGTAGAGAGCCTGTGGGCTATTGCAAATGTCGTCCTGCCCTTTATAAGGCGCTCGAGAGCCTCTTGTATAAGGTGCTCTGTCTCGGTG
>CAYTOF010000032.1:0-25998 GCA_964439435.1 uncultured Oscillospiraceae bacterium
ATATGGGCTATTCTTTTGCCCGGGAAGGTGGCGCACTTCATTTTACAATCTATCAATTATATTATTATGGCTATATTTTACCATATGAAGAAAGAAACTAAAAGCATTTTTTTAAAAGATATGTCTGGTTTAACTAAAACAAGCAGGGATGCCAAAAGGCTAATCACCTTTAACATCCCTGCTTGTAATCGTCAGACGAATTGTATGGAATATATGTCCGCATCTCTTATCCTAATCTGCATGACAACTTTGCTACCTTCATAATCTTTTAGATCCTTGCCTTCAAAAGGAACTTCCCGTTTGTCACTATCTCCAAATACCTTTACACTGTCCAGAACCTTACCATCCGGTAAGAACAAGGAAAATTTAAGGTATCCTCGTGCTGAGGTAGAGAAGTTAATGTGCAAATTGCTTCCCGTGAAAGTAAATGGTTTGGTTATAACAATCTTTTCACTATATCCCGCATGCATAGAGACAAATCCATCTCGCCTCAACGTATATCGCCAAAGCCTTGATGGTACTCCCATCCAGTGGTTGTCAAAGGCATAAATAGACAGCTCAGGAGGTTCTCCTTCAAACACAGAAGGTGTTTCGATGAGTCCGCGAGCGGGATAGCAGTCTCCATATACCCAGTTAATGCCATTTTCAGGTCCGGGACGCATAAATGCCTCATCATAACGTTTAAATCTTATTCCATCTCGAGATACCATGAAAACACAGTCTGTTACAGTGAGCCCGTATCGTGGACTTACTTTCATCCGCTCTAGTCTTTTTTCCTTACCTGTCAAACGTTCAAAATTATCATCCCAGCCTTCATGTTCTACATATCTTGAAGGAAATCCTATGTATATCTGAGTTGCACGCAAATAAGGTGTGACACAATTTGTATATAGCGGATAATCTTCAGCTTCTCCAAAGTCAAGCATTACCGGGTCGCTCCACTTTTTACCATCTTTGGAGCTTATATAGCGAATATCGCGCACACCGACGTTTAAATTCCCCTGTTTGACATTGTGAAAGTCTCTAATATAGCCCCGATAGATTCCCGCACGTTCGTCCCAAAAAGCCACGTTCAAAGAGTCAAAGTGGCCTTTATCAGTGATCACATCACCCATAGTAAACCTCAGACCATCCGAGCTTGTGAACATCATCAACTTATTCTCGATCTTCGCAACGCCTTTATATCTCTCGTCAGTATGTACTGATGGGTTTGTGTCTTTGAAAACCATGAAATTGTCAAAGCTTGCTGTCGTTTCGTCTAGTATAATGTTGTTGTCATACGAACCATCCCATTTGCATATACCAAGAGATGGTTTTGTCCAGTTCAAGCCGTCCTTGCTTTCCGCATAACAAACCCTAATCCCTGAAATCTTATGGTCGGTTTTGTCAGGGCTGAGCATCTGCCACCCAAGATAATACATTCTGTATATTCCATCATCATAGAGAATGTTGTGATAATCACATCCATCCCCCTCCCATGGCGCATCGTGGACGAGCACGATTTCACGGCGTTGCGGTGAATGCAGACGAAATTCCGCAGTGGTTTTTTCAATGTCCACTAAATAATCATCAAAAAAACATTCGCGGTCAGATGCCAAAGTGATCATAATACACCTCCAAAGATAAAATCATAAGAGTTGATATGATTTTTCAAGCGTTTGCTATATTTTCAATACCTGTTTCAGGCTTTTCCAGGCTCATGTATCGGCTGTTCAGTGACAATTGTCCCGTCTTCAAGATACAAATATGTTGAAAATTCAGGGCGACTTGGCTGGATTGCCATATCGGCGCGAATCATGCGCACTCCATGTAAAAATCCGTCTTTGCCATATGCACCTCGTTGGTTTGTTCCAAATCCCGTTCCTCGGCCGTAGCAAAGGCGTATACCGTACAGGTCCCCACAGAAATCATTGGTGTGATCATGTCCTACAAAAACACCCCTTGAGCCGTTGTCCTCAAGCATGGCAGTAAAAAGACCGGAATTTATTTTCGGAGCGCATATGCCTTCGTTTTTTTCACCGACACACTGTCTTGTTCGCCAGACTTCCTCGTATTCCGGCAAGGGCATATGAAAGAAAAACAGCGATGAATGCACTCCGTTACGCGACAGCAGATCATTGCGTGTGCGTGCATACCAAGACACCTGTGTATGGTCCATATAATCATAACCGCCCACATTGCGTACTTTGTTTCCGGCACCGGAATCCATCATATATAAAACCCAGCGCAGACGATTGTCATTGTTAAAAAGATTTATCGTGAAATTCCCATATCCCTTGACACTTGTGTCTCCATGCTCATAGATGCACCAAGGGTCATCCAAAAGGATTTTTTCCAATGTTTTTTCCTTGGCACTGTGTTCAGCATCGTGATTGCCAAATACAAAAGACCACTTTTGTTTTCTTTCTGCCATGAACTCGCAAAAACCTTTTAGTGTCTTGTCGGAAATTCGCGACCAAACCAAATCCCCTGTTGAGACCACTAAGTCGGGTTTCTGGTTCTCAATGGCATCTGAAATAAGTCTTAGAGTGTCCTCTTCGGGAGATCCGTCGTTCAGATACTGCAAATGTGTATCTGTTATTTGCATGATCAAATAGGAGTCTCCTCCATGTCGTATATCCATATTGCTTCATCCTTTCTTTTTTGTGCCAAAGCTGCTTTAGCTCCAGTCTATTCTACTGATAAGAGCATATCACCCATGCCTATAAAAAGCAAGCAGAAAATCTTTTTAACATAAACTCACTATATCCATTATCAAGCCATATCAAAGAAATTTTTGCCGCTTTTTAGATGTACACCGTCATATTCACCATAAACCCCATTTGGCATATCTATTTCCAGCATTATTCCGCCCATATCCTGCCTTTTCCAGGATACAGAAATACGGCCATATTCCGTATCCCGATAACCCATGCAATAATCCAGATCTTTTTGAAAATGAGGTTTAATTGCAACGCGGGCTGAATCAGGTTGGCGAAAATCCAGATTTATACCCAAAAGTGTTTTTATTATCCATGCCATAAAATCTGAGTACATATGGTGGTTGTGAGAGGTATTGCCCTGCCACAATTCCCAGAGCGTTGTTGCCCCTTGTTGCAACCAATTGAAATAGCTTGGATAGCCGTCTGCTGTGATGATGCGATAAGCATAATCTTGAAGCCCACAAATGTTCAGAGCGTTGTACAGATGGCGCAGGCCAACCATGCCACAATTATGCCGAAAGTTTCGATTTTCCACAAGTTTTGCAAGCTGCAGTTTTAGAGAGTTTAAATTCTCGTACAGCCCATGTGTGAGGATGAGTGCCACCGCTGTCTGCTCATTGACTACGCATTTATCATCCTTCATATATTTGTTTTTGAAGTTTTCTTCTCTTTTGAATATGTCCTTTGTATATGCACCGGCGTTCCCCGCTAAAACCTCCGCAAGCTCTGCAATACGCAACATTTTTATGAAAAACACCGCACATATAAATTTAAGCGGAACTTTGGATTCTTCCGGCGGGGCCCAGTCATCAAGACCATATTCAAAAAACCCTTCATCATCTTCACATTGCTTAATAAAGTCTATGTACTTTTTAAAGTGAACACGGCTTTCAAGCAGTGGCTGTTTATTACCGGTGTAGAGATATAGCATATGCGGGATTTCAAATAAAGCTCCGTCCGACACAGGTCCATTCCCCCACTCATAACCCCATCCACTTGAGGGGATAATCCCCGGAAGAGCACCATCTTCTCTGATTGCGTCATATATATCCTGCAGCCATTTTATAAAGAGCTTGGATGTGTTAAAGTTCAAAAGCATCTGCTCCGCAGAAGCCTGAGCATCATTTGCCCAGCCGAGCTTTTCTCTCTGGGGGCAATCTGTGGGCATATAAAAAAGATTCGAAAGCACCGAAAGCTGTCCTATTTCAAAAAGTCTTTGAAGCTGTTTATTCGAACACTCAAAGTTCGAGAGTGTGCATATATCTTGATGGACAAAAACCCCACAAACATTGATGTTTTCGATATTGTCTATTCCCGTAAGTTCAATGTATCTAAATCCATGATAACAGAACTTGGGAGACCAAGTAAAGGGATTGCCATTGCATATAAATATGTCTGTTTGAAATGGACTCTGTTTGTAGTGAACTGTCATGTTATTTAAATTCAAACTGCCATCTTCGTTTATCTCTTCTGCATATCTGATTTTAACTACTGTGCCGCTGGATTTGTGTATATTCAATCTTATATAACCTGAAATGTTTTGACCTATGTCAAAAACATATGCTCCTTTTTCATGGATCTCCAAAACCTTAACTGAGCCATGTTCACACTGCTCCCGAATAGGTTCACACAAACATTCTCTAAAGACACCTTTTGGCGGCCTTTGGTCTATTACTGCTGCCTTCCAATCTGTATCGTCAAATTCAAGCTTGTTCCAGTCGGGATCATATAGACGACTGTCGAAATACTCTCCGGAGCGCAGGTGATTGTATGTAACCGGTGAGTTTTCACTGTATCGCCAAGAGGTGTCCGATGTCAAGAAAACCTGCCCATCTACCACTAGTTTTAATACAAATTTTGGATTGTCACGCCACGAAGCCAAGTTATGATCCCAAGAAGTTGTAAAACTCTCATTGAAAAAACCATTTCCACAAATAGCCGCTAAACAGTTCTCTCCTGCTTGCAGCAATGATGTCACATCATATCGCATATACCACAGTGTTTTGTTATAATCGCTAACCGGAGCACAAAATAAATCTTCTGAAACTTTCTCCCCGTTTATATAAAAATATCCATATCCCAGTGCGCATACATACAGAGATGCATTCTCAAATTCACCTAATCGAAATTTGCGACGGAACATTGGTGCCGGAGCGTCTTGGGAATAACTCTCAACAAAGTCCGATGCTGTTTTAATGAAGTCTATATTATAAAACATTTCTACACCTCTTCAGGTTTTGTTTCAAGCTTTAAATCATAATCACCAAGATGATTCAGTTTGAATCCGTTTTTCTTATATATAGCATAATCAAATGCATCCAGCTCATCCATTGCCAATTTATGAAATTCATAAAAATTGTGCCACCACTCATATCCGCTTCCAAGAGAAGCACCGAGATAGGCATCTGCAATATCACACCCCATTTGTGGCGCAACATAAAATGCCCCCATAGCCAAAACATTTACACCATTACCTGTTATAGCACGCAGGGCAGCGGGCACACTTTCCACAACCCCTGCATGTACACGTGGGCATTTGCTAGCTGCGATATGGATACCCATTCCGGTGCCACAAAACAGCAAGGCTCGTTCGTATATACCCTCAGAGATCATTGCACCCACTTTCAAACCAATGCGATGAAACATCAAGTCGGTGTCAGTGTCCTCAATTGAGGTAACTCCCACATCCTCCACTTTCCATCCTTTGGTTTTCAAATGGGCGATAACAGCTTCCTTCAAAGGAAAGCCGGCAAAATCCGCTCCCACTAAAATGTGCTTATCTTTGACTTTCTTCATAAGAGTTCTCCTTTATTTGTTTTTGGTCATCTGCCAAGTGCGCAATACGGACATTTGCAGGTTTGTTCCACGGCTAATTGTCAATCTCCTATTTATAAAAGAGTAAAAGCCATTGTTATTAAGCCTCTACTCTTTTATAAATCATCATTTATTCCCTTCTGCCCTTTGTCATGACCTGAAAATAAGAAGTGACTTTCTCTATATAATCGCACTTCATGAGAGCAGTAGGTCATTGTCGATATCTTCAGTTCCGCTTACAGCGGTAAATAAATTCAACAACTTTTCTATTGTCAGCTTTTTCTTTTCTTCTCCACTTATGTCAATGACAATTCGTCCATCATGCAACATGACAAGTCTGTTTCCATAAAGTATCGCATCTTTCATATTGTGCGTAACCATAAGAGTGGTGAGATTATCGCGTTCTACTATGCGCTTTGTTATGTCAAGCACCGTAATTGCTGTCTTTGGATCCAGGGCAGCTGTGTGTTCATCCAGTAATAAAAGCTTGGGCTTTTTCAGCGTTGCCATCAAAAGAGTTAGTGCCTGTCTTTGTCCTCCGGATAACAAGCCAACCTTTGTAGTTAGCCTATCTTCAAGACCCAGCTCCAACTCACGGAGTTGGAGTTTAAATATTTCTCTTTCTGCCCTGGTAATTCCCCATGATAGTCCGCGCCTTTGTCCGCGCCTATATGCAAGTGCAAGATTTTCTTCAATCCCCATACTGGCTGCAGTCCCCATCATCGGATCCTGAAACACGCGTCCAATATGTGCGGCACAACGAAATTCAGCAAGCCTTGTGACATCAACATCTCCTATTACGATTTTACCCTCGTCCATGTCCAAAACCCCGGCAACGGCATTGAGCATCGTGGATTTCCCTGAACCGTTTCCTCCTATAACAGAGACAAATTCTCCGTCTTTTAAGGAGAGAGAGAGTTCAATCAAAGCTTTTTTTTCATTTACTGTATTGCGATTGAAGGTTTTACTTATTTTAGAAATTTCAAGCATTGAAATCTCACCCCTTTCTCCGCTTGGCAAGCAACATGAATTTAGCTTTCCAATGCGGAATGGCAAGGAACACAGCCACGACAATTGCTGTCAGCAGTTTTAAATAGTTCGAATTCAGCCTCATCCACAAAACTGTTTGTATGACAATATAATATATAATCGCACCCAAAACTGAGCTTAGCAATCTCAGAGCGAAGTTTCTAAATATCTTCGAAAAGATAACTTCGCCTATTATAACCGCGGCAAGACCAATGATTATCGCGCCTCGGCCCATATTTATGTCCGCAAATCCTTGATACTGTGCCAAAAGCGCTCCTGAGAGAGCTACTATGCCGTTGGATAGCATAAGGCCCAACATTTTGTTGAAGCCTGTATTTATACCTTGTGCTTTTGCCATATTGATATTTGAACCTGTCGCTCTCAAAGAGCTTCCAAGCTCAGTTCCAAAAAACCAATACAAAACAGCAATCAATATTATTACAAAAATTGCTACAACAATAATGGGAGAAATATAAAATGGTCTGTTGCCTTTGATGACATCCTGCAGATAGCGCAAAGACACGACAAGGTCATACTTGTCTATGTTAATTGCCTGGTTCGGTTTCCCCATAATCATCAAATTCACTGTCCATAAACCGAGCTGTGTCAATATGCCCGACAAGATTGCAGAGATGCCAAAATGCACATGAAACAGACCCGTGACAAAGCCGGCTATCATTCCGGCTCCAAATGCCGCGAGCATTGCAAGCCAAATATTGCATCCATTTAGAATAAGCATGACACAGACAGCGGCTCCGGTACAAAAGGAACCGTCCACTGTCAAGTCGGCAATGTCCAAAATTTTATATGTCAGATATACCCCGACCGCCATGACTCCCCATATCAAACCCTGAGCAACCGCACCCGGAAGTTGACCGAAAAGCAGACTTATGTCCAAGGTCATAATATCATTTCTCCATCACATTTAATTTTCAATTGCTACATAATCAGAGGGCATCTCTATTCCAAGCTCGTCACAAATTGTTTTATTATACTTTTTTGTAAAAATCGGTGCATATTCCACCGGCATTTTTGAAATGTCAGCCTCTCCTGTAAGAATTTTATATGCCATAATACCTGTGGCATAACCAAGGTCATAATAATCTATTGAGAGAGTTGCAACACCGCATCCGGAGCAAATACCTTCCTCCCCGGCAACAACCGGAATTTTGGCAGGTCTGCATATATTGTCTATTATGCCGGTATTAGAAGCAACGGTATTGTCGGTTGGCACATAGATAACATCGGATTCGCCCACAGCGGTAGTGGTCACGCTCGCCAAATCATTTGAATCCGCAAAAGCAAAAAGCTTAGCGGACACACCACTGTCTTGCAAATATTTCTGCACGGTTGTCACTTGATAAAGAGAGTTTGGTTCCGCTGAGCAATAAATCAGCCCCACCGACTTTGCGTTCGGAAAAAGATCGAGTATCATTTTTGCCTGTTGATCTAGTGGAGCAAGGTCGGATGTACCGGACACATTTCCCCCAACTGTGCCGCTGAAATTGTCAATGCCAAGCGCAACACCATATTCGGTGATGGATGTCCCAAGAATCGGGATATCAGAAGTTGCCGTTGCTGCAGCTTGCAATGCGGGAGTGGCGTTTGCCATGATCAAATCCACTTTAGATGACACAAAGCTATTGGCAATTGCCGCACATGTGGCAGGTTCTCCCTGTGCATGAGCCTTTTATCTCAAATATCTCTTTCCGTATATAGTATCAAAGCTTCCAAATTATGTCAATATTTTTTTGAACGTTGCGAATAATATTGCACCATGCCGTATAATAATGCACCGCACACCTCACTACATAAAAGTTCATGAGGTGTGCGGTTAATGCACTGCATGCAACTATATCTTATTTTGCATCTGTCAGAGTAGCTCTATTCAAATCATCATTGCTAAGCTTTGAAAGTTCCTTGACTTTTTCATAGTCAAGCCCCGCAGCTTCGGAAAAACGCCGTCCATATTCAGGGTCTGCCAACTGGCAATGCGCTGCATGCCGATATTTTATGTTCTCCGTAACGGGTTTAATGTCACATACAGTGTTTTCTATCAACAGCTGTTTCTTATCCTCAGTCATCACACGCCATAAATCTCCACCTGCTTTGAAACAGTCGTCAGAGGGATCGTTCTTGGGGTCGTAATGATACATAGCTCCTTCTAATTCAAGAGGGGGTTCCATAACTTCCGGTTGAGCTGCCCAAATACCGTAGCTGTTGGGCGTATACGCCGGTGCTCTTCCATAGTTACCGTCTGTCCGCATAGCACCATCTCTGTGGTAATCGCTCACCGGTACTTTTGCACGGTTTACAGGGATTTGATTATAATTTATGCCCAAGCGATAGCGATGAGCATCTCCATATGAGAACAATCTGCCTTGGAGGAAACGGTCCGGACTAAACCCGATGCCGGGAACTACATGTGCAGGTGTAAATGCTGCCTGCTCCACTTCAGCAAAGTAGTTTTCCGGGTTGCGATTTAGTTCTAAGACGCCGACTTCAATAAGCGGATATTTGGCTTTGCGCCATATCTTAGTGATGTCAAAAGGGTTTTCATAATGGTTCTTTGCTTGTTCTTCCGTCATTATCTGGACATACATTGTCCACTTGGGATAATCGCCTCTTTCTATGGCATCGTAAAGATCCTTGCCGTGATGCTCTCGATCCATCCCGTTAATTTTTGCTGCCTCTTCGTTCGAAAGATTTTTTATCCCTTGTTGAGTTTTGAAATGAAATTTGCACCACACGCGCTTGTTTTCCTTGTTATAAAAGGAAAATGTGTGTTCTCCAAAGAAGTGCATATTTCTAAAAGACGCAGGGATGCCTCTGTCACTCATAACAACTGTTATTTGATGAAAACATTCAGGCAATAGAGTCCAGAAATCCCAATTATTTTGAGGCGAACGCCTTCCGGTGTGCGGATCGCGTTTGACAGCACGGTTTAAGTCTGCGAAGTTGTGTACGTCCCGTATGAAAAATGTCGGCGTATTGTTGCCAACCAGATCCCAATTGCCTTCTTCTGTGTAAAACTTGACAGCAACACCTCTGATGTCCCGCTCGCAATCCGCAGCTCCGCGCTCTCCTGCAACTGTTGAGAAGCGAATAAACAGATCCGTCTTTGCTCCGGGTTGGAGCACTTTTGCCTTGGTGTATTTTGAAATATCCTGCGTCACCGTAAAATGTCCATAAGCGCCCCAGCCTTTTGCATGCATCCGGCGCTCCGGTATAACCTCACGGTTGAAGTGTGCCATTTTCTCCATCAACCAAACATCCTGCATCACGACAGGACCTCTTGGCCCGGCTGTTATGGCATTTTCGTTGTCAGCAATGGGTGCGCCGACTTCGTTTGTAAGCTTCTTATACTTATCCATAATTCTCCCTTTCTAGCTATATTTATCAAAATCTCCAAACCTCTGTTCAAAAGTTTGAGAATGATATCAAAAGAATGTCATTTGAGCATATAACCATAAATCTAAATCTCAAATTGCCAAAAACATGCCAACAATCCACATGTATGCACATGTTTTAGGTAGCATCAAGATGCCTATTGCGGATATTTTCCTGTTCCATAAAACCACAGGTATATATAAAGCAAAGCTTATGATTATGGCAAACCAAACCAACTTCAACGTGGGAATACCGGTCCTATTTATAAAATACATGTGTGCGACGAGCATACCCTGGAAAAGGAACGGAATGTTTCTCAATATGCCCATTTTAATCGGCGAGTCTTTTTCCGTCCATTTGTTTTGCGGAATAAGGCATAGTACTATGCGGATAAATGCAAGCCCATAAAGGACAAAGCTCCAAAGTCGCATATGTGTTAGCGCATAAAACTCTATGCCTGCTTCCCATAAGACAACATAAAAGACTGTCATGGTTATGGACGCTATTTGCTTGCCTCTGCCAAGAAAAACACGCAATCTTTCCTCTTTGTCAGGCTTTATGAGCATTATACGCGGAACAAGATGAAACGCATCCCCGGCAACTAATATCATTGCCATTATTCCCGCCATCCAAAAAGGATATTCATTTTTGTTCTTTATAAGCAGCAGAATGCCTCCTGTTGCTGTTGTCAGCAAATAAGTTGTGTTAAATATTGCTTCAATATATCTTGAAATGTATTTCATCATTTCCTCAAATTATTATTTTGCATGTCAATAATACTGTATATGAAAGTTGCTGTCAAGTTTAAAAGAGCATATTGTTACTCTACACTCTCTGCTTTTTTGACAATGGCTATTTTGCCCTCTTCTCCCAGAAGTTTTTCCGTGAACAAAGCAATGAGAGCAATTCCCGGAATGTTCAAAGCAAGCCGAAGCAAAGTGAAATTCAATCCGATCGATGATGCCTCAAACAACAAAAGTGGAATTTTTGTCGTCGACCACGCTCCGATAAAAATCAGTACATTGGAAAATTTGCTACCTTTTTTCAAAAACACAGTCGCAATCGGGAATGCCGCATATAAAGGCCCAGAAGCGACTGATCCAACTAAAAACGCTATCAGCACACCAATGATTCCTGATTTTTCACCCATATATTTGACCATGGTTTCTTTTTGAACCCAAGTATCTAAAAGCCCAAGCAAAATGAAAATTGGCGGGATTATAGTGAGCATTTCGAGTAGATTTTTTAAGGTTATTTGAAAGGATTTCGTGCCAACTTCAGGTTTTAATATGAGTATCACTAGGTTCAAGATGATCAGAGTCAAAAACACCTTGTATCTGTTTAACAGCTTCATTAATTTTTTCATTTCAACATAACCCCCATAATACCGGCAACCACAAGTGAAAACGCAAAGGCAAGGCCATTTCTTAAAAATGTCGCTTTCTTGCCAAATGTTTTAATTTCCATTGGCATAGTGACAATCCCCACCATCATCAAGGTGGAGATGAAAGCTGCTATCTGCATATATCCTGCTCCGTTTTCTAAAAGTGCCGCAGCAAGCGGAAAGGCAACAAATCCCGGGATAAGTGTGATCGCCCCAATGAGAGATGCCACTATTACACCTATCCAGCCGGATTCATTCCCAAGCAGTTTGGATATCTGTTCGGGGGTCAAAAGAGCAAGAGCCATACCGATTATCACTATAACAGCCAAAAAGTCAGGCATAATATTTTCAAAGGATTTCCATGACTTCTTCAACGCCATTATTGTTTTTGTTTTACTTTTAGCTAGCGAAACTGCTAAGCCGACAAAAGCCGCACCATAAAAAATATATGTAACCATGTCAAAAACCACTCCTTTCAAAGATTATACGCTTTATCATCCTTTCTGTAAGTGACATAATTACTATACCTAGCCTTGTCAAAGTGCATAATAAAAAATCGTCTAAATGACACAAAACCTTGCTTTATCGAAAGTAAGGCTTCGTGAATGAGTCAATATACATGTCTATGACGTTTTAATCAATCATAACTTCAGATAGTGCGACTTTCTTGATGCGCAATTTCACTAAGGGACAACCACCATCTTCCTGACCGCCTGCACAATAAGCAAATAGCACCGTATCTTTTATAAAGTGTATGGCACAGTAGCAATATCCTGCATCTTCATCATCTTCAATCGTAAAATAGTTTTCCCAACTTGCCCCTTCGTCTTTACTTATCGCGCCGATCAACGGGGTTCTATCCCAACTTGCCCTGTGGGCTTTCCTTGTTTGATAACTTGGAATCGGATTCCATACGGCAAGCAAATCACCTGTGTGTGGGATGCGCTTCATAGAAAGAGGCGAACAGGGGCTCGTGAAAAAAGAGGGTTCCGCCATGGTCCATCGAAAACCTTGGTCGAATGAAAACATTTGATATTGCCTGCCCATATCTGTGCGTGCCCATGCCCATATACAACCATTTTTAAGTTCAATCACTCCCGGCTCATGCAAACCGGATTTTGAAATTTGACTGTGTAGAGAAATAACATTTCGCGCTTCTTCCCAAGTGTAGCCGTCATCATCGGAATAATAAAAATACACAAAACCTCTTTCGTCAAAAATATCTCCCCATTGACCTGCTTGTTCTCTTATGTTGTGTTTTGATGTCGGGACAATCAAGCGTCCTGATGACAGCTTTATAACACGGTCGTTGTTTGTAACAAAATATCCTTGCATATTTATGCAACAAACCGCTTCACTCCAGGTTTTTCCTTCATCTGAAGATCTCCGCAAGTGCAGCCTGCACTCATCAAGCTCTCCGCGCTTAATAATATAAAAAAGTCCTATATCATTATTTTGTAATCTCAGCATAGAAACGCTCATAAGATTGTCTGCATTTTCCTCTTCCGGAGTGAGGAATATTTCTCTCCCGTACCAAGTCTCACCATCATCATTTGAATAAACCCTGGCAATAGTAGCAGGGGCCCCATCACCATAACTGTCAGAAATATAGTGACTGTAGGCAAACATTATCTGTCCGTCAGTCAAATCAATAAAGGCGCCCTCGCTATTCCTAGGATTCATATGTCCCGGTAGTAGCTCATGTACTGTTCTTCCTGATTTTTTCATATTTTTCAACCCTCCATATGCTTCCAGTTTAAAGTTGCTTGTCTTAAGTTTATCAATTTCGATTCAAACGAGCAAGCATTTTGCTTTGTTAATCGGCAATATTGGAAAAAATCTATCTATTGCCTTTCTTTTGCTCATAACCGAATGAAAGTATAGATACCGGTGCTTTAATAAAATGTGCAAAAGTGGTATAATTCAATAAAGCAAATTAGTTTTGAATTTTATGGTGAACAAGACATGTCTCTTTTTCTAACAGCCCTCGTCGTCGGGTATTCCGGCGCTATGATGCCCGGACCCTTACTCACTTATGATATAGAACGCAGTCTAAAATGCGGTTGGAAAGCAGGTTTGCTCACAACCCTTGGCCATGTTTTAGTCGAGCTAAGCCTTGTTATTCTGCTCGTTGTTGGCTTTGGCCGTATACTCGAATACAACATATCCAAAATAATCCTCTTTTTTGTCGGCGGTGCAGCTTTGCTCTGGTTTGGCTTTGATATGGTCTATTCAGCCCTGCGAAGCAAAGACACCAACTACACAGCAAATACAGATGATCAAAAGTCCGGAAACATGCAAATAGTACTGAAGTCCGGTGTCATTTCCATCTTAAACCCATATTTGCTTTTGTGGTGGGCCACAGTGGGTTTGGGTTTCCTTTTAGACAACGGTCAGATTGGCATAAAAAATGTCACCCTGTTTTATTCAGGTCATGCCCTTGCCGATCTCACATGGTACTTCGCCGTAGCTTTGCTATGCGATAAAATAAGCAAGTTTATAGGCGGCAAAGTTTGGCGGCTTATCATTGCTTCTCTCGGACTTTTTTTATGTTTCTTTGCGGCTAAATTTATCTTAAGCGGCATACAACTGATTGTTTGATAAAACAATCATCTTATTCAAGGGTATTTATGTTTACTTTAAATCATTTTACAATGCAAACCGCTTATCACTCCAGAGATGCTCGATATGACGGTCACTTTTTTGTTGGTGTACTACCCTCAAAAGTATATTGTCGCAATATCTGCAAGTCGCCTCAACCACAAAATACTGATGAAATAATCTACTTTTCCTGCGCGGCTGAAGCAGAACGGCTTGACTTTGCGCCCTGTTTGGAATGCCGTCCTGAACTGGCTCCCGGCATATCCATAAACGCCCAAAGAACAAAAGCTTATCTGGTGGCACGATATCTTGAGGACAACTGCAATCAAGAACTATGTGGTGATTCAACGGCATTGGCACTGGGACTCACACCTTCACAGATAGATGATTTTCTAAAATCAAAATATAAAGTTACATCCAAACAGTATCTTCTGACTTGCCGTTTGCATCTCGCAAAAAGACTTTTAACGGAAACAGGTCTTACACTTTGCGAAATCGCCAAGGCCACAGGCCTGCGCACTGAAGACGATTTATATCTGCTGCTTACCCCAAAATATCGTCTCTCCCCCTCTTTATTCCAAAAAGAAAGAAAAAACACTCATGTCTCAGAAGAAGACATCACCCTTCTCCTTCCTTTTCGACCACCTTATCTCTGGGGCCGTATGATCAACTTCCTCCAAATACGCAAAATCAAAGGCGTTGAAAGCGTAGAAAATGACACATATTCGCGGACTGTTTGCTTAAACGACTTTGAGGGCAATACCCACACGGGTATCCTAAAAGTGAAAAACAACCCTACACTTAATATGCTCTCTCTAACAGTGAACAAATCACTTCTGCCCGTTTTACCCCAAGTGCTTTCAAAAATCAATACCTTATTTGACCTGCGCGCCGACCCACTTCCCATATATGATGTACTTTCGTCGATGAATGAAGTTTATCCGGAGTTGTGCCTTGCAGGCACTCGCGTGCCCGGCAACTTTGATCCTTTCGAAATGATCATAAGAGCCGTTCTCGGACAACAGATTACAGTTAAAGCCGCCGGAACTTTGGCCGGAAGAGTCGCACTTAAATTTGGAACTCCCATTCCCAACGGTACGGAAACTTTAAGCGTACTTACACCAACTCCTGAGACCATTGTATCTTTAGGGGATGATGTCGAAAATCAATTTGGCAATATCGGCGTTATCGCTACTCGTTCAAACACAATAAAAACAATAGCTTCGCATCTTGTGTCAAAAGAGATTAATTTTGGCCCTTCGCTCTATCCGGAGCAAGATATTAAAAAATTGCGGAGTATACGCGGCATTGGCCATTGGACAGCAAACTACATAGCAATGCGCGCCCTTGAATGGTCAGATGCCTTTTTAGAGACAGATTATGGCATAAAAAAGGTCTTTGCACCACGAAAGCCAAAAGAAATTCTACAATTGGCTGAACAGTGGCGTCCTTGGCGCAGTTATGCAACCATCTGCACGTGGAACTTTCGTTAAAAAGTGGTGAATTTAATGTATTATTACAACGATTACAGCACTCCCGTCGGCAAATACAGAATCGTAAGCGACGGTAATAAGCTTCTGGGCATTTGGAAACACGGGCAGAAATATTTTTGTCCCAATATTTCCGATGCGAAACCGACTGATTCCGACATGCAGATACATAAATGTACTGTAAATTGGCTCGACGAATATTTCGATGGGACAAAACCCGAAATATCATCACTACCGATCCAACTCAGCGGCAGCACTTTTCGTAAAACAATACTGTCTATTTTGTGCGAGATACCCTACGGCGAAGTCATAACTTACGGTGAAATTGCAAAACAGGCGGCTAAAAAAATGAATGCTCGGACCATGTCTGCTCAGGCAGTAGGGAGTGCCGTCGGACACAACCCAATATCTATCGTCGTACCCTGCCATCGCGTAATAGGCTCAAATGGCAGCCTTGTGGGTTATGCCGGCGGGATTGCCACAAAGCTTGAACTTTTAAAACATGAAGGTGTTGAGGTTTCAAATCTGTTTATACCTCACAAAGGCACAGCTCTTTAAATTTCTTTTATAATTTTTTAGGAGGAAAATATCATGTTGTTTATCTGCTATCCAAAATGTTCTACTTGTAAAAAAGCTCAAAAATGGCTTGATGAAAATGGTTTTGAATACACAACGCGAGATATAAAGCAAGAAAACCCAAGTCAAATCGAACTTGAGACATGGTATTCAAACAGCGAGCTCCCACTGAGGCGTTTCTTCAATACAAGTGGCTTGAAGTACAGAGAGCTTGGTCTTTCAAAAACCCTTGACTCTATGGAGAAGCACGAACAGCTTGCTTTGCTTGCAACTGATGGTATGCTCGTCAAACGCCCTCTTTTAATCAAGGACAATATCACTCTTGTAGGTTTCAATGAAGGGGAATGGGAGAGGAACTTGAAATAGCCATCAGCGGCTGTTTCAAGTTCCCTTTGTCTTATTGGATACTCTATTTAATTATATTGCCTTCCCACTCCTCGGGGATCCTTGCTCCGTGGAGAGTGGCGATTGTGGGGGCGATGTCTTTTATGTTCAGCCCTTTCAGCTCTTTTCCTTTTTCAAACGGATCCCCATAGCAAAACAGAGGTATTTCCATATCCTCAGGTATATCATGGCCATGTGACCTGTCGTGTCCTCCATGGTCAGCCGTTAAATAGATTGTGTATTTGTCCTTCAGGGCCTCAATCACATCCTTTGCCATGTTGAGGGTTTTGTTGATCGAATCCATATAAAAGTCACTGCCCCAACCGTGTCCATGTCCCGCTCCATCTACCCATCCAAGGTATAGGAACATAAAGTCGATGTCTCCATTTTTGCACCATTCTTTTGCATGCTCACAATGATACAGATCGGACTGCTCTCCTCCGTATTTTCCGGCTGATTGAAAGTCACTTCTTGCCAGAGATCCGGGTCTGGAAAGATCCTTTAGCTGCTCCCAGTTGTAGAGAATAGCGCATTTGTTTCCTGCTTGGCTAAGAACTTCAAACAAACCGTCGATTGGTCGCACTTGAGGCATATATGTGTTTGTGGTGACCCCGTGTCTATCCGGATCTACGCTGTGGAACAGTGACATATGGCACGGCAAAGTCACGGACGGCATCACCGTCTGCGCTCTCATACAGTAAGTGCTTTCGGCTTTGAGCTTTTCGATAAATTCATGGCCTTCGATGTCCCGAGGACGCATACCATCACTTAAAATCAATAGCGTTTTCATTTTCTCTTCCTTTCATAATCTGTTTTTATTTGAATGTCATTTATACTTTGAATTCAGCGATAACGGGACAGTGGTCAGACACCACAGGTTTGTAGGTGCTGATTGCAACAGGTTGCACACCGCGATACCAAAAATAATCAATTCTCACTTTTGGATCATCAGACGGAAAGGTAAATTCTTCATTTTGCAGTTCAGCAGCTGCGTCCTTCAACACAGCTGAAAGACACTTGAGCGGTTTGGCTTCCGGAGACATATTCAAATCACCCATAAGTATCACAGGTCCATCATATTTCGAAACAATATCAAGCACCGTGTCGACAGCGTTTTCATGCTCATCCGGATTTAGTCCAAAGTGAGAAACCAACATCAAAATAGATTTTTCGCCGCACTGTACAGTCATTTTCATAATTCCACGGCTCTCGTAATACCCATTATAGGCCTTTATTTTCGGATCCGGAATATGAACATTACTCCAATCTGCCACGGGCAAACGAGAGATGACAGCATTTCCGTAGCCCATACCCTCTCCAAATTCAATGTTTTTCCCAAAATAGGCTTTGCCTCCTGTAATGTCAGCAAGAATCTCCGGTTGGTCCGCATAATTCTTGGCTGTGCCGCATCGCACTTCCTGCAAACCCACAAAATCGGGAGCGTTTTCTAAGATTGTCCTTGCCATAAAAGGCAAATCTATCACATCACCTTCTAAATTGTGATTTCTTCCGTGTTGAATGTTAAAGCTCATCAATTTAATCTTCATATTGTTCCCTTTCCATGCATTAAACACATCTGCTAATGTGTTTAATGAGATAATACTATATTTCCAAGTTAAAGTAAAGCCAATAGTGGCGGTCTAAAAAATAACATCGCTACAATATGGTGCAATTGTTTTATAAAAACCCTTTTGGAGGTATCATTGTGAATCAGTTGGAATTGTTTCGCAGTACAACAAATCATATATACACAGGCAAATATCTCTTCAACATGGACTTTACACCTCATCTGGAAAACAAACTTAGAGTCCATTTGGACATACCAAAATCCGTGAACCTCACTACGCACTTTGGTATGTTTCCTAGAGCTTCAATGGGTCTTAATGTACAATCAGGTAATCCTTTAAAAAGATATGAGGCATACCACGACACTTCTAATTTGCCGAAAGGTTCTTTTATAAACAACATAGGTGTCCTTGAGATTCCGGGAAGCAGTTTTCACTTCACGCAATATGTCAGCCCACTTCAGGATGCCAAGTCAATCGAAGAGTTGTTAAACTTTCCCTATATAGGTTTAAAGGATGTTGTCTCCTCTGATTTGAAACACAAAGTGCAAATGCTACATGCTGAGAACAAAGTGGCATCTATATATATCGGTCATATGTACGAAAACGCATGGCAAATTAGAGGCTATGAAAATTTTTTGGCGGATATGATTTTAAACCCCACATGGTGCGAGGTAATACTGGATAAAATTACAGAGCTCAACTTGTATGCCGCGATAGAGGGAGCAAAAGCGGGTTGCGACTGCTTGATAACTGCAGATGATGTTGCAAATCAAAGAGCTCTCATGTTTTCCTATCAAAAATGGGCCGAACTCATAAAGCCAAGATGGGCAAAGGTGTATGATGCAGCTCGCAAAATAAAGCCTGATATACATATATGGTATCACAGTGATGGCAATATTGAAAATATCATTCCCGATCTTCTCGAAATGGGCGTTACAATTTTGAATCCCGCTCAGCCGGAATGTTTGGATTTAAAAGAGACAAAGAGCCTTCTGGCAGGCAAAGCTGTTATCGACGGAGCCATAGGAACGCAAACCACCATGCCCTTCGGTTCTCCGGATGATGTTAAACGCACAATTTATCAACGGGTAGAGGAGCTTGGCTATGACGGTGCATATATCATCTCTCCCACCCATGTCCTTGAGCCCGAGGTACCTGTTGAAAATGTCATCGCATTTTTGGAAACCATCCAAGAGATAAACAGCCGTTGAACAAATTGCCATGCAAAATGCTATATACAACAAATGTATAGTATGATAAAATACTGTACATATGATTCATATACATGTAAATATAAAATAAATCATATGAAATTCATTTTACAACATTCAAGGAGGTATAGATGGACTTTAAAATCGAAACCAAATGTGTGCACGAGGGTTGGACACCCTCAAAAGGCGCCCCAAGGCAGTTGCCCATTTATCAAAGCACTACATTTAAATATGATACAAGCGAAGAGATGGGACAGTTGTTTGACCTAGAAGCCGAAGGCTATTTTTACACAAGACTTCAAAACCCCACCAATGATGCTGTTGCAGCAAAAATTTGTGCCCTTGAAGGCGGTGTCGCCGCAATGCTGACATCTTCCGGCCAAGCTGCCAACTTTTTTGCGATTTTCAATATCTGTGAAGCGGGCGATCACTTCATCTCCTCCTCTGCAATATATGGCGGCACTTACAACCTATTTGGCGTCACTCTGAAAAAACTCGGTATAGAATGCACCTTTGTAGATCAGGAGCTTTCCGAAGATGAGCTGGCTAAGTTTTTCAAACCCAACACAAAGGCAGTGTTCGGTGAAACCATCACAAACCCAACAGTATCCGTGTTCGACTTTGATAAGTTTGCAAGACTCGCCCACTCTCACGGTGTCCCGCTAATAGTCGACAACACATTTGCTACACCTATAAATTGCAGGCCCTTTGAATGGGGAGCAGATATCGTAACCCACTCCACAACAAAATACATGGACGGTCACGCCATAAGTGTGGGGGGCTGCATTGTCGACAGCGGCAACTTCGATTGGGTCGCACACAAAGAAAAATTCCCCGGGCTCACAACCCCGGATGAGTCCTATCACGGGATAACATATGCGGAGCGATTTGGTAAAGGTGCCTACATCACAAAGGCAACTGCCCAGCTCATGCGAGATTTCGGAGCTATTCAGTCACCGCAAAATGCTTTTTACATTAACCTCGGATTGGAAACCCTCCATCTCAGAATGAAACAACACTGTGACAACGCACTGGCGGTGGCAAAATTTCTGTCTGTGCAAGATAAAGTTGCCTGGGTCCATTATCCCGACCTCGAAGGCGACAAGTATTATGATCTTTGCAAAAAATATCTGCCTAACGGTTCATGCGGAGTGCTTACCTTTGCCATAAAAGGCGGCAGAGAAAGATCTATCAGGTTTATGGACAAACTGAAGTTGGCTTCCATCGTCACCCATGTAGCGGACAGCAAAACATGCCTTCTACACCCTGCAAGCCACACCCATCGCCAGCTCTCAGACGAGCAGTTGAGCCAAGCAGGGATTGCCTCGGATCTGATTCGCTTTTCTGTGGGCATAGAGCACGCAGAAGACATCATCGAGGATTTAAAACAAGCACTGAACCAGATATAATGCATTCCTGTCAGAAAAGCACACACATATTCCACCGCTTATATTTTGCGGTGGAATATTTTGTAAAATGCATTTTTTGTATATTAATTTTTCAGTGTTTTAGTTGATAATATTGTAATATGCTCACTTTTCAAGTATAATTATAGTGGAATTGACTTTCACTAGACGTAAAAGACAACAAAGAGGACTGGTGCAATCTCGATTCAAACGTGAAAGAGTCTTTTGAATCGAAAAATATAGAGAAGGGATGCTTTATGAATTCAGCATGCAGTAATTGCGGAGCAAAAATATCACCAGGTCAAAATTGGTGTGCACGCTGCGGTACACGCGTTCAAGTTGCACAAAATCCGACCCCCAATGCCATTGTCTGTCAAGCCTGTGGCAACCTCAACAAGCCGGGTAATCAATTCTGTTCTACCTGTGGGCAGCCTCTATTTTTAAGCCCATTCCCTCCTCCCACATGGCAACCGGTTGCCAGCGAAACAAAAAACAAAAAGAGTAAGCCCGTTATCTTCACAATAGCCATTTCCATCGTTTTGATTGTATGCCTTTTGGTAAATTTCATCGTATTTCCGATTGTAAACAACAAATACGACACAAATCTAGGTTTTTTCAATGACTATGGCAAATCCAAGCCCGAGGAAAAAGATAATAATGTTGACAAGCCCATAAAACAGGGAAAAGTCATTGCGGAAGCTGTTTTGTCTGAAGACAACTATACTATTCTGGCAGAGAATGAAAATGTCAGCATGAATGTTTCCTCCCTCTCTTTTGACAAATCCGCCACTGCCAAAATCAGAGAGACAGACTCTCCCCCACCTTTTGACGGCATCAAGTTGAAGGTTTATGACTTTTCATTGGAATCGGACAAACCCATTGAGGGTGTAATTACGCTGGAAATTCCCTATGACAAAAAGGATCTTCCCGTTGGACATTCTGCTCAGGAATGTATTGTTGGTATCCATTTTGACGAAGAAACCAACTATTGGCGCAGATCTCATTTCGAGATTGACGAAACCAGAATGATGGTCGTTATTTCCACATACCATCTCTCTCTTCACGGATATGCGATAAACAGCAACCTATCTGATACTCCCATGGCCGGTGGCACTGTTGACCTGAGCAAAAGGCAGATATTCACCTCCAATGAAGTCTGGGAAGATGCTCCAAACTACGGTGTTTTCTACACATATCCCGAAGATGACCTTATGGAAAACGCATTCAGATATAACCTTGAATATGCCAAATCAAAATATGGTCTTTTTGACAACGAACAAATAATTCAAAACATCGCTTATCGCGGAACAGATACCACAAACCAAACGACAATAGATACTGCCATGTCCTGGCTTGGCACAATGGAGGGTTTTCCTGAGCACGGCTCAAAAGCAGTGCTTTTAATGGACGGTTACAGAGGTACAAAGTTAGAGGCTATCAACTCCTCTCTCAACCACTTGGGTGGTGCCCTTGCCCTGTTCCAGTTGGCCTCGGACATGTATTATGGCAAAGCAGCCGCGGAGGCCACCTTTAACTTCTTTAAAGCCATGATCTATTATCAAGGTGCCACTGTCGCAGAAATGTTCTTTGGAGCAACCGCCGGATATTTTGCTTCTTGGGCGATTGTGGGTCTTTTTGTCTATGAGTTGATTTTTGGTCCCGTAGAACACTGCAAATACGCTGACTTGCCCGAACACAAAAAGCTCTTTGGAGCTGTAAACGAATACTATAACACAGCGCCCAAAAATGGCGGAGCATACAGAAGCAACAACGAGTGGTTTGAAATAATCAGCGACCTCAATAAAAAAGCATTGGAATCCTCTGACTTGCCCGAAGGGCTCAGCAGAGAAGATTATTTTAAACAGCTTATACATGAAGAGCTGGATGTATATGTCTCAAGGTTCTGGGAGCTATCCGCCGCCGATCGCGCCCAAAAAGTAATTGCCAACAAAAATGGCTACCTATACGGCAACTGGGGTCTTGTCCACTATGAGGAAAGCACCGCCGTATCATTGACAAAAGAAGGTAAAATCACTCCGGACAAAGACTTTCAAATAAATTTATGGCAATATGTAGACAATCTAACATATATTGACGGTCACGCATTTTCATCCCTTGAGGCATATCTTGTCAAGCAGAATTCAACCTTCAATCAAACAATTGGCCCTTCCAGCAACTACAACAGCGCTCTTGCCTATATGAATTTCTTTGACCATCCCGATGAAAGGGAATATCACATATATCAGGATATAAAAGAAGAGCTGATAAATGCCTTGCGCAACACTTTGTTGAACAAACGCATCAGGCCGATGATGAGAGAAAAACAAGAGGAAATATTTCTGCGCCGCGAACGCGAACTGGAGAAAAAGATCGAAGTTTTTCAAGCACAGCTCAACAAAACAATAGAGTTGAAATATACTGACGAATCGGCTAATACATTGGAAAAGCCCATCTATGCAGGCTATATTGTTGTCCCCCAATCAAAAACCCTGCATGAGAAGCAGAATTTGGCGGATTGGGCCACTGTGCTGGACAAAGACGGTAAAGGGTCCATAGTGTTCACAACCATAGCCCATCAAAGAGCAGGCGCTTTCAACAAAGTGGCGGTGTACAAACCTGAAGACAAGGACAGATTACATGAGGCAACCCCTGTTCTGGTCGTTGACATCAAAATTGACGGCGATATAGTGGATGTTCCCATCAAGTTTGACGACTTCACAGGTACCTATAGAGGTCTTTTGCCTTTGAGAGCTGCACATGAAAAGTTCTATACCGCATTGAACGCCACTGGAAGCACTCCTGACCAAGATGTGTATATTTACATAAAAAGTGACAACACGGTCATAATCGAATACACCTTCGAAAGCTCTTTTGTATATTCACTGTATGGTGTCAAATTTACAACTGAGAGCTCAAACGACGTGCATCTCGAGGGCACTGTCTCTTCAGACGGCGTTATAGAGATGGAGGGTAAATCCCAGGGAACAAGCCGTAGTATAGCGGAGGGGCCTGCATATGAAGGCGAGTTTGCGGAAGTCGAAGACACCACCAGCATCGACATCATCTTTAAAGGAACAGTAGAAAAATCGGATTCCATATCGGGTTTTGTCATAAAAGGCACAGTCACACACTCCGCTGATGGTTCAGAGGTCAAGATGAAACTCCAAGCTGATAAGCAAGTGTCTTTTGATTAAATTACTGCAATTTTTTACCCGAACAATTTTAAAATGATCTGCTAAAACCCACTCCGGCTTTATCTTTGGAGTGGGTTTTAGTGTTTGTAAGAAACAAATCTCTTATGTGTTCATAAACAGACATCAATTACCGGCTGTTGTTTTAGGTCAAATGTTATCGCAATCAGCCTTATTGCAATAATTTTATAATTTCATCTACGCTCAACACTTTGCCGTATGATATAACTTTTTCTTTATAAACAAGCGCCGGCGTTGTCATCACCCCATAAGCTGTGATTTTTGCAAAATCAGTCACATGCTCTATGTCAGTATCCATTTTCAGTTGTAACAGAGCAGCCTTTGCATTGGCTTCAAGCTTTTTGCATTTTTTGCAACCTGCTCCAAGAACTTTTACAACCGCCCCATTTCCCTTTGCTCTCCTTGATTCTACTGCCTTTAACTCGCCCGCGTCTTGGCAACAATTGCCACTACGGTTCGTCATTTTTCTCTTTTTACTGCCAAATAGTGCCATATTCTCCTCCATTATATAAAATTTGATTCAATTTACTTAAAATAAAAATTGCAGGGCGTTGAAGAGATATCCGATTAAAATAATGCCGACAGTGCATATTCCGACAAAAAGCACAAGAAGCCTTGGTTTGATAGCTTTGCCAAGCATGATGATAGAGGGAAGAGACAAAGTGGTAACCCCCATCATAAAAGACAGAACCGTTCCGAGCCCTACCCCCTTTGCATAGAGTGCCTCAGCAATAGGAATTGTCCCGAAAATATCTGCATACATCGGTATGCCAACAAGCGTTGCCAAGATTACTGAAAATGGATTGCCCTTACCAAGAACTGTTTGTATAAAGCTTTCAGGGATTACATTGTGTATCAAAGCACCGATACCAACACCAATAAATATGTATGGCCCAACTTTTTTTATTGTGTCTAGCATTTGATCCCGTGCAAAAGTCAATCGTTCCTTCCATGTCAGCTTCTCTGAATCTGCATCAACAATTCCGGTTGTTTTCACAAAATCTTGTACATGCTTTTCCATTCGCATTTTTTCTATCAGAGTGCCGCCGGCAATTGCCAGAATCAAGCCTACTAAAACATAAGCCAGGGCGATGGGTGCACCAAAAATACTCATCAACAAAACCAACGAGCCGAGGTCAACCATTGGGGAAGATATCAAAAAGGAAAAAGTGACACCAAGTGGTAAGCCGGCATTTGTAAAGCCAATAAACAGAGGAATTGAAGAGCATGAACAAAAAGGAGTTACAGTGCCAAGCAAAGCAGCAATCGCACTTGCTCCAATACCGCGAAATTTCCCCAAAGTTTTTCTGCTGCGTTCCGGAGGGAAATAGCTCTGAATATATGATATTCCAAAAATCAAAACGGATAAAAGAATGAAAATTTTTATCGTATCATAGATAAAAAACTGTATACTGCCGCCAATCCATCCGGATGTGTCCAATCCAAGAACAGAGAGCCCCTTACCGACTGCTTGATTGAGCCATTGCATCCCAAGCAGTTGATTTTGGAAAATATCCCAAGCAATTTTAATCGTTTGCATAATTCTCCTTTGCAACGGATACATCGATACATCTCCATGTGTCGATGTAATGTATATTAAAAATCACCCAATATATAAATGTCATTTTACTATGTTTTGTTTGGTGATGGTATCCAGCAACTTTTTAGCAGTTTCAACGCCTTCTGAATTAAAAGAATAATAGGACCATTTGCCTTCTTTGCGTGACTTAACAATGCCACTGTCGCAAAGGATTCTCATATGATGTGATAATGTCGGTTGAGAGATTTTCAACTCTTCCAACAAATGACAGGCACATTTTTCACCGTTGCGCAAAAGCGCCAGTACTGTTAAACGGTTTGCGTCACTCAGAGCTTTGAAGATACGTGCATTGTGTTTGTTTGAGGTCACAGGATTTATACCTCCTTTGCAGCCGACCATGTGCGTTCATTATACTCCTCATATCGTTAATTGTCAATATGAGATTTGAAAAGTATATGATAACATCCCTTCCGTTTCACCGCTTTGAAATCAATTTGGTGTGAATACTTTTTATTTGTCTGTTGACGAACGCTCTATATTATATTATGATAAGTTCATAACGAGCAATTGGAATTTACTGTATCTTTTGACCCAGTCCCGCATTGACGGACACAGAGATAAGTTGCTATAATAGCCGCAAGAAAGGCTGTGAAGGCAATGGGAAGAAGGACATACGACGCGGCGTTCAAAC